>NZ_JBEXXO010000007.1:0-321105 GCF_040630435.1 Streptomyces sp. NPDC005803 | reverse complement strand
GGGGTGCCCCGGGGGCCCCCCGCGCCGACCGCCGCCTGCCCGGCCCGCCCGGACGCGCCGCGAGGGGCGGCGCATCGTGAGCGGGCCGGGCCGGCGGCGCGAGGAGAGCCGGCGGCACCGGCTCTCCGGCGGCCGTCACCTCACCGGTTCCCGCCGACGGTCTCCCGCGCCGCGCGCAGGGATTCCTTCAGCGACCCCATGGTGGCGAGTACGGCGGTGGGCTCGTAACCGCAGTGCGCCATGCAGTTGGCGCAGCGCGGGTCCTTGCCGCGGCCGTACTTGTCCCAGTCGGTCTCCTCGATGAGCTGCCGGTACGTCGGCACGTACCCGTCGCTCATCAGGTAGCAGGGCCGTTGCCAGCCGAACAGGGAGTAGTTGGGAATGGCCCACGCGGTGCACGGGAAGTCCGCCTTGCCCTCCAGGAAGTCCAGGAAGAGCGGCGAGTGGTTCAGGCGCCACCTGCTCCGGTTGCCGCCCGCGAAGGTCTTCTTGAACAGCTCACGGGTCTGCTCGACACCCAGGAAGTGCTCCTGGTCGGGCGCCTTCTCGTAGGCGTAGGCGGGCGAGATCATCATCTCGTCGACCTTCAGGTCGTCGTTGAGGTAGTTGAGGACCTCGATGATGGTCTGGGGCGTGTCCGTGTTGAAGAACGTGGAGTTGGTCGTGACCCGGAAACCGCGCCGCTTGGCCTCCTTGATCGCCGCCACCGCCTCGTCGAACACCCCCTCCTTGGCGACCGATTCGTCATGGCGCTCGCGCAGCCCGTCGATGTGGACGGCGAACGCGAAATAGGGCGAGGGCGTGAACTTCTCGATCTTCTTCCGCAGCAGCATCGCGTTGGTGCAGAGGAAGACGTACTTCCTCTTCGCCACCAACTGCCGGACGATCTCATCGATCTGCGGGTGCATCAGCGGCTCGCCGCCCGCGATGGAGACCATCGGGGCACCCGATTCGAGCACCGCGCCGACGGCCTGGGCCACCGGCATCCGCTGCTTGAGGACGCCGGCCGGGTGCTGGATCTTCCCGCAGCCTTCGCAGGCGAGATTGCAGGCGAACAACGGCTCCAGCTCGACGATCAGCGGAAACTTCTCCCGCTTTCGGACCTTCTGTTCAATGAGGTACGTCGCAACCTTGATGGACTGACGGAGCGGCATGGCCATCTAGCTCACCTCCTGGGGAGCAGCAAAGATCGGTGCCATTCATAGAAAGCCGGCAGGACGGCACGGAGGACGCGGAAAGCCGATATTCCACCGCGGACCGTGCCGATGCGGACGAGCTCGTGCTCCGGAGCGTCCACGACCACCCGTACGGCCGCAACCGGGCGTGGCCCGGACCGGGTGGCGGTGTGCAGGGTCGCGGCGGACTCCATGTCCACCGCGATCGCTCCGGTGGCCCGCAGCTCGGCCCGTTCAGGTCCTCGAACGACATGATCGGAGCCGGTCAGCGGACCGGTGTGGACGGTGCGTCCGGGTACGGCCCTGGCGAGTGCGTCGGCGAGCAGTTCCGTGCCGGTGCAGGTGAGCGACTGCCCGGCTGCCCGGGTCTCGTCGGCCACCACCAGGTCCCCGGGGTGCATGCCGGGTGCGAGCCCGGCGCAGAACCCCGCGGCGATGACCGCGGCGCCGAGCGCCCGGCCCTCGCCGAGCGCCCTCGCCACGGCCGTTTCGGCCGCCTTCGGCCCCATGCCCGTACGCAGTACGGTCACCGGGCCCGGGGCGGTGCCCGCCCTGCCCCTGCCGGTGCGCAGGGCCAGGTGCTCGATGCCCAGCGCGCAGGCGATGAGCAACGGGGCGTCGGGGCCGGCCGGCCCCGTGGCATCGCCCATCAGGCCCCCTCGCGGACCGCCGTGCGGCCGGCGAACGGGTCGCCGTGCACGTACCGTCCCAGTGCGGTCAGCGGGAAGACCTGCCGGTAGAGGTGGTAATTGATGGAGAAGTCCCAGGGGAAGCCGGTCCCGGTGAAGTACGGCTCGTCCCAGGAGCCGTCGGCCTGCTGGGTCTCGGCCAGCCAGGTGATGCCGCGTGAGACGGACACGGTGTCCCGCCGTCCGGCCGCGAGGAGTGCGAGCAGGGCCCAGGCTGTCTGGGAAGCCGTCGAGGCTCCGTGGCCGATCCACTTGTCCTCGTTGTACGAACGCAGGTCCTCGCCCCATCCGCCGTCGTCGTTCTGGACGGATTCCAGCCAGCCGACCGCACAGCGGATGGAGGGGTGCGAGGCGGGCAGTCCGGCGGCGATCAGGGCAGGCACCACCGACCCCGTCCCGTAGACGTAGTTGACGCCCCAGCGGCCGAACCAGCCGCCGGCCGCGTCCTGTTCGGCGAGCAGCCACTCGATTCCGCGCCGGGTTGCGGGGTGCCCGGAGTGACCCTCGATGGCGAGCATCTCCACCACGTGCCCGGTGACGTCGGCGGACGGCGGGTCGATGACCTCACCGAAGTCGCAGAACGGCAGCCGGTTGGGGAACGCGCTGGTGTTGTCGGCGTCGAAGGCCCCCCAGGCGCCGTTGCGGGACTGCATGCCCACGTTCCAGCGCACGCCCCGCTCGATGGCGGCCTCGACCCGTGCCTGATCCGGGTGGCGGACCCGGCGCAGCGCGAGGACCACTTCGGCGGTGTCGTCGATATCGGGGTAGTTGTCGTTATGGAATTCGAACGCCCATCCGCCAGGGGCCAGTTGGGGCCTGCGGACGGACCAGTCGCCCGGCCGCACGATCTCCTCGCCCAGCATCCAGTCCGCCGCCTTCACCAGCGCGGGGTGGTCGGGAGCGACCCCCGCGTCGGCGAGCGCGATGGTGGCGAGGCAGGTGTCCCAGACCGGGGACTGGCAGGCCTCGATCATGCGGGACCCGTCCTCGCGCCAGACCGCGAACCGGTCGAGCGACTCGAGCCCGGCCCGCATCACCGGATGGCCGAGGTCGTACCCGAGCAGATGCAGGGCGATGACGGAGTACACGGCGGGCGGCTGGATGCCGCCCCAGCATCCGTCGTTCTCCTGGCGCTCGATGATCCAGCGGGCCGCCGCGTTCATGGCGACCCGGCGCAGCCGGCGGGGGGCGATCCGGTGGTAGAGGTGCAGCGCCTTGTCGAGGCGCTGGAAGACGCCGTCCCAGGTGGCGGCCGGGGCGGGGCGGCGCGGCGGGTTCGGTTCGGCCGGATCGGTGTGCAGCTCGTCCAGGGCGAAGGGGGCGGGCCGTACCGGCCGCTTCGCGGAGACGACGGTGAGCGGCACGATGGTCTGGCGGGCCCAGCAGCCGAAGTCGTAGATGTTGAGCGGGGCCCACTTGGGGAAGAACATCAGCTCGGGCGGCAGTTCCGGCAGGTCGTCCCATTTCCACCAGCCGAAGAGGGCCAGCCAGATCCGGGTGAACACGCGGCTCGCCGCGATGCCGCCCTGCTCCCTGACCCACCCCGCGGCGCGGGCCATGTGCGGTTCGTCCGGCCGGTCCCCGGCCAGGCGCAGGGCCACGTACGCCTCGATGGTGGCGGAGAGGTCCCCTGGACCCCCGTGGAAGGTGGCCCAGGTGCCGTCGCCGAGCTGCTCGCCGCGGATGAAGCGGCCGGCCGCCTGGACCGTGGCGGCGTCCTGGATGCCGAGGAACTGCCGGAGCAGGAGGTCCTCGGCGTCCATCGTGACGTTGGTGGCGAGGTCGCCCTTCCACCAGCCCTGTTCGTCCTGCCTGCCGAGGAGGTGCTCCACCGAGCGCTCCGCGGCCCGCCGCGCGGCGGCGAGTAAGCCGTCCGCGACGATGGTCGATTCGGTTGTCGGTTCACTGGCCGAGGCTGCCCGGGGGTCAACAGCCCCGGTGCTTCCGTCGGTCGTCGCTGTCATGGCTTCCCCTTCGTGCAGTTGGTCCTCTGCTGTGCTGGGGTCTCCGTCGGCCGGCGCCCGTGGCGGGCGCCGGCCGGCGACTGCGAGTCATATGGAGGGGATGGTGATCATCTCTTTCGTACGACGACGAAGTCCGCGAGCGCCGTGAGCTGCGCCCGCACGGTTTCAGGCATGTTCACACCATGCAACGCCTCGATGGCGACCGCATGCTGACGACGTGCCTCCTGGGCGGTCCACTCGCGGCCGCCCGCCTCCTCGATGAGCGCCGCACGGGCGGCGAACTCCTCTTCGGAGAAGCTGTCGAAGTCATTGCTCTTCGCGTCGGCGGCGAGCAGCTCGCCCAGACGCTCCGAGGCCGGCCCGCCCGCGGCGAGCGCGGCGACGACCGGCAGGGACTTCTTGCGCTGGCGCAGATCGCTCCAGGTCTGCTTGCCGGTGGACTCGGGGTCGCCCCAGATCCCCAGCAGGTCGTCGACCGCCTGGAAGGCGAGGCCGAGGTGGTAGCCGTACGCCTCCAGGACGTCGGCGGTCCGGTCGTCGGCGCCGCCGAGCACCGCTCCGATGGAGCAGGCGCAGGCGAGCAGGGCGCCGGTCTTGTTGCCCTCCATCTCCAGGCACTCCTCGACGGTGACCCGCTCGCGGTGCTCGTAGGAGATGTCCTGGGCCTGCCCGTCGATGAGCTTGCGGGTGGCCGAGGTCAGCCGCCGGGCCGCGCGGCCCGCCTCCACGGTGCCGAGCTCCAGCAGGATCTCGTTGGCCAGGGCGAACAGCGCGTCGCCGACGAGGATCGCCTGGGCGGGGCCGTGCACCTTCCACACCGTGTCGCGGTGGCGGCGCTGCTCGTCGCCGTCCATCAGGTCGTCGTGCAGCAGCGAGAAGTTGTGCACGAGTTCGACGGCCACGGCGCCGGGGACGCCGGCCTCGGCCGCGGCGCCGGCCGCCTCGGCGGACAGCAGGGCCAGCGCCGGGCGGACGGCCTTGCCGCCGTCGCCGTCGGAGGGCCTGCCCTGGGCATCGATCCAGCCGAAGTGATAGGCGGCCACGGTGTCCATGGGCGGTGCGAGCCGGTCAACGGCGGCCCGGAGCACCGGCGCGGAAAGGGCCCGTCCGCGCTCCAGAAGCGCGGTGACGTCCGTGGTGTCCGCCACGGTGTCGGAAGCCGGATTCGCCGGGGTCACTGACTCTCCTCTTGTTCCGGTGGTACTGCTCATGCCGCCTCCTGCAGCGGATGTTCGTGGGGGCGGCCGAGTGCCAGGAGCGCGGCGTCCGCGGCGCCGGCACCGCTGCGGACGGCACCCTCCATCGTGGCGGGCCAGCCGGTGGCGGTCCATGCGCCGGCCAGGAAGAGGCCGGAGGCGCGGGTGCGCGTCCCCGGCCGCAGCCGGCCGACGCCGGGAGCGGGCGCGAAGGTCGCCGTACGCTCCCGGGTGACGAAGAAGTCCCTGATCCCGGCCCCGCGGGCGGCGGGCAGGAGCCGCTCCAGCTCGGGCAGGTAGCGCGCGCGGAGCTCGGCGACGGGCAGGTCGATCTCCTCGCCGGCGGCGGACTGGGAGACCGCGAGGTACTGACCGGGACCGGTGAGGCCGGAGGCCTCGGTCCGGTCGAAGACCCACTGGACCGGCGAGCCGAGAGCGGCGAAGAAGGGCTGCCTGAGCACCTTGCGGTCGTAGACCACGTGCACGTTGAGGATCGGCGAGGTGCCGATCTCCAGCAGCCGCTCCGGTGCGTCGAGCGCACCCTCCGGCAGCAGGTCGTGGGCCTCGCGCTGCGGTACGGCCAGCACGACGGTGTCCGCCTCGATGCGTTCGGCGCCCGTGTCGACCACCCAGCGTCCGTCGTCGGTGCGGGTGAGCGAGCTGGCCTTCGTCCGCAGTTCGGTGCGCACGCCCGCGGAGTCCAGGGCCTTGCGGCCGAGCGTGTCGTGGACGTCGCCGAGCGGCACGGAGGCCCAGCCGATGTCGGCGGCGCCCGGCTCGGAGAGGAGTCCGGTCTTGAAGACCTTCGCGGCGAGCGCGAGCGAGGAGTTCGGGGCGGTGGCGTTGAGCGTGGCCACGCCGACCAGGTCCCAGAGGGCCTCGACGGTGCGGGGCGACTGGCCGTGCCGGGCGAGCCAGCTGCCGAAGTCGACGTCGTCGAGCGCGGGGTCGTCCGGGTCCAGCCGGCCGAGCGCCAGCGCGGCCCGTCCGACGCTCGCGCGCTCGGCGAGCGAGAGGTGCGGGTAGGCGGCCAGTCCCGCGGCGAGGTGGAGCGGGACCGGGAGGCCGTTGCGGCGCAGCCGTCCGAGCCGGGGACCCGAGGGCCGCCCCACGTCGAGGACGGGCACGTCCAGACGGCTTTGCAGCGGCGCCAGGGCCGCGCCGTCGACCCGGTCGAGGAACCAGCGGTAGGCGGTGCAGCAGCGCAGGTAGACGTGCTGGCCGTTGTCGACCGTCAGCTCGCCGCGCCGGAAGGAGAAGGCGAGGCCGCCGAGCCGGGGCCGCCCTTCGAGCAGGGTCACGTCAAGTCCGGCGTCGGCCAGGCGCAGCGCCGCCGTCATGCCGGCGAGTCCGCCACCGATCACGACCGCGCGCGAGGAACGCAGGGCATCCTGCGTCATGCGTCCCCCTCTCGCCAGGTCTTTTCAGTCAGGGACGCATCCGCGTGGCCGGGGGTTGCCCGTCGCACGAAGAGATCATCCATGGTGCACATGGTGCGCGAGATGTCTGTGTGACGCATTCAGACACGCCCCCGGGTCGTGCGGCGCGAGATGTGGCGCGCGTCCAGACCCGACAGGCCGCGCACGGCCACGTACGCCTTCTCATGACCCGGGAGGGAGACCCGGCCGCGGAGCACGGCCTCGGGGTCGCGCTCGATCCGGTCGAGGAGCCGGCGGTAGATGCCGGCCATGGCCGCCACACAGGCGCCGCTGCGCCGGTCGAGCATCGGCAGCAGCCGGTAGCCCTCGGCGAACAGCGCCCGGGCGCGCCGGACCTCGAAGTGGACCAGTCCGGCGAAGTCGGAGCCGGGCGGCGGGGTGGCCCGGTGGAAGCCCGCGGAGCAGCCGAACTTGGCGAGGTCGTCGGCGGGCAGGTAGGTGCGCCCGTTGCCGGCGTCCTCGCGTACGTCGCGCAGGATGTTCGTCAGCTGCAGCGCGAGGCCGAGCGTGTCGGCGTACTCGGCCGCGCGCTCGGTGCCCGGAGCGCCCGGTTCCGTACCGAAGACGCCCAGGCTCAGGCGGCCGATCGCTCCGGCGACGCACCGGCAGTAGACCCTGAGGTCGTCCCACGTCTCGTAGGTCGCCCCGCGCACGTCCATCAGCACGCCGTCGATGAGCTCGTCGAGCCCTTCGAGCGGCAGCGGGAAGCGGCGCGCGGCGTCGGCGAGCGCGACGGCCACCGGGTCGGTGTCGTCCTCCTCGACCGCTCCGCCGCGGATCCGGTCCAGCACCGCGCGGGTGCTCTCCAGGCGGACGCGCTTGGTCTCCGGCTCCAGTTCGCCGTCACCGATGTCGTCGACCCGCCGGGAGAAGGCGTACAGGGCCGACATGGCCTGCCGCTTCTCGACGGGCAGCAGCCTGATGCCGTACGCGAAGTTACGCGCCTGCTGTCCGGTGACCGCCTCGCAGTAACTGTATGCGGCCTGTACCGGTGCCGACATGTACGTCGTCTGTCCCTCCACGGTCCGGCTCACCCCTCTCTACGCGCTCTTCGCAAAACAACTCCCACCTCGCGCAGCAGGCTGGGCTTGGTGGGTTTGGGGGGTCCGGGCAGTACGTCGAACCCGGCGGCCGCGATCGCGGTGAGGGCGGCACGCCCCCCTCCCACGAATCCGGCGAGAAGCAGCTTGAGCCTGCCGTGGACGCTACCCACCAGGGGGGTGCCTTCATTCAGCAGATCGGCCGCGCGTTCGGCCTCGTACGCGATCAGCGCCCGCACCGACGCGTTCGCGGAGGGCGCCGCCAGGTCGGATTCGGTGACATGGAACCTGGCCATGTCGTCGGCCGGCAGATAGATCCGGTCACGGCCGAGGTCCTCGCTGACGTCCTGCAGGTGCTCGACGATCTGCAGTGCCGTGCAGACGGCGTCGGAGCGGCGGACGCGCTCGGGGCTCGCGGTCCCGGTGAGCTGGAGGACCAGGCGGCCGACGGGGTTGGCGGACAGCTCGCAGTAGGCGAGGAGCTCCTCGTACGTCCCGTAGCGGCGGATCTTCTGGTCCTGCCGGTTGGCCTCGACGAGGCCGAGGAAGGGTTCGGGGGTCAGCGCGCGGCGCCGCACGGTGGGGCGCAGTGCCCGCAGGAGCGGGTGGTGCGGGCTCTCGCCGGTGGTGGCGAAGATCCGTCGCAGGTCCGTCTCGAGCGCGTCGAGCATCGCGAGCCGGTCCTCGCCCTGGGCCGGGTCGAGACCGAGGTGCCGGGCGTCGGCGCCGCCGGGGGCGAGGTCGCCGTCGCCGATGTCGTCGACGAGCCGGGCGAAGCCGTAGACCGCCATCAGATCGTCGCGCCAGGCGCGCGGCAGGAAGAAGGGGGCTACCGGAAAGTTCTCGTCGGCGGCCTTGTCAAGGGTTGTGGGTACGGCGGAATCAAGCCGCGCCTGCGGGGTACGGGTCACTGCGGACCGCCCTGCGCGGGGACGGCGTGAGCACTTCGGAGCTGGAGATCTTCCGCCATAGCCGTCACATCTCCCGTTCTACACTGCTGACCCAAAACATCCCATTCCGGACACGCCGCCCGCTCTCCCGAGTGCGGAGGACGGCTACGGGCCGTCCGCCCAGGCGGTATCGCCCCACTTTGCAACGAATCAGCACCGGTACAGCTTACGTTGTACAGGGCTGATCCATACGCCGGGGTGCGGGGCGGGCGGCACCTG
The DNA here is from genome assembly GCF_040630435.1 of Streptomyces sp. NPDC005803. Taxonomy (NCBI): domain Bacteria; kingdom Bacillati; phylum Actinomycetota; class Actinomycetes; order Kitasatosporales; family Streptomycetaceae; genus Streptomyces; species Streptomyces sp. NPDC005803. The sequence goes on along the minus strand of NZ_JBEXXO010000007.1, from coordinate 312,433 downwards.
CGCGCTTCGCCCTGCCAACTTTCCCCTCGCGCGCCGATGTTGACGTCATCCGGCGGGAGGAGATCTTGCCCGGAGCCGTACCGCGAGCCGTGGACGCCCGGGGCGCGGCGCACCATCCGGAAGCAGCGCAGCGGCCTTCGCCGGAATGCTCCGGCGAAGGCCGCTGCGGTGCGGGTGTGCGCGAGGCCCTACTTGCCCGTGTCGCGCTCGTACGCCTTGAGCACCTCGTCGGTCGGGCCGTCCATCAGCAGCTCGCCCTTTTCCAGCCACAGCACCCGGTCGCAGGTGTCCCTGATCGACTTGTTGCTGTGACTGACCAGGAAGACGGTGCCGGCCTCCTTGCGGAGCTCCCTGATGCGCTCCTCGGAGCGGATCTGGAACTTGCGGTCACCGGTCGCCAGCGCCTCGTCGATCATGAGGACGTCGTGGTTCTTGGCGGCGGCGATGGAGAAGCGCAGCCGGGCCGCCATGCCGGAGGAGTACGTCCGCATCGGCAGGGTGATGAAGTCGCCCTTCTCGTTGATGCCGGAGAAGTCGACGATGTCCTGGTACCGCTCGCGGATCTCCTCGCGGCTCATCCCCATGGCGAGCCCGCCGAGCACCACGTTGCGCTCGCCCGTCAGGTCGCTCATGAGCGCCGCGTTCACCCCGAGCAGCGAGGGCTGTCCGTCCGTGTACACCTTGCCGTGCTCGGTCGGCAGGAGTCCGGCGATGGCCCGCAGCAGGGTGGACTTGCCGGAGCCGTTCGTACCGATGAGGCCGATGGCCTCGCCCCGGTAGGAGGTGAAGGAGACGCCGCGTACGGCGTGCACCTTGCGGACCCCGCGCTCCTCACCCTTGCCGCGGCGCAGTATCCGGCTCAGTGCCGCGGTGGCGCCGCCCTTGCCACCGCCGCCGCCGTTGACGCGGTACACGATGTGCACGTCGTCGGCGATCACGGTGGGGACGCGCCCCGCGGTGTTGTCCTCAGCCACGGCCGTACCGCTCCTCTGCCTTCCAGAAGTACACGAAGCCCACGGCGCCCGTCAGCACCGCCCAGGCGAGACCCACCACCCAGACGTGCGCCGGCAGGTTCTCGGCGCCGTACCCGTCGATCATCGCGAAGCGGATCAGGTCCATGTAGATGGCCGCCGGGTTGTACTGCAGCACGGTGCCGATCCAGGCCGGCTTGTCGGCGAGCATCACCCGGATGGAGAACATGACGCCGGAGGCGTACATCCAGGTCCGCATGATGAACGGCATCAGCTGGGCCAGGTCGGGCGTCTTGGCCCCGAGCCTCGCCATGATCAGCGCCAGTCCGGTGTTGAAGAGGAACTGCATGGCCAGGGCGGGGATCACCAGCAGCCAGGAGAGCGTGGGATAGCTGCCGAGTGCCGCGGTCACCGCGACCAGCACGATCATCGAGTACAGCAGCTGCTGGAGCTGCTGGAGCGAGAACGAGATGGGCAGCGAGGCGCGCGGGAAGTGCAGGGCCCGCACCAGCCCGAGGTTGCCGGAGATGGCGCGGACCCCGGCCATCACCGAACTCTGGGTGAAGGTGAAGACGAAGACCCCGGTCACCAGGAACGGGATGAAGACCTCCGGGTCCATCCCCCTCTTCGTGCCGAGGATCACGCCGAAGATGACGAAGTAGACCGCGGCGTTCAGGAGCGGGGTGGCCACCTGCCACAACTGACCCAGCTTGGCGTCGCTGTACTGAGCGGTCAGCTTGGCCCGGGAGAACGCCATGATGAAGTGGCGTCGCCCGCGGAGCTGGCGCACGTACTCGAAGAGCCCGGGCCGGGCGCCGCTGACCGTCAGACCGTACTTGGCGGCCAGTGCGGCAGGGCTCATACCGTCGTCGGCCGATGGCGGGGTGCTCAACGCAACAGCACCGTCATGGGTTGTGTCACTCACCAGATGAAACTCTCGTATTCAAAACGCGCAGCCAGTCGTGGGCGCGGCACAGGGCGGACAGGTCCCGACAAGAAAACTTACGCCTCATGCTCCCAGAGGCGAACCCTCTCAGATCACCGGAGGGCGGCCGAGTCTGGTCAGCCGCCACACCGTACGCCACTTCATCGGACGGCGCGGTCCGCAGGGCGTGGACCAGCCCTCACGGAAGCCGCCGAACCACGCCTTCAGCGCCGGGCCCGAGGGCTTGCGGAGCAGGGTCAGCAGCAGCCACACGCCGAGGTACACGGGGACCAGGGGCGCGGGCAGGTTGCGCCGGGCCAGCCAGACCCGGTTCCGGGCCACCATGCGGTGGTAGAGGGCGTGCCGGGACGGAGCGGTCGTGGGGTGGTTGAGGACCATGTCGGCGCGGTAGTCGATCTGCCAGCCGGCGTCCAGCGCCCGCCAGGCGAGGTCGGTCTCCTCGTGCGCGTAGAAGAAGTCGCCCGGCAGCGGGCCGACCTCCGCGATGACCCGGGTGCGCACGGCGTTGGCGCCGCCGAGGAAGGTCGTCACCCGCGAGGAGCGCATCGGGTCGGCGGCGCGCAGCCGCGGTACGTGGCGGCGCTGGGTCTCCCCGGTGTCCGGGTCGGCGATCCGGAAGCTGATGATGCCGAGCCTCGGATCGGCCTCGAACGCCTGCCGGCACAGCTCGGCGGTGTCGGTGAGCGGCAGGTGCCCGTCGTCGTCGAGGAAGAGCAGGGCGTCGACGTCGGCGCCGGAGGGCCCGAAGGCCTCGATGCCCACGTTGCGGCCGCCGGGGATGCCGAGGTTCTCTGGCAGCTCGACGGTCCGCACGCCCGGGGGGACGTCCGGGACGGGGGAACCGTTGCCGACGACGACCACCTCGATCCGGTCGCCGTCCTGGGCGGCGACCGAGTCGAGCAGGGCGCGCAGCTCGGCCGGGCGGTTGCCCATGGTGATGATGACCGCGCCGAGTTTCATGGGGGTGCTCACTTCAGCCTGCTCGATGCCAGGACCGACACGAGGTGGAGGAGGGTCTGCAGCAGGGCGATGCCGGCCAGCACCGCGACCGCCAGGCGGCTGAAGAAGAGGTCGTCGCGGACCGCGTCCAGGACGGCCGCGACCAGGATGACGAACGACGCCTCGACGCAGAGGATCAGCCGGTGGAACTTGAGCGCGCCGGCGGCCCGGCGGGCGAACGCCATGCCGGACGAGCGCGGCTCGGAGGCGGCCTCCTTGACCGGCGGCAGGCCGCCCTGGTGGCGTGCGACCCCGACCAGGTCGGTCTCGGCCTTGATCAGGATGGCGCCCAGCGCGGCGAGCGTGCCCAGGAAGGCCCACAGCCAGTCGATGCGTCCCGTTCCCCACAGGTCCGCGGCGCGCAGGCCGAAGCCGACCAGCACGGCGGCGTCACAGAGGTAGGCGCCGACCCGGTCCAGATAGACCCCGCCCAGGGAGAACTGCTTCTTCCAGCGGGCGAGCTCGCCGTCGACACAGTCCAGCAGCAGGTAGAGCTGGACCATGAGGACGCCGAGCAGCGCGCCGGGGATGCCCGGGACGAGCAGGGCCGGAGCGGCGAGCACACCGGCGACGGTCATCAGATACGTCAGCTGGTTGGGCGTCACCTTGGTGTTCACCAGGTACCGGTCCACACGCAGCGAGACCTCGCGCATGTAGATCCGGCCCGCCCAGTGTTCGCCGCTGCGCCGGTCCTTGACGCCCGGGGGGTGAACGACCGGGCGGAGTTCAGCTACTGATGGTCTTGGCATAGTCGGCGTACGCGTCCCTGATCTGGTCGGTGGACAGGTTGAGGTGCTCCAGGACCGTGAAGCGTCCCGGACGGGTCTGCGGGGCGTAGTCGACGGCCTGCACGAACTCGTCGACGGTGAAGCCGATCTCCTCGGGCAGGACCGGCAGACCGTGCCGGCGGAGCACGTCGGCGAAGAGCCCGGACTCCTCCTGGGCGCCGCGCAGGTGCATGGCGAAGGCGGCGCCGAGGCCGACCTGCTCGCCGTGGCTGGCGGCGCGCCTGGGGAAGAGCAGGTCGAAGGCGTGGCTGATCTCGTGGCAGGCGCCCGACGAGGGGCGGGTGTCGCCGCTGATCGAGATGGCGATGCCGGAGAGCACGAGCGACTCGGCCAGGACCGTGAGGAACTCGTCGTCGGCGACGGTGCCGGGGTGGCGCAGTACGGCTTCGCCGGCCGTACGGGCCATGGCGGCGGCCAGTCCGTCGATCTGCTCGTTGTTGACCTGGTGCGAGAGTTCCCAGTCGGCGATCGCGGAGATGTTGGAGATCGCGTCGCCGACGCCCGAGCGCACGAAGCGGTCCGGGGCCTCGCGGATCACCGAGAGGTCGATGACCATGGCGATCGGCATCGGGACACCGTAGGAGCCCCGGCCGTTGTCGTTGTCCAGGGTGGCGACGGGCGAGCACAGACCGTCATGGGCGAGGTTCGTGGCGACCGAGACGAGCGGCAGGCCGACCCGGGCCGCGGCGTACTTCGCCACGTCGATGATCTTGCCGCCGCCGAGGCCGACCACGGCGTCGTAGCGCTTGCCCTTGATGTCGTCGGCCAGCTTCACCGCGGCATCGATGTCGCCGCCCGCGACGCAGTACCAGTCGGCGCCCGGCAGCGCCGGCGCGAGCTTCTCGCGCAGCGCCTGTCCCGAGCCGCCGCTGATGGCGATCGCGAGCTTGCCGGACGCGGAGATCCGCTGGTCGACGAGCAGGCCGGCCAGGTCGTCCATGGCGCCCCGGCTGATGTCGACGAAGACCGGGGAGGGGATGAGTCGGGTCAGTACCGGCACGCGATCTCCCTGCCCTTCGCGAGGTCGTCGTGGTTGTCGATCTCGACCCAGGTCACGTCACCGATCGGGGCCACGTCGACCGTGAAGCCGCGGTCGACGAGCTCCTGGTAGCCGTCCTCGTAGTAGAGGTCCGGGTCGCGTTCGAACGTCGCCTTCAGTGCGTCGGCGAGCTCCTCGGCGGCCTCGGCCTCGATGAGGGTGACGCCGATGTACTCGCCGGTGGCGGTGGCCGGGTCCATCAGCTTCGTGATGCGCCGCACACCCTGGTCGCCGTCGGTGATGACCTTCATCTCCTCGTCGGCGAGGTTCTTCACCGTGTCGAGGGCGAGGATGATCTTCTGGCCCTTGCCGCGCGCGTCCAGCAGGGTCCGCTCGACGGAGACCGGGTGGACCGTGTCGCCGTTGGCGAGGATGACACCGCGCTTGAGGACCTCGCGGGCGCACCACAGGGAGTAGGCGTTGTTCCACTCCTCGGCCTTGTCGTTGTCGACCAGGTGGAGCGTGAGGCCGTACTTCGCCTCCAGCTCCTCCTTGCGGTCGTAGACGGCCTCCTTGCGGTAGCCGACGACGATCGCGACCTCGGTGAGCCCGATCTCGGCGAAGTTGGCCAGCGTGAGGTCGAGGACCGTCCTGTCGCCGTCCACCGGCACGAGGGCCTTGGGGAGCGTGTCGGTGTAGGGGCGCAGACGCCGTCCTGCTCCGGCTGCCAGTACGAGGCCGATCATGCGGGTTCTCCTTCGTCGTGTACGGCGGGCGCCCCGGAGGACACCCAGAAGCGGATGGACTCCACGAGCACGACCAGGGCCACGGCCACCGCGAGGGCGGTGAGGGCCACCGTGAAGTCGGAGGTGTGGGTGAGTACGGCGGCGAGTACGGCCACCACCAGGGTCCGGCCCTCGTGCCCGCCGATCGTGCGCACCAGCCACTGGGGCGGGGCGCCGGTGCCGCCTCGGATGCGGTACACCGTGTCGTAGTGATGGTAGGCGACCGCCGAGACGAGGCCGAAAGCCGCGGGAAGCGCACCGTCGATGTCGCTGCGTGCGGCCAGGATGAGGACCGTGCAGTACTCCGCCGCCCGGAAGACGGGCGGGACGAGCCAGTCGAGTGCGCCCTTGAGGGGGCGGGCGACGGCCACGCCGGAGCAGATCGCGTAGAACACCGCGGCGGCGATCATCTGCCGGCTGCCGAAGGGCTGCTGCAGAGCCGCGGCGATCAGCGCGCCGGTACCGACGACCGCAGCCACCGGGGCGCTCCAGGCGCCGCGGATCCGGGGGCCCCGGGCGGCCACGAGCTGGGCGAGCGGGCCGGAGTCGGCGAGGTCGGCGAGGGCCTGGGCGGCGCGGTCGGTGCGACGGGCCTTGCGGGTCAGGGAGCGCAGCAGCCGGCCCGCGGTGGTGTAGCAGGCGGCGAAGGCGCAGCCGACGAGCAGCGCGTAGAAGACGATCCGCGGGGTGGTCAGCGCGGTCAGCACGGCGATCATGGCCCAGCGCTCACCGATCGGGAGCACGATCATGCGGCGCACCCAGACCGTCCAGCCGACGCTGTCGAGCTTGTCGGAGAGCGCGGCCGTGGGGCTGGAGTTCGCGACCGCGTCGTGGTTCGCCTCGTTGAACGAGAAGTCGATGACGTGGCGGCAGGACTGCAGCACCATCGCGCCCAGGGCCAGCGCCCAGACGTCGTCGCCGCCCCGGGCGGCGCCGAGGGCGAGGCCCGCGTAGTAGGCGTACTCCTTGGCCCGGTCGAACGTGGCGTCCAGCCAGGCGCCCATCGTCGAGTACTGCAGCGAATAGCGGGCGAGCTGCCCGTCGGTGCAGTCCAGCACGAAGGAGAAGAGGAGCAGCAGACCGGCGGCGACGTATCCGCCGCGGGTCCCGGTGGCCGCGCAGCCCGCCGCGACCAGCGCGGTCAGCAGGGACGCGGTGGTGACCTGGTTCGGGGTGAGCCCGCGGCGCGCGCACCAGCGAGCTATGTAGCGCGAGTACGGGCTGATGCAGTGGGTGGTGAAGAAGCCGTCGCGCGCCTTCACGGCGCTGCGCAGCCGGACCGCCTCGTCGTCGACGGCGGCGACACCGGCGAGCGCCGCGGCACGTTCGGCCTCGTCCGCCGGCACGGCGGCGACGAGCGACCCGAGCTCCGGGCGCTGGACCGCGGCGCCCTCGGACTCCATCGCGGCGGCGAGCCGCCCCGGCACGGTGCGGTCGGTGACCGCGACCGTGCTGCCGGGCGGGCCGGCGGGGACTCCTGCGCCGTCCGCCTCGGTGGTCGTGCGCAGGGCACGGACCAGGGCGGGACGCGCCTCGGGCTGTGCGGTGAGCGCTCCGGCCACGGCGGCGGCGGGGTAGCGGGGGTCGGTCAGTCCGAGCCGCAGGGCGTGGACGTGACCGACGAAACGGGGGTCGACGAGGGCGACGCGGCTTTCGGCCGGCACCGCGGACAGCAACCGTGCCGCCTCGGTGACGTCGGCGGCGGTCTGTACGTCGAAGCCCAGTGACCGCAGATCGTCATGGAGTGACGATCCGGGTACCGGAGCACCTGTGAGAATGGCGGTCGACAGACGAACTCACTCCTTGGTGCTGACACGGGTCGGCGCGCGACAGTGCGGCCGTGAATGCGGCCGGCGGCATGTCGGCAGAGGCTATCGGATGAACGGAAGCGGGAGTTCACTGCCCGTTTGTGCTCCGTTCCGGGCGGACCGGCAGCATGCGGTACCGTCCGCGATCATCATCGTCGATGGCTGCCTCACCTGACAAAACACGGGTCCACGGGCTGTCCCGTAATCCCTGGTGGATCAGCGCGCGGCGTCGGATGCGGTGCATCGCAAGGCGGAGGAGCGTCCGCATACCGGATGTATTCGCCGCGTTCCGACAACGCGGCGAGGTGCCGTAGCTGTCGTCGCGCGCCCGCCAGGGATCACGGGACAGCCCTTAGTCTGGCCCGCATGACATGGCTGATCACAGGCGGAGCCGGATATATCGGGGCACACGTGGTGCGGGCGATGAGGGAGGCCGGGGAGCGGGTGGTCGTGATCGACGACCTCTCGACGGGTAATCCGGCCCGGCTGCCGGACGACGTCCCCCTGGTCCGGGGCTCGGCCGCCGACCGGGGTCTGCTGGACCGGGTGCTCGCCGGGCACGGGGTGACCGGTGTGGTGCATCTCGCGGCGAAGAAGCAGGTCGGCGAATCCGTCGAGAAGCCGCTCATGTACTACCGGGAGAACGTCGGCGGGCTGAGCGTCCTGCTGGAGGCCGTGGTCGCCGCCGGGGTCCGGCGCTTCCTGTTCTCCTCGTCGGCCGCGGTCTACGGCGTACCGGACGTGGAGCTGATCTCCGAGGAGGCGCCCTGCGTCCCGATCAATCCCTACGGCGAGACCAAGCTCGCCGGCGAGTGGCTGGTGCGGGCGGCCGGGCGGGCCCACGGACTGTCGACGGGCTGTCTGCGCTACTTCAACGTGGCGGGCGCCGCCGCACCACACCTGTCGGACACGGGCGTCTTCAACGTGATTCCGATGTTCTTCGACCGGCTGACCCGCGGTGAGGCGCCGAGGATCTTCGGGGACGACTACGCCACACCCGACGGAACCTGTGTCCGGGACTACATCCACGTGGCCGACCTGGCCGACGCGCACCTGGCCGTCGCCCGGCAGCTGGCCGCGCAGGAGGGCCCCGGGGACCTGACGGTGAACATCGGCCGCGGCGAAGGCGTCTCGGTGCGCGAGCTCGCCGATCTCGTGGCGGAGGTCACCGGCTGCGCGCGGAAGCCGGAGATCGAACCGCGCCGGGCGGGGGACGCCGCGAAGGCGGTCGCCTCGTGCGACCGGATGTCCGGCGAGCTGGGCTGGACCGCCCGCCGCGGGGTACGGGAGATGGTCGGGTCGGCGTGGCAGGGCTGGCTGCTGCACCATCCGGGCACGCCGGCGGCGCAGGCGGTCGAACAGGTCGGCCCACCGCACTGACCTGCACCCTTCCGGCACCCCGTTTCCGCAGGTCAGAGCAGTTGACAACGGTGTTCAGTGCCGTGTTGCCCGATACCCCCCACCCGTAGTTCACTGGCAGTGCCCGGGCCATTCGCGCCTGGGCCCGCAGACGACCGGGAGGCGTCCCCATGGGGGCAGGGCACGACCACGGACACGCGCACGGAGGGCCCGCGCCCACCGGGACGGCGGCCGCCGCGTACAGGGGGCGGCTGAGGATCGCGCTGGGCATCACGCTCGCCGTGGCGGTCATGGAGGTCGTGGGAGGTGTGCTGTCGGGGTCCCTGGCCCTGATCGCCGACGCGGCCCACATGGCGACGGACGCCCTGGGGCTCGGCATGGCGCTGCTGGCGATCCACTTCGCCAACAAGCCGGCCGGCCCGAACCGGACCTTCGGCTACGCCCGTGCCGAGATCCTCGCGGCACTGGCCAACTGTGTCCTGCTGCTGGGGGTGGGCGGCTATCTGCTCTTCGAGGCGGTGCAGCGCTTCATCACGCCGGCCGACACCCGGGGCGGGCTGACGATCGCCTTCGCCCTGGTCGGCCTGGTCGCGAACATGGTCTCGCTGTCGCTGCTGACGCGCGGGCAGAAGGACAGCCTCAACGTGCGCGGCGCCTATCTGGAGGTCCTCGCGGACGCCTTGGGGTCGGTCACCGTGCTCATCTCGGCGGCCGTCGTCCTGGCGACCGGCTGGCAGGCCGCGGACCCGGTCGCCTCGCTGGTCATCGGGCTCATGATCGTCCCGCGCACGGTGAAGCTGCTCCGCGAGACGTTGAACGTGCTGCTGGAGTCGGCGCCGCCGGGGGTCGACATGGGCGAGGTGCGCGACCACATCACGGCCCTGCCCGGGGTGCTGGACGTCCATGACCTGCACGCCTGGACGATCACCTCGGGGATGCCGGTGCTCTCCGCCCACGTGGTGGTGCATCAGGAGTTCCTCGACTCGATCGGGCACGAGAAACTCCTCCACGAACTGCAGGGCTGCCTCGGCGACCACTTCGACGTCGAGCACTGCACCTTCCAGCTCGAGCCGAGCGGCCACGCCGAGCACGAGGCGAAGCTCTGCCACTGACCAAGCTCTGCCACGGACGAGGTCGTCGAAACCCGAGGTGTAGGGTTTTCGGAGCGGTGTACGAAACACTCAAGGGTTGCCCACGTTGACCGAAGACGATCACTCCCTGAACGACTCGCCCCCCTCTTCCCCGCACGCCGGCGCCCCGGAGCGTCCCTACTCCGCCGCCCGCTGGACGGCCCGTCCCGAGACGGCGGCCGACACCGCCGCCGTGCACGCGGTCAACGCGGCCGCGTTCCCGACGGAGGCGGAGGCGGACCTGGTCGACGCCCTGCGCGCGGACCCCTCGGCCTGGCTTCCCGGTCTCTCGTACGTCGCCGAGGCCCCCGACCGCTCGCTCGCCGCCTTCGCCCTGCTGACCCGCTGCCGGGTCAGCGGCGTACCGGCACTGGCGCTGGCGCCGGTGGCCACCGCTCCGCGGCATCAGCGCCGGGGCGCGGGGCAGGCCGTGGTACGGGCTGTGCTCGATGCCGCACGGCGGCGCGGGGAGCCGCTGGTCCTGGTGCTCGGTCATCCCGAGTACTACCCGAGATTCGGCTTCGTGCCCGCGTCGCGGTACGGGATCCGGCCGGGCTTCGAGGTGCCGGACGAGGCGATGATGGCCCTGGTCCTCGACGACTCCGCGCCCGTTGCGCACGGCACGATCGAGTATCCGGCGGCTTTCGGCGTCTGACGCGCCGTCCGGCCCGTGGCCCCGGGATGGTGCGGACGGCGCCGGACATGCCAGGACCCGAAGTGCGGACAAGCCGCTTTTGTACGGCAGACTTGAGCGGACTCGACGGGACCGGCGCACGGGGCCGGGCCTTAGGGGGTGTCTGACACATGCCTGCGGCGTCGCGGCGTCTGGCACGCACGCTCCTTCTCCCGCTCTCGTTGCCAGACACCCCCTAGCGAAGGATGGGTATGCCGACCACACCAGCCACCGCGGCGAACAGTTCGAACGGCGCAGCAGAAGCGATCATGCTCGAACTGGTCGACGAGAACGGCACCACCATCGGCACGGCGGAGAAGCTCGCCGCCCACCAGGCGCCTGGCCAACTGCACCGGGCCTTCTCCGTGTTCCTCTTCGACGAGCAGGGGCGGCTGCTGCTCCAGCGCCGCGCGCTGGGCAAGTACCACTCCCCCGGTGTCTGGTCCAACACCTGCTGCGGCCACCCGTACCCGGGCGAGGCGCCCTTCGCCGCCGCCGCCCGGCGGACGTACGAGGAACTGGGCCTTTCGCCCTCGCTGCTGGCCGAGGCGGGCACGGTGCGCTACAACCACCCGGATCCCGCTTCGGGCCTGGTCGAGCAGGAGTTCAACCACCTCTTCGTGGGCATGGCCCAGGAGCGGCTGCGGCCGGATCCGGAGGAGGTGGGCGAAACGGCTTTCGTGACGGCCGCGGAGCTGGCCGAGCAGCATGCCGAGGCCCCGTTCTCCGCCTGGTTCATGACCGTGCTGGACGCGGCACGGCCCGCGATCCGGGAGCTGACCGGACCGGCCGCCGGCTGGTAGGCGCGGGCCGCCGGCGCGGGAAGGTCACAGGCGGTTGCTCAGCGGCAGCGCCGCCCAGATGACCTTTCCGCCGCCCGCGGTGTGCTCCACATCGCAACTCCCGCCCGCTTCCCGGGTGATCTCACGGACCAGCAGCAGCCCGCGCCCGCCGGTCTGCGCGTAGTCCGTCTCCAGCGCCGTCGGCCGGTAGGGGTGGTTGTCCTCGACGGACACCCTGATCCACCCGGCGCCCACGGCGACCTCGACCGCGAGCTCCGGTGAGAGCAGCGCGGCATGCTTCACGGCGTTGGTCGCCAGTTCGGAGACGATGAGCAGCAGACCCTGGGCGATGTCGTCGTCCAGGGGGACGCCCTGGCGCTCCAGCAGATCGCGTACGGCGTGCCGGGCCTGGGGTACGGAGACGTCCGTGGCCGGGGCGGTGAACCGCCAGACCCCTTCGTACGACACGGGCCGGGCGGGGACACTCCCGCGGCTCTCCATTGTCCGGTACCCGCTCTCCACTCGGTGGTGACTGCACGTCGAGTACAGGGTGCGGGGCGTAGTCGGTTCGGTCCGTGCCACTGCACAGAAGTGGACCCCAATCGACGGAACTTGCCCGAATCGGTCTGGTTGCTTCAGCTTGAGGACCGCTTCCGATCGGGCCGTGCGCGCCTCCTCGGTCACATCGAGGCGCCCTTCTTGATCATGGGTTCGAACGGCATGGATAGCATCCGGCGTATGGAGCGTACGGAACCCCGGCTGGAGCACGGCGTCACGGACGGCGTCGCCACCGTCGTCATCAGCAACCCCGCCAAGCGCAACGCGATGACGGCGGCCATGTGGCAGACGCTGCCCGTGCTGCTCGAAGGGCTGGCCGCCGACCCGTCGGTGCGCGCCCTGGTGCTCACCGGCGCCGGGGACACCTTCTGCGCGGGTGCGGACATCTCGTCGCTGCGCGACCCCTCGGGCGCCCCGCAGGGGCTCGCCGTGGCGGCCGAGGAGGCGCTCGCCGCCTTCCCCCTGCCGACGCTCGCCGCGGTGCGCGGCTACTGCGTGGGCGGGGGAAGCCAGCTGGCGGCCGCCTGTGACCTGCGGTTCGCGGAGGAGGGGGCGTCGTTCGGCGTCACCCCGGCCAAGCTCGGGATCGTCTATCCCTCGTCATCGACCCGCCGCCTGGTGGCGCTGACCGGCCCGGCGACGGCCAAGCACCTGCTGTTCTCCGGCGAGCTGATCGGCACGGACCGGGCGCTGCGGACGGGCCTGGTGGACGAGGTGCTGCCCGCGGGCGAGCTGGACAAACGGGTCGAGGCGTACGTACGCACCCTGGTGTCCCGTTCCCGGCTGACCCAGGCGGCGGCCAAGGAGTTCGCCGCGGGGCGCGAGGACCGGGACGCGCACTGGGCGGAACAGGCACGCCGCAGCGGCGACACCGCGGAGGGTGTCGCCGCCTTCCTGGCGCGCCGCGCCCCGCGCTTCACCTGGCCGGCCGGGGCGTAGGGCCTCCTACCGGAGGACGAAGCGGCTCTTGGCCCGCCAGTCCTCGACGATCGCGGCCGGGGCCTTGTCCGGGGATCCCGCGTCGTACGGCGGCTGCGGGTCGTACTCCGTGAGGAGCTGCACGGCCTGGGCGTGCTCGTCCCCGGCGATCCGGCCGAGCAGGGTGAGGCCCATGTCGATGCCCGACGAAACCCCCGCGGCGGTCACGTACTTGCCGTCGGTGACCACGCGTTCGCCGGTCGGCTCGGCGCCGTACGCCTTGAGCGCCTCCAGCGCGAGCCAGTGCGAGGTGGCACGCCGGCCCTCCAGGAGTCCGGCGGCGGCGAGCAGCAGCGATCCGGTGCAGACGGACGTCGTCCAGGTGCTGGTGGCGTCCGCGCGCCGCAGCCAGGCGAGGAGTTCCCCGTTGTCCATCTGGGCGCTCTGCCCGGGGCCGCCGGGGACGATCACCAGGTCGGGGGCGGGGACCTCGTCCAGCGTCCGGTTCGCGACCAGCGCCAGGCTGCCGCTGTCGTTGCGCACCTCCCCCGCCGACTCGGCGACGAACACGGTCTCGGCACCGGGCGCCCGGCTCAGGATCTCGTAGGGGCCCACGGCGTCCAGCGCCGTGAACCGGTCGAAGAGGACAAGGGCGATCTGCATGGATGGCTGCCTTTCGGTCAGTGAGTGAGGTACCCGGTGGTGCCGGGGCGGCCGGGTGACGCCGCCGCCGGACGGGGGCTGAAGCGCCGCCGGTATTCGGCGGGGGCTGTGCCCAGAGCCTTGACGAAGGCCCTGCGCATCGCCTCCGGGGTTCCGTAGCCGCAGGCGCGCGCGATCTGGGCGACTCCGTCGGTGGTGTCCTCCAGGAGGCGGCGGGCCTGTTCGAGGCGGACGCGGTCGACGTACCGCCCGGGCGTCATGCCGGTCTCCGCCTGGAAGGCGCGGGCGAAGTGGCGCGGCGAGAGCCGGGCGCGGGCGGCGAGGGATTCGACGGTGAGGTCCGCGCCGGGGTGTTCGGTGATCCAGTGCTGTACCTCGCGCAGCGGTTCGCGGCGGGCCGTCTGGGCGGTGAGCTGGGCGCTGAACTGGGACTGGTTCCCCGGCCGGCGGAGGAAGACCACCAGGTGCCGGGCCACCGTGAGCGCCATGTCCCGGCCGTGGTCCTCCTCCACGAGTGCGAGCGCGAGGTCGATGCCCGCGGTGACCCCGGCGGACGTGGCGAGGCGGCCGTCGCGGACGAAGATCGGCTCGGGGTCGACCTCGACGGCGGGGTAGGTACGGGCGAGGTGGTCGCAGACGTTCCAGTGGGTGGTCACCCGGTGCCCGTCCAGTTGTCCGGCCGCGGCGAGGAGCAGCGCGCCGCTGCAGACGGAGACGAGCCGGTCGGGGCGCGGGCCGTTCGCACGCAGCCAGTCGATCAGGGCGGGGGCGGGGGCCCGGGTGCCCTGGCCGCCCGGGACGAGGAGGGTGTGGGGGGTCGCCGCGTCGGCGAGGCTGCCGTCGGGGATCAGGGTGAGACCGCACGACGAGCGCACCGGCGCGCCGTCCAGCGAGGCGGTGCGCAGGCCGTACGAGGCCTCCGGGAACCGGGAGGCGCCGGCGAAGACCTCCATGGGCCCGGTCACATCGAGGCTCTGGACGCCGTCGAAGAGGACGACGAGTACGGATCGCTGCTGCATGTCTTCATCGTGTGCGGCCCCGCCGCATGGCCGCAATGACGAGCTTCCCACCTTTCCTGCCACCCCCCCTCTGCGGCGCACTTCACGCCCGTCCCGGGGTTCCGGCACGTACCGACCAGTCGGTAACGTGCGGGCATGAGTACTCTCCCGCCGCGCGCCGGACGTCGTTGTCACAACGCCCTCAACCCGCTGCACTCCGCCCACTACTTCTCCCCTGACCTGGGCAAGGAGCTCGGCGGGATCGGCATCGACGATCCCTCCGCCGCCTACTTCGCCGTGCGTGCGGCCGCGCTGGGCGCGGTCGGCCCGGGCACGGTCACCGCCACCTTCTACAACTTCAACCACGAACTGGTGGCCAGGCACGTGCCCGCCGTCTGGGGCATCGCCCCGCCCGAGGCGGTCCTGGCGGCGCGGCTGCGTGCCGTCGACTCGACGCTGCGCCGGCTGCTCGGCGAGGAGATCATCGCCTCCCCCGAGATGGCCGAGGCCGCGCATCTGGCGCTGCGCGCCACCGAGGGCTGCACGCCGCACGCCCGGCCGCTCTTCGCGGCGCACGCCGGTCTCCCGGTGCCGGAACAGCCGCACCTGGCGTACTGGCACGCCGCGACGCTGCTGCGTGAGCACCGCGGCGACGCCCATCTCGCCGCTCTTCTCGCGGCCTCGCTCGACCCGCTGGAGGCCCTGGTCAGCCACACCGCCACCGGCAAGGGCATGGCACCGCGCTGGATCCTGGCCAGCCGTGGCTGGCGGCGCACCGACTGGGAGGACGCCTCCGCGCGGCTGCGCGAGCGTGGACTGCTCACGGCGGAGGGCGGGTTGACGGAAGAGGGCACCGCGCTGCGGGCCGGCCTGGAGGAGGCCACGGACCGGATGGACCTGGCACCGTACGAACACCTCGGCGGCGCGGGCGTGGCCCGGCTGACGGAGCTGGGGCGCGGTTTTCTCGGCACCGCACTGGCGGCCGGCGCGTTCCCGGCGTCCGCGACCGGCTGACCTGCCCGAAACCCGCGGCCGATAACCCGGGTGGTCGGGCGACACGGCGCCCGGCCACCCGGCACAATGCAGGCGAGTGGCTCCGCTGCCGGTCCGAACGGCCGGCCCCTGGGCCCGACCAGCACAGCCAGCAGGAGAAGGCGAGTCGGTAGAACCGTGACGACGTCCATCGAAGGCAGGATCGCCGAGGAGCTCGGCGTACGCGAGCGACAGGTGAAGGCGGCCGTCGAGCTGCTCGACGGCGGATCGACCGTGCCGTTCATCGCGCGCTACCGCAAGGAAGCGACCGAGATGCTCGACGACGCGCAACTGCGCACGCTCGAGGAGCGGCTGCGGTATCTGCGCGAGCTGGAGGAGCGCCGTGCTGCGATCCTCGAATCCGTACGGGAGCAGGGCAAGCTCGACGAGGCGCTGGAGGCGCGGATCCGGGCCGCCGACACGAAGGCGCGCCTAGAGGACATCTACCTGCCGTTCAAGCCGAAGCGGCGGACCAAGGCCCAGATCGCCCGGGAGGCCGGTCTCGAACCGCTCGCCTCGGGACTGCTCGACGACCCGTCGACGGACCCGCTCACCGCGGCCGCGGCCTTCGTCGACGCCGGCAAGGGGGTCGCGGACGCCGCGGCGGCCCTGGAGGGGGCCCGCGCCATCCTGACCGAGCGCTTCTCGGAGGACGCCGACCTGATCGGTGAGCTGCGTGAGCGCATGTGGTCGCGGGGGCGGCTGGTGGCCCGGGTGCGGGACGGCAAGGAGGAGGCGGGCGCCAAGTTCGCGGACTACTTCGACTTCACCGAGCCGTTCACCGCGCTGCCCTCGCACCGGGTGCTGGCGATGCTCCGCGGCGAGAAGGAGGACGTCCTCGACCTGGTCCTGGAGCCGGAGGAACCGTCCGAAACGCCTGGTCCGTCGTCGTACGAGAACATGGTGGCCCGCCGCTTCGGGGTGAGCGACCGCGGGCGTCCCGGCGACAAGTGGCTGGGCGACACGGTGCGCTGGGCGTGGCGGACCCGGATCCTCGTCCACCTCGGCATCGATCTGCGGCTGCGGCTGCGCACCGCGGCGGAGGACGAGGCGGTGCGCGTCTTCGCGTCCAACCTGCGCGATCTGCTGCTCGCCGCACCGGCCGGGACACGGGCCACGCTGGGGCTCGACCCCGGCTTCCGTACCGGGGTGAAGGTCGCCGTCGTCGACGCGACCGGCAAGGTCGTCGCGACCGACGTCATCTACCCGCACGTCCCGGCGAACAAGTGGGACCAGTCGCTCGCCAAGCTGGAGCAGCTGGCGAAGGCGCACGACGTCGATCTGATCGCGATCGGCAACGGCACCGCGTCCCGCGAGACGGACAAGCTCGCCGGTGAGCTGTGCGACAAGCACCCGGAGCTGAAGCTCACCAAGGTGATGGTGTCGGAGGCGGGCGCCTCCGTGTACTCGGCCTCGGCGTTCGCCTCGCAGGAACTCCCGGACATGGACGTGTCGCTGCGCGGCGCCGTCTCGATCGCGCGCCGCCTGCAGGATCCCCTGGCGGAGCTGGTGAAGATCGACCCGAAGTCCATCGGGGTCGGGCAGTACCAGCACGACCTGTCCGAGGTGAAGCTGTCGCGGTCGCTGGACGCGGTCGTCGAGGACTGTGTGAACGGGGTCGGGGTCGACGTCAACACCGCGTCGGCGCCGCTGCTCTCGCGGGTCTCCGGCATCGGTTCGGGGCTCGCGGAGAACATCGTGGCGCACCGCGACGCCAACGGCCCGTTCCGGTCCCGCAAGGGCCTCAAGGACGTGGCCCGGCTGGGCCCGAAGGCGTACGAGCAGTGCGCGGGCTTCCTGCGGATCCGCGGTGACGACCCGCTGGACGCGTCCAGCGTGCACCCGGAGGCGTACCCGGTGGTCCGCGCGATGGTGAAGCGGACGGGCGGCGATGTCGCCTCACTGATCGGCAACACGAGCGTGCTGCGTTCACTGCGGGCCGACGACTTCGTGGACGAGAAGTTCGGGCTGCCGACCGTCACCGACATCATCAAGGAGCTGGAGAAGCCGGGGCGCGACCCGCGTCCGGCCTTCAAGACGGCCACGTTCAAGGAGGGCGTCGAGAAGATCGGCGACCTGGAGAGCGGGATGGTGCTGGAGGGTGTGGTGACGAACGTCGCCGCGTTCGGCGCGTTCGTGGACGTCGGTGTGCACCAGGACGGCCTGGTGCACGTGTCGGCGATGTCCAGGACCTTCGTCAAGGACCCACGCGATGTCGTGAAGCCCGGTGACGTCGTCAGGGTCAAGGTGATGGAGGTCGACATTCCGCGCAAGCGGATCTCGTTGACGCTGCGGCTGGACGACGAGGCGGGTGCGGGGGCCGGCTCCGGTGCGCCGGCCGGTGAACGGGGCGGGCGTCCGCCGCGCCAGCGGCAGGGCCAGGGCGGGCAGGGCGCGCGGGGCGGCCAGGGCGGCGGCCAGCGTGACCGGCGCGGTGGCGCAGGCGGCAACGGCGGCGCGGGCGCTCGTCCGGCTCCGGCCGCGGCGCCGGCGAACGGGGCGATGGCCGACGCGCTGCGGCGGGCGGGACTGCTGGAACCGAAGCAGGGCGGCAAGAAGCGCTAGCACCGGCGGGCGGGGCGGGGCCGGGCTTGCGGCAACCCTCCCCGCCCCTTCCCGTAACCGGGGCCGCGCCCCGGACCCCGCTCCGCGCCACACGGAGGAGCGGCAGGAGCGCGGGGGGCTTCGACGGAACCGTCAGAGCTCCGTCAGCCGGCCCGCCACCACCTCGACGCGGCGCGTGGTGCGCACCGCCTCCAGCATCCGGCGGTCGTGCGTGACCAGCAGCAGCGTTCCCGTGTAGGAGTCGAGCGCCGACTCCAGCTGCTCGATCGCGGGCAGGTCCAGGTGGTTCGTGGGTTCGTCCAGCACGAGGAGGTTGACGCCGCGGCCCTGGAGGAGGGCGAGCGCGGCCCGGGTGCGTTCACCCGGGGAGAGCGTGGTCGCCGGGCGCATCACATGGTCGGCGCGCAGGCCGAACTTGGCCAGCAGCGTACGGACCTCGGCGGGTTCCGTTTCGGGCACGGCCGCGCAGAACGCCTCCAAAAGGGACTCCGAGCCGTGGAACAGCTTCCGCGCCTGGTCGACCTCACCCACGACCACGCCCGAGCCCAGGCTCGCGTGCCCCGAGTCGAGCGGCAGACGGCCGAGCAGGGCCGCGAGCAGCGTGGACTTGCCTGCTCCGTTGGCGCCGGTGATGGCGACCCGGTCCGCCCAGTCGATCTGGAGCGAGGCCGGCCCGAACGCGAAGTCGCCGAGGACGGCCCGGGCCTCGCGGAGCGTGGCCACGACGGAGCCCGATCGCGGCGCGGAGGCGATCTCCATCCGCAGCTCCCACTCCTTGCGCGGCTCGTCCACGACATCGAGGCGCTCGATCATGCGCTGTGTCTGCCGGGCCTTCGCGGCCTGCTTCTCGCTCGACTCGCTGCGGAACTTGCGGGCCATCTTGTCCGAGTCCGAGGCCTTGCGACGGGCGTTTCTGACGCCCTTGTCCATCCAGGAACGCTGCATCAGGGCCCGGCCTTCGAGGGCCGAGCGCTTGTCCGCGTACTCCTCGAACTCCTCGCGCGCGTGCCTGCGGGCCCGGTCGCGCTCCTCCAGGTAGGCCGCGTAGCCGCCGCCGTACAGGTTGATCTGCTGCTGCGCGAGGTCGAGTTCGAGGACCTTGGTGACCGTGCGCATCAGGAACTCGCGGTCGTGGCTGATGACGACCGTGCCGGCGCGCAGTCCGGAGACGTACCGCTCCAGCCGTTCCAGACCGTCCAGATCGAGGTCGTTGGTGGGCTCGTCCAGCAGGAAGACGTCGTAGCGCGACAGCAGCAGCGAGGCGAGCCCCGCGCGGGCTGCCTGGCCGCCGGAGAGCGCGGTCATCGGCAGGTCGAGTCCGACGGTGAGGCCGAGGTCGGCCGCGACCTCCTCGGCCCGCTCGTCCAGGTCGGCTCCGCCGAGGGCGAGCCAGCGCTCCAGCGACTCGGAGTACGCGTCGTCCGCGCCGGGCGCCCCGTCCACGAGGGCCTGCGTGGCGGTGTCCATCGTGGCCTGGGCGTCGGCGACGCCCGTGCGGCGGGCCAGGAAGGCGCGCACGGTCTCGCCGGGGCGGCGCTCCGGCTCCTGCGGCAGGTGGCCGACCGTGGCGGTGGGCGGGGAGAGCCGCAGCTCGCCCTCCTCCGGCTGGTCGAGCCCGGCCAGCAGCCGGAGCAGCGACGATTTTCCGGCTCCGTTGACTCCGACGAGACCGATCACGTCACCGGGCGCGACCACGAGGTCGAGCTCGGCGAAGAGAGTGCGGTCGCCGTGTCCGGCGGCGAGGTCCTTGGCGACGAGAGTGGCAGTCATCAGGGTGCCGATCCTAATCGGCCGCCGGGCCCCACCCGGCCGTCAGGGCGGCTCGGGACCACGCGGGAGCGTCTGCCCTGGGCGGTCAGCGGTGCACGACGGGCACGGCCGGCCCGCTTCCCGTCGCACGCGGCCGCGGCCGCGGAACAGCTGAGGCGGCCGTCCACGAAGGAGGACCGTGACGTCCCCGCGCGCCTGGTGGTCGCCGTGGGCCGGAATCCCTCCACGGGGCGGGGTGCCGGACCGGGGGCGCGTACGCGGCGGGCATCACCCGCGTCCTCCCGTTCCCGGGCCCCTGTGAGCACGTTTTCACGTGTCTCCGTTAGCGTCCGGCCATGAGCGGAGACAGGACGGGCAGGGGCGGCGGCGCGGCAGTGCCGGACGTGATCGTGGTGGGGGGCGGGGTCATCGGCCTCACCACGGCGGTGGTGCTGGCGGGGCGCGGTCACCGGGTGCGGGTCTGGTCCGGGGCGCCGGCCGCGGCCACGACGTCCGCGGTGGCTGGCGCCCTGTGGTGGCCGTACAGGATCGAGCCCCGGGACCGGGTGGGCGACTGGTCGCTGGCGTCGCTGCGGTGGTACGAGGAGCTGGCCGCCCGGCCGTGGGAGACCGGGGTGCGGCTGGTGGACGGGGTGCACCGGGGTGAGCGGCTCGACGCGCTCGGGCCGTGGGCGGGGCAGCTGACCGGGGTGGTGGAGACCGCCGAGGGGCTGCGGTGCCGGCTGCCGCTGATCGACATGCCCGTCCACCTGGAGTGGCTGGAGGAGCGGGTCAGGGAGGCCGGGGGCTCGGTGGAGCGCCGGACCGTCACCTCGTTCGGCGAGGCGGCGGCGGAAGCGGCGACGGTGGTCAACTGCACGGGACTGGGCGCCCGGGAGCTGGTCCCGGACGCCGGGGTGCGTCCGGTGCGCGGCCAGTTGGTGCTGGTGGAGAACCCGGGGGTCGAGGAGTGGTTCACCGAGGCGGACCCGGCGTCGAGCGAGACGACGTACTTCTTCCCGCAGCCGGGCCGGCTGGTGCTCGGCGGCACGGCGGGGGCCGACGACTGGAGCACGGTGCCCGATCCCCGGACGGCGCGGGAGATCGTGGCCCGGTGCGCCCGGGTCCGGCCGGAGATAGCCGGGGCGCGGGTGATCGGGCACCGGGTGGGGCTGCGGCCGGCCCGGGACGCCGGGGTGCGGATCGAGGCCGAACCGCTGCCCGGCGGCGGGCGACTGGTGCACAACTACGGGCACGGGGGCGCCGGCGTGACGGTGGCCCTGGGGTGCGCCGAGGAGGCGGCCCGGTGGGTGGGCTGAGCCGCCGTCGCCGGGCATGAGACGGATCAGCCGTCCGTGGGTGTCGAGCCGCCGGGCTTGTCGTGGTGCTCGGTCGTGATCTGGCTGCCGCCGGGCCCGATCCTGATCTCGAAGTCGCCGTCGTACTTCGCGTGCCCCTCGATGACCGCGGACTCGACGGCTTCCACGCCGAACTCGCGGCGCACGATCAGCGGGTCCTCGCGCAGGTCCCTCATCAGGGCCACACACATGCCGATCATCACGATGGTGAAGGGCGCGGCCACCAGAATGGTGAGGTTTTGCAGGCCGGCCAGCGCATCGCCCTTGCCGTTCCCGATGAGCAGCATGACGGCGGCCACCGCGCCGGTGACCACGCCCCAGAAGATGACGACCCACTTGGCCGGTTCGAGGATGCCCTTCTGGGAGAGGGTGCCCATCACGATGGAGGCGGCGTCCGCGCCCGAGACGAAGAAGATGCCGACCAGGATCATCACCACCAGGCTCATCACGGTGGGGATGGGGAACTGCTGCAGTACGCCGAAGAGCTGGGCCTCCTGGGTGTCGGCCCCGCTCAGCTTCCCTGCCTCCTGGAGCTTGATCGCGGTACCGCCGAAGATCGCGAACCAGACCAGGCTGACGGTGCTGGGCACCAGGATGACTCCGCCGATGAACTGGCGGATCGTCCGGCCCCGGCTGATCCGGGCGATGAACATGCCCACGAAGGGCGTCCAGGAGATCCACCAGGCCCAGTAGAAGACGGTCCAGCTGCTGAGCCAGTCCGCGACCTCGCCCTTGCCGGTCGCCTCGGTGCGGCCGGCGAGCTGGGCCAGATCACCGATGTAGGCGGCGATCGAGGTGGGCAGCAGGTCGAGCACGATGATGGTGGGTCCCGCGATGAACACGAAGACGGCGAGGATCAGGGCGAGCACCATGTTGATGTTGGACAGCCACTGGATGCCCTTCTCCACGCCGGAGATCGCCGAGGCGACGAAGGCCACGGTCAGTACCGCGATGATCAGGACGAGCAGCCCGGTGCCCGTCTTCTCCTTCCAGTTCAGTTCGTGGAACCCGCTGCCGATCTGGAGGGCCCCCAGGCCCAGCGAGGCGGCCGAGCCGAAGAGCGTGGCGAAGATGGCGAGGATGTCGATCAGCCGGCCGACCCCGCCGTGGGCGTGGCGGGGGCCGATGAGCGGCTCGAAGACCGCACTGATGGTCTGCCGCCTGCGGCGCCGGTAGGTGCTGTACGCGATGGCGAGACCGACCACCGCGTAGATCGCCCAGGGGTGGAGCGTCCAGTGGAAGAGGGTGGTGGCCATGGCGGTCTGCATCGCCTCGGCCGCGTCGGCGGGATGGGTGCCGGGCGGCGGGTGGATGAAGTGCGCCAGGGGCTCGCTGACTCCGTAGAACATCAGGCCGATGCCCATGCCGGCGCTGAACATCATCGCGACCCAGGACACCGTCCTGAATTCCGGCTCCTCGCCCTCCTGGCCGAGGGCGATCTTCCCGTACCGGCTGATGGCGAGCCAGAGGGCGAAGACCACGAATCCGGAGGCGGCCAGCATGAAGGCCCAACCACCGTTGTGCATCAGGCCGTTGAGCAGGGTGCTGGAGACGTCCTCCAGCGAGTCGGTCGCGGTGGCGCCCCAGACCACGAAGGCGAGGGTGAGGACCGCGGTGACGCCGAACACCACCCGGTCGGTCCTGGGGTGCCGGCCCTGGGTCGGATCGCCGGGCAGATCCGCCGTCACCGACCGATCCCCCTTGCCGCCCGTTCTCTGATCGTCCTGCGACACGAATGGCACCTTTCACGGAAGCTGGAAATTCGCTCTCCGTAGGCAGTACCACACAGCGTGTGCATCTCCCGGGATCAACAAGCCGTATCGGGTTGCCCGTCTGTGAGGCGGGAGGCCGCCCGCCGGTCCAGGAGGAGCGGGATCAGTCTCCGGGCGGACTGCCGCAGAGGTACGTACACACCGTCACCGTCGGGCCGGGACGTGACACCGTGCAGGGCCAGTTCGTCCCGGGCGCCGGCGTAGCGTTCCGCCGTGAGCCGGTAGCCGCAGGGCGGGTCGGCGAGGATCTCGCCGGGCTCCGCCGCCTCGTTGTCCGCTCCCCCGAGGTAGACCGGCCCCCGGTCGGCGAAGCCTGCGGCGCGCGACCGGGCGGTGGCGGCGCGGATGGGGGCGCGCTCCTCGTCGGTGGAGGCGAAGAGCGCTTCGAGCGCGACGCGTTGGGACCGCACGCGGCGGCGCCGCGCCAGGGCGGGGTCGTTCCGCTCGGCCTCGGAGAGCGCGTCCGCACGGGATTCGACGAGCAGGCCGAGCGCGTGTTTGACGGCGGCCATGTTGCGCAGCACGCGTTCCTGTCCGTCGCCCGCGGACTGCTTGACCGGATCACCCGTCACCGGGTCGGTCCAGACTCCGTACCGGCCGCTGCTGAACCCCGCGTCCAGCGCGGCCGGGCGCACGTGGCGTTCGACGAGGCGCTCGGACGCGTCGTGCACCTGGTCGTCGGCGTTGAGGGTGCGGGGCCAGAGGGCGTAGAGGTCCTTGTCGTAGTAGGGCGGGGTCGCACCGTACTCGTGGAGGTCCTCGATCACATCGGGGGTGCGGTCCCTGATGACCGCGGCGAGGGCGCGGGCCTCGGCGGTGCGCAGGGCGATGTGGTCGCGGTTGACGTCCAGACCGTCGGCGTTGCCGCGGGTGCCGGCGGCCATGCCGTCGGGGTTGGCGGTGGGCAGGACGAGGACCCGGGTGCGGGAGAGGAAGGCGCGTGTCGCCGGGTCCGTGGCGTAGGCGAGGTCGCGGATCGTCGTCAGACACGCCTCGCGTCCCGCGGGTTCGTCGCCGTGCTGGCCGCAGACCAGCAGCACGGTGAGCGCGGCCGGACGGCCGCTGCCGATCCTCACGAGGCGCAGGGGGCGCCCTTGTCGCGTGGTGCCGATCCGTTCCACCCTGGTCCCGGCGCCGTGGTGGACGACAGCCGCGAGCAGCGACCGTTCCTCGTCCGCGCCGGTCCACCGCGCCCCGTCGGAGGCTTCGAAGCCCGTCCGGGGCGGGGTGCGCGCCGCCTCGGACGGCACGGTGACGAGGGGCACGGCAAGGGCGACGGCGGCCGCCGTCAGGGCGAGGTTACGGACGGGGTGGCGGCTGGAGCGCGGCCCACGGCCCGAGCGCCCGGACAGACCGCCCGGCTCGGGGCCGGTCATCGGCGGCGGCCGCTCGCCGGAGCTGGGCGGCCACCTCCCCGTCCGTTCGCCGGACGGGGCGTCACCGGCCGCTGTCCGCCGCGCCGCTCGGTCGGCCCGGGTGCGGGGCCGGAGGCGTTTTGTTCGTCCGCGGGCGGGGCCGGAGACATTCCGTTCGTCCGGCGGGCACCCCGCGCACGTATCGGCATGGGCGGAAGGTACCCCGTACGGCTCCCGAGCGACAGACCCGACCGGGACCGGGTGCCGGGCGGGCTCGCGGTGCCCGGCAGCCCGTCGGCGTCCACCGGTCCGCGAGCATGCCCGGCAGCCTGTCGGGAGGGGTACTAGGCTGATGAGATTCGCACGGACCGGCCGGCCCCGGCCGGTCCCTGCCTCCTTCCGCGCCTCCCAGGAGCGTCTCTTGCCCGGTCCGACCCCCGACGCCTCTCCCGACGCGCGCCCCACGCTGGAGGCGGTGGCGGCCCGCGCCGGTGTCTCCCGGGCGACCGCCTCCCGGGTGGTGAACGGCGGTGCGGGGGTGCGCCGGCCGCTCGTGGAGCAGGTCCGCAAAGCGGTCGATGAGCTCGGATACATTCCGAACCGGGCGGCCCGGACCCTGGTGACCCGGCGCAGCGGTGCGGTCGCCGTGATCATCGACGAACCCGAGGCGCGGATCTTCTCCGATCCTTTCTTCGCTCAGCACATCCGCGGCATCAGCCGGGAACTGAGCGCGCACGACGCCCAGTTGGTCCTGCTCCTGGTGGAGGGCAGCGGGGACTTCGAACGGGTCACCCGCTATCTGGCCGGCGGCCATGTCGACGGGGTGCTCGCGTTCTCGTTGCACACCGACGACGAACTGCCGTCGGTCATCCGCCGGTTCCGGGTTCCCACGGTCTACGGCGGCCGGCCGGGACGGCCGGGTGCGGCCGGTGGGCCCGCCGTCCCCTATGTGGACTGCGACAACCGAGGGGGTGCCCGCGAGGCCGTGCGCCACCTGGTCTCGCTCGGGCGCCGGACCATCGCGCACATCGCGGGGCCGCGCGACCAGACGTCGGCGCTCGACCGGATCGACGGCTATGCCGACGTGCTGCCGGACGGCGATCCCGCCCTGGTCGCCGACGGTGACTTCACCCCCGAGGGCGGCGCCCGGGCGATGGCCCGGCTGCTGGAGCGGCGTCCGGACCTGGACGCCGTCTTCGCCGCCAACGACCTGATGGCGTCGGGGGCGCTGCGGGTGCTGCGGGAGCACGGCCGCAGGGTGCCGCAGGACGTGGCGCTCGTCGGGTTCGACGACATGGAGTCGGTCGCCGAGGCCACCGACCCTCCCCTGACGACGGTTCGTCAGGACGTGGTGGAGATGGGGCGGTTGATGGTCCGGCTGCTGATGGCCAGGCTCAACGACGGGACCGCCGCAGCCGATTCGGTGATCACGCCGACGGAACTGGTCCGCCGCGCCTCGGCGTGACCCCGGCCGTCCGGCGCCCGGTGGGGGCGGTCAGCGCGCGCCGCGCCGCCGCGCCGCCCGGTGGGCCGCCCGCGCCCGCCGCGCGCGCGGCAGATAACGCAGCCTTTCCGGCAGCACCGGCACCACCACCCGCACCACGGCACAGAACCGCCGGAGCCTGCGCTCCTGGGCATCGGTCCACTCCAGGCCGATCGCCTCGCGCGCGTCCGGCGGCATGAGCCCGATGGTGAGGAAGCGGCGGAACCGGGCCAGCGGCGGGAGCAGCGCGGGCCACAGGAGTCGCAGCAGCAGCCGGAGGACCAGAGGGCCCCGGTCGGGGGGCGGCACCGGGGTGCCGGGGGCGACGAGCTCCTCGACGACGACGGTCCGCTCGATCTCGTCTGCGAGCATGCGGCGGTAGTAGGGCCAGAACTCCTCGATCGTCTGCGGCATGTCCCGGTCGTGGATGCCGAGCACCCGGCCCACCTGGAGCCACTCCCGGTACAGCGCCCGCTCCTGCTCCGGGCCGAGCGGCCGGATCAGGTAGCGCGCCCCGTGCCGGTACACGGGGAAGCCGGTGGCGTGCACCCAGGCGTAGTTCGCCGGTGACAGCGCGTGATAGGGGCGGCCGCGGGTGTCGGTGCCCTGGATGGTGCGGTGCAGGCGGCGGAGCCTGCGCCCCTCCTCGGCCGCTTCCTCTCCCCCGTACACCCAGAGCTGGAGCGAGCTCAGGGAACGTTCGCCGCGCCCCCACGGGTCCGTACGGAATACGGAGTGCTCGTCGACCCCCGCGCCGACGGCGGGGTGGGCGACCTGAAGGGTGAGGGCGGCCGGCAGCATCAGCAGGGCCCGGATGTCACCGGACAGGCTCCACAGCACCCCGCCGGGCGGGGGCGGTGCGGGATCGGCGCCCCTGGCTGTCTCCCTGCTCATGCGGCGCTCCCGACGGTCGACGGGTGCCCGGCCCGGCGCCCGGCCCCCTGCTGATCCAGTATGCGAGCGCGCCCGCCGTCGTGCGCACCGGCCCTGCGCCCCCGCCCCCGCCGGAGCGCGTGCTCTCCCCGCCGGGGGTCGACGGCGGTGTTGACGGAGCTCGTGAAACAAGTCGATAGTATTTGTAACTTTGACTCCCCGACCCGACGGCCCCCTCATCTCACTTACGCAGCAGGCACGTTGGGCCGTCCGGCAGCGACACCCCACCCGAGCGGTCCCGCGGGGAGTCGGTACACGGACAGGAGGGCGCACCATGGGCCGATACAGCCGCCTGCACGAGATACGCCGGATGGATCCGGCGCGCGACTACGCCGAGATCCTTCGGCTGATCTCTCAGTACGAGTTCCCCTGGGACTACCGGCAGGGGGTGAGCGTCGCCTTCCTCCGGGACTACGGCGTCCCCCGGATCTCCGTGCTCCTCGACCGGACCCAGGAGTTCGAACGGGCCGGGCAGAAGCGGTTCGACGACACGGTGCTGATCGGGTACGAGATGGCCGCCGACGGCTTCGACTCGGAGCGCGGGCGGGCGGCCGCGCGTCATCTGAACCGGATCCACGGCAAGTACAGCATCCCGGACGAGGACTTCCGCTACGTCCTCGCGACCACGGTCGTGGGGCCCAAGCGGTGGATCGACCGGTTCGGCTGGCGCCCCCTGTGCGCGCAGGAGGTCCAGGCACTGGTGGAGGCCGGCCGCAAGATGGCGTCGCTCATGGGCATCGACGGCGCGCCGGACACCTACGAGGGGTTCGAGGCGCTGCTCGACTCCTACGAGGAGCGGATGTTCGCGTACGACCCGGCGAACCGGCGGGTCGCGAACGCCACCTTCCGGGTCATCGCGAGTTGGTATCCGCGCCCGTTCCGGCCCCTGGTGGCGAGGTTCTCGCTCGCCCTGCTCGACGAGCCGCTGCTGACGGCGCTGGGCTTCCGGCCCCAGCCGCGGTGGGCGCAGGCCTCGGCGTCGGCGTCACTGCGCCTGCGGGCGCGTTGTGTACGCCGGCTGCCGGCCCGGCCGGGACGCTTCCCCTCGCGCCCGCAGCCCCGTTCGTACCCCTTCGGCTGGCGGCTCGACGACCTGGGGCCGCACTGGGCCCGCAACCGCCCTCTGGAACCGCTGCCCGACGAAAGGGACGGGGCCGTGGGCGGGGCTAGCCGGCCCCGAGCAGGGGAACCAGGTAGCGGCGGGCGAACTCCCGCACCTGGGCCTCGTCGTCGAGCTCGAAACAGCTGACGGGGTTGAGGAGGAAGGAGACGGTGATCCGCACCATCAGTTCGGCGACCGGGGTCGGATCACTGACCGGCCGGCCCTCCGCGCGCCGGGCCTCGCGCAGACGGTCGGCCAGGTAAGCGCGGATGGCCAGGAACGCCGGACCGCTCTCCACGGTCAGGAACGGCAGCATGGTCTCGGGCTCCAGCCTCAGCAGACCGCCGATGAGCGGGTGCTCGCGGATGTGCCGGAGCACCGCGGCGAAGCCTTCGACGAGGCGGTCCTGCGTCGTCGGCAGCTCGGACACCGCCTCGTCCACCTCCCCCACGAACCTGCGGTACTCGCGCAGCAGGCAGGCGGAGACGAGGCTGTCCTTGTTGCCGATCCGCCGGTACACGGTCACCCGGGAGACGCCGGCGCGCTTGGCGACGTCGTCGACGGTGGAGCGGCGCAGCCCGAAGGTCATGAACTGCTCGCGCGCGGCGTCCAGGATCTGCTCGCTCAGCGCGTCGGAGGGCGGCCTCTCGGCGAGCGCCAGGGCCAGCCGTGTCCCGTCGGTGCTCCGTGCCGTCATGGGCCCTCCCCTGTTCCGCCGCTTCCACCCCCACCATAGGAGTCGGTACGGAGCGGCTCACCCCGTACCTCCGTATCGGCGGGCAGGGCGCCCACCGGAGTCCGCGGAGTCCGGTGGGCGCCCTGCCGGTGGCGCGGTGCCGGGCCGGGGCTACTCGCAGGTTCCGGCGAACGTCCTGCGGGTGACCACGTCGGTGGCCGCCGCGCTCGTGTCCAGCCAGGCGACGCGCTGCCCGTCACCGAGGGACGGGGCCAGCTGGGCGCCGGAGGAGCAGGAGACCCGGTGGTAGTTGTCGAGGCCGGCCAGGAGGTCGGCGGTCGTGGAGACGTACACCTTGCCCGGCCCGGACCAGGAGCCGAGAGCGCCCCAGAAGTCGTAGGTCGAGTAGGCGAAGTAGTCGTCGTTGACCGAGAACTGCGCCAGGGTGGCGGACGTCGGGAAGGCCGGTTCCACAGCCTTGGACAGGTCGTCCAGGGGCGCCGACCGGAACGTCGTGCTCGGGATGAGGAAGCCGCCCGTCTCCCGCCAGAAGACGCGGTCGGACGTGAACTGGATGTCCGAGACGTAGTTGAAGAGCCAGCCCGGGATGCGCTTGGTCTGCGTGGCGCCCGTGGCCGCGTCGTACAGGTACAGCGTGTCGCCGTCTCCGCCCGCCCAGGCGACGTGACCGTTCTTCATCGCGAGCCGGGCGGCCCGGGTACCGGCCTCCGGGGTCAGGTTGACCGTTTCGCCGTGGGCCTCGCGGAGCATGACGTCCTGCTCGCCGTCGGCGGTGGTGCTGATCCAGGCGAGCGCGCCGTCGTCCGTCACCGGCTCGGTCTCGTCCGCGTCCGGGCGGTCGACCAGCTTCCTGATCGCGCCCTGGCCCTTGGCGCCGGCCTCGTAGACGCCGATGGAGCCGGCGGCGATGCGGGTGAAGACGACGCGGTCGTCGTCCAGGGACGGGTCGAGCAGGTAGGCGTCCTTCTGTGCCAGCTCGTGCTTCGCGTTCTTGTCGAAGCGGCCGACGGTGATGCCGAAGGCGGCGCCGCCCTGGTCCCAGGCG
The DNA here is from genome assembly GCF_040630435.1 of Streptomyces sp. NPDC005803. Taxonomy (NCBI): domain Bacteria; kingdom Bacillati; phylum Actinomycetota; class Actinomycetes; order Kitasatosporales; family Streptomycetaceae; genus Streptomyces; species Streptomyces sp. NPDC005803. The sequence continues at coordinate 282,985 of NZ_JBEXXO010000007.1, read as the reverse complement.
ATGGCGTCGCCGTGGCTGATCGCGTAGACGTTCCCGTTGATCTGGGCGGCCTGCTCGTCGACCCCGCCGTAGACCTCGTACGCGGGCAGGACGTCGGCGCCGATGGTGGTGCCGTCGTGCGTGCCGCCCTTGTGCTCCCAGCCCTTCTCGATGCCGTGGGTGTCGAAGGCCTTGTCGATGGCGGCGAGGTCGGCCCGGGAGACGTGCAGGGACTTGGCGGCGAGGGTGACCGCGTCGCGCATGTCGGTGAAGCCGGACAGCGGCGTGAGGTAGTTCTGCGCGGACCGGTAGACGATCTGGTCGGCGAGCTTGCTGTCGAGGTTCTTGCGCATGTCCCACAGCGCGCCGCCGACGATCGTGGAGTTGGAGTGCACTCCGCCGTTGTCGAAGTCGAGCGTCATGGGCACGTAGTCCCGCTGCGCGTTCCGCCCGTCGTTAAGGTCGCGCAGCGCACACTCCTCCAGCGGCTTCGTGCCGTTGCAGAGGTACTCGCCGATGAGACCGGACGTCGGGTCGCTCATCGCGATGCCCTTGTCGGCGGTCTCCATGGCGTTGCCGAAGTAGTCCGATATCGCCTCGTTGAGCGCGCCCGACTGGTTGAGGTAGACGAGCCCGGCGGAGTGTTCGGTGACGCCGTGCGTCATCTCGTGGCCGACGACGTCCAGACCGACGGAGAGCGGTACGCCGTCCATGTGGCCGTAGACCATCTTGGAACCGTCCCAGAAGGCGTTGGCGTAGTCCTTGCCACCGGAGGCGACGTTGACGACGGAGTAGATCGTGCCGCCCTTGCCGTCGACGCCGTCCCGGCCGACCTGGTCCTGGTAGAACGCGTACACCTTCTGCGCGTTCAGGTGCGCGTCCACCGCGCCCGACGTGGTGTTGGCGCCGTCGAAGCGGTCGCTCGCCGACGTGCCCAGCGGGACGTCCTCGGTGACCGGGCCGCCCGCGACCAGGGTGTAGTCCTTGCGCCGCGCGTCGTACGTGCGGATCTGGCCGCCGGTCCGCGGGTACATGGCGCGCGTCGAGTCGACGAGCGTGTACGAGCCGTCCGTCTCCTTGTTGACGTCCAGCTTCTCCTCGCTGCCGTCGACGCGTACGCCGGTCCCCTCGGCGGGCGACGCGTCGGCGGCGTCGATGTTGTTGTACGAGAGCGCGATGCCGCCCACGCGGGCGTCGACGTACACCTCCTGGCGCAGCGGGCTGCCGTTCGCCTGGCCGCCGGTGACGGTGAAGTGCCAGGCGAGCCTGCCGCCCCGGGCGTCGGGCAGCACCGACAGGCCGTGCCCCTCGGTCTTCGCTCCCCGCACGCCGGACAGGCCACGGTCGAGGGTGAACATCCGCTGTTTCGCGGTGGCTTCGCTCACCGTCGGAGCGGTGGAGACCGTGAGGCCGGTGTAGAGCGTGCCGGTGGCGGAGGTGACCTGCTGGCCGCCGTCGGCCGCCTGCGTCTGCACCGCGTACTCGGCGCCGAAGACCGGGACACCGTCGTGCCTCTGCTGGAAGCGCACCGATGACTGGGTGCCGTCCTTGGTGGTCTTCACCGTCCGCAGATCGGAGACCGGGACCTTGTACGTGTCCTCGTGCGCCTTCAGGTGAGCCCGCGCGGCCTCGGCCGGGGTGCCTTCCCTGGGGCCCTCGTCCAGGCCCTGGGTCATCGCGGGGGCGACGCCTGCCGGGTCCGTCGCCGGCGCCGTGGCGGCGTCGTCCGCCCACGCCGGCGCGCCCATCAGTGCCGCGCCGGTCGCGGCCGCGACCACCCCGGTCGCCAGCATCCGCAGCACGCTCGTTCGTCTCACTGGACCTCCCCATCGACACCTGCGTCCGGGGCGCCGGGGCGCCTCGGGCGTTGACGTGCTGATCGTTCGTCATGAGGCGCCGCGTGAACAGGGGGTGATCCAGGCGCGAAAGCGCCGTGGCGTATTTACGCCTCAGGAATGCGCCTGTGCGGCCGAGTTGTCCGATGTTTCGGGGAGCCACCCGGCACGGGCCGCGTACCAGCCGAGCTGAAAACGCGTCGCCGCGCCCACCTCGTCCATCAGGGCGTGCAGGCGGCGCTGCACGGTCCGATGGCCCATCCCCAACTGGCGTGCGATGGCGGCGTCGGTCAGGCCGACGTGCAGCAGGGACACGATCTGCCGGTCGATCGCCGCGACCGGGGACGCGGCGTCCTCGTCGGCACCGGGCGGGGTCAGCCGCCGCCCCTTCTCGAAGTGCGCCTCGAAGAGGGAGACAAGGGCTGTCAGGAGACCCGTCCGATGGACGACGAGTGCCACCGGTTCGTTCTCGCGCTCCGGGTCCAGGGGCAGCAGGGCGATGCGGCGGTCCACGATGACGAGCTTGGTCGGCAGCCGGTCCGTGACGGAGATGTGCTGGCCCTGGGCGACACAGGAGCCCACCACGGCCGCTGTCGCCGGATGCTCCAGCCACGCCCGTTCGACGACGCTGCGCACGGTGACCCCGCGGCGCATCATCTCGGCGTCCGCCTCTTCGTGGTTGTCCTCGAAGCTGAGCAGCGCGGGCATGTGCCTGGCCGGCACGAAGGTGCACACCTCGCTCCTGGCCTGACGCTGCATGGTCACCAGGCGTCGCCGGACCGCCGCCGGACCCGACAGCACCTCCACCGGAGCGCCGGCGCCGTACATCTGCGCCGAGCGGTGGCGCTCGGAGAGGTCGCCGACGAGCGACTCGACCCGGTGCAGTGCGGAGCGCCGGGACTCCAGGAGCGGCCCGAGCGCGAGGACGGGCGGGGCGGCCCGGTAGCGGGCGGGGCCGCCGGAGTCCGGCAGGTCGGCACTGGCGAGCCCCCGTTCGACGAGGGAGTCGAGGGCGCCGGCCACCACCGCGTCGCTCAGCGGGCCCGTGAGCGCGTCGGGTTCGCAGTCCGGGCGGTCCACGAGCAGACGGTAGACCGCGTCCTCGTCAGGTCCGAGGCCCAGCAGCGTCAGCAGTGACGCGTCCACCGGGTCGCCCGGTCCGACGCCGTCGGACCGGCCGGGTCCCCCGCCCCGCGTCTCGGCGCCCGTCATGCCCCACCCCTGTCCTGCCGCCCCGTGTACGGGGTCAGGTTATCCGGCGCGACCGGGACGCAGAGTCCTCGCCGAAGTCGTACACCGTCACCGGTACGCCCCGTGCGGTCAGCCCCTTCTCGACCAGTGGCTCGATCCGGGTCCACTCCCCGCCCGCCAGCCCGCAGCCGATCCGCGGCATGTGGACCGAGGCCATGGCACCAGGCTAAGTACCCCCACTGACAGTCCGGCTCTTTCACATCACTGGTGAGACAGCAATACTGTTGGACCGGAACGAGGCGCACGCACACAGCGGCCCACCCGCAGACGGACGCGAGGAGCAGACATGGCGACCGGCGCCGAGGAGCCCAGGCTCACCGTCGACGAGCTGGCGGCACGCGCCGGGGTGACCGTGCGCACGGTGCGCTTCTACAGCACCCGGGGGCTGCTGCCGCCCCCGGTCATCGGGCCGCGCCGGGTCGGGCACTACGGGCACGCGCACCTCTCCCGGCTGGCGCTGATCGAGGAACTCCAGCACCAGGGCATGACGCTGGCCGCGATCGAACGCTATCTGGAGCAGTTGCCCCCCGACCTGAGCGCCCAGGACCTGGCGATCCACCGGGCCCTGGTGGCGTCGTGGACGCCCGATTCGGCGGAGGAGGTGACCCGCGCGGAACTGGAGCGCCGCACGGGCCGGAAACTCTCGGACGAGGACCTCGCCCGGCTGGCCGCGATGGGCGTGCTGGACCGGGCCCGGCCGGGCGGCGACGTCTACCGGGTGGATCCGGGGCTGCTGCGGCTCGGGGTGGAGCTGCTCGACGTACCGATCGCGCACGAGACGATTCTCGCCGCCCGGACCGTGCTGCTGGAGCACACCCGCTCGGCCGCGCGCGAGCTGACCCGGCTGTTCCGGGACGAGGTGTGGGGTCCGTACCGGGAGCGGGAATCGGATCCGGAGCACCTCAAGGCGATGAAGTCGCTGTCGGCGCACATGCAGCCGCTCGTGCTGCAGGCGCTGGTGACCGCGTTCCAGCGCTCGCTCAAGGAGGAGCTGCGGGCCGCCTTCGCGGCCGAGTAGCACCGTGACGGGCCGCACCCCGGCTCGCGGGGTGCGGCCCGCTCCGGCCCGTCAGTCGTGGAAGGTCTCGCCCTTCTCCGCCTTCGCCACGAGCAGCGCGGGCGGCAGGAACCGGTCGCCGTAGCGCTCGGCGAGTTCGCGGGCGCGGGCCACGAACCCGGGCAGGCCGCCCTCGTACCCGTTGATGTACTGGAGCACGCCGCCGGTCCACGGCGGAAAGCCGATGCCCATGATGGAGCCGATGTTGGCGTCGGCGACGGTGATCAGGACGTTCTCCTCCAGGCAGCGGACACTGTCCAGGGCCTCGGAGAAGAGCATCCGCTCCTGCATGTCGGTGAAGGAGATGTCCGTGCCGGGCTTCGTGAAGTGCTCGCGCAGGCCGGGCCACAGGCGGGTGCGCCCGCCGTTCTCGTCGTACTCGTAGAAGCCCGCGCCGCCGCTGCGTCCCGGTCGGCCGAACTCGTCGACCATCCGGTCGATGACCGCGTCGGCGGGGTGGCCGGCCCAGCTGCCGCCCGCCTCCTCGACGGCCTTGCGGGTCTCGTTGCGGATCTTGCGGGGCAGCGTGAGCGTGAGCTCGTCCATCAGGGAGAGCACCTTGGCCGGGTAGCCCGCCTGGGCGGCGGCCTGCTCGACGGACGCGGGCTCGACGCCCTCGCCGACCATGGCGACGCCCTCGTTGATGAACTGGCCGATGACCCGCGAGGTGAAGAAGCCGCGCGAGTCGTTGACGACGATCGGCGTCTTCTTGATCCGGCGCACCAGGTCGAAGGCGCGGGCCAGGGCCTCGTCGCCGGTCTTCTCACCCTTGATGATCTCGACGAGCGGCATCTTGTCGACGGGTGAGAAGAAGTGCAGCCCGATGAAGTCGGCGGGGCGGGACACCCCTTCGGCCAACGTCGTGATGGGCAGGGTGGAGGTGTTCGAGCAGAGCAGGGCGTCCGGCTCGATGATGTCCTGGATCTCCTGGAACACCTTGTGCTTGAGCGCGGTGTCCTCGAACACGGCCTCGATGACGGCGTCACAGCCGGCGAGGTCGGCCGGGTCGCCGGTCGGGGTGATGCGGGCCAGCAGCTCGTCGCGCTCCGCCTCGGTCGTACGGCCCCGGGAGAGCGCCTTGTCGAGCAGCTTCTCGCTGTACGCCTTGCCCTGGGCGGCGGCCTCGGTGGAGACGTCCTTGAGGACGACGTCGATGCCGGCCCGGGCGCAGGAGTAGGCGATGCCCGCGCCCATCATCCCGGCGCCGAGCACGGCGACCTTGCGGACCTGGCGCTCCTCGACGCCCGCCGGGCGGCTGGCACCGGAGTTGACGGCCTGGAGGTCGAAGAAGAACGCCTGGATCATGTTCTTGGAGACCTGGCCGGTGACCAGCTCGGTGAAGTAACGGGCCTCGATGGTCAGCGCGGTCTCGAAGTCGACCTGCGAGCCCTCGACGGCCGCGGCGAGGATGTTGCGCGGCGCGGGCATGGGGGCGCCGGCGAGCTGCTTCTTCAGGTTCGAGGGGAAGGCCGGCAGGTTGGCGGCGAACTTGGGGTTCGACGGGGTGCCGCCGGGGATCCGGTAGCCCTTGACGTCCCAGGGCTGCTGCGATTCGGGGTGGGCGTCGATGAAGGCGCGGGCCTTCTCCAGCATCTCCTCGCGGGTGGTGGCGACCTCGTGGACGAGGCCGTTCTCCAGGGCGCGCCGCGGGGTGTACTGGGTGCCCTGGAGCAGCACCTTGAGCAGCGCGTCGGCGACGCCCATGAGGCGTACGGTGCGGGTGACGCCGCCACCCGCGGGCAGCAGACCGAGGGTGACCTCGGGCAGGCCGATGCGGGAGCCCGGAGCGTCGAGGGCGACGCGGTGGTGGGAGGCGAGGGCGATCTCGTAACCGCCGCCGAGGGCGGCGCCGTTGATCGCGGCGACGACGGGCTTGCCGAGGGTCTCGATGCGGCGGAGCGAGTTCTTGATCGCGGTGCCGGTGTCGAAGGCCTGCTGGGCGTTCTCGGGACCGACCTTGATCATGTCCTTGAGGTCGCCGCCGGCGAAGAACGTCTTCTTGGCGGAGGTGTAGATGATGCCGCGGATGGAGTCCTTCTCGGCCTCGGCACGGTCGGCGACGGCCGCGATGGAGTCCTTGAAGGCCTGGTTCATCGTGTTGGCGGACTGGGCGGGGTCGTCGAGTACGAGGGTGACGACGCCGGTCTCGTCCTGTTCCCAGCGAATGGTCGTGCTCTCGGTCATGTGCTTGTCTTCTCCGTAGGAAGGGGAACGGTCAGAGACGCTCGATGACGGTGGCGATGCCCATGCCGCCGCCGACGCACAGGGTGGCGAGGCCGTAGCGCTTGTCCTGGCGCTCCAGCTCGTCGATGAGGGTGCCCAGGATCATCGCGCCGGTGGCGCCGAGCGGGTGGCCGAGCGCGATGGCGCCGCCGTTGACGTTGATCTTGTCGAGCGAGAGCCCCATGTCGCGGGCGAAGCGCAGGACGACGCCGGCGAAGGCCTCGTTGATCTCGACGAGGTCGATGTCGTCGATGGTCAGTCCGGCCTTGGCGAGCGCCTTGCGGGTGGCGGGCGCGGGACCGGTGAGCATGATGGTGGGCTCGGATCCGGAGACGGCCGCGGAGACGATCCGGGCGCGCGGGGTGAGACCGTAGCGCTCGCCGATCTCCTTGGAGCCGATCGCGACGAGGGCGGCTCCGTCGACGATGCCGGAGGAGTTGCCCGCGTGGTGGACGTGGTCGATCTTCTCCACCCAGTGGTACTTCTGCAGCGCCACCGCGTCGAAGCCGCCCATCTCGCCGACCGCCGCGAAGGAGGGCTTGAGCGCGGCGAGGGAGTCCGCGGTGGTGCCGGGCCGCATGTGCTCGTCGTGATCGAGGACGACGAGGCCGTTGCGGTCCTTGACGGGGACGACGGAGCGCGCGAAGCGGTTGTCCTTCCACGCCTCGGCTGCCCGCTCCTGCGACAGGGCGGCGAACTCGTCGACGTCGCGGCGCGAGAAGCCCTCGATGGTCGCGATGAGGTCGGCGCCGATGCCCTGCGGTGCGAACCCCGTCTCGTAGTTCGTCATGGGGTCCATGGCCCAGGCGCCGCCGTCCGAGCCCATCGGGACCCGGGACATCGACTCGACGCCGCCCGCGAGGATGAGGTCCTCCCAGCCCGAACGGACCTTGGCGGCGGCCAGGTTGACCGCCTCCAGACCCGAGGCGCAGAAGCGGTTCTCCTGGACGCCGGCGACGGTGTCGGGCAGGCCCGCCGCGATGGCGGCGATCCGCGCGATGTCGGACCCCTGGTCGCCGAGCGGGCTGACCACGCCGAGGACGATGTCGTCGACGGCGGCCGGGTCCAGGCCCGGGAAGCGGTCGCGGAGCTCGTGGATCAGGCCGACCACGAGGTCGATCGGCTTGGTGCCGTGCAGGGCCCCGTTGGCCTTGCCGCGGCCGCGCGGGGTGCGGATCGCGTCGTAGACGAATGCTTCGGTACTCAAGACAGCTGCCTTTCGAGGGTGGTGGCGCGACGAGGGGTCGAGGGGGGCGGGGTCAGGCGAGCAGCGAGCGGCCGATGATCTCCTTCATGATCTCGGTCGTGCCGCCGTAGATGGTCTGGATGCGGCCGTCGGTGAACGCCCTGGCCACCGGGAACTCCGCCATGTAGCCGTATCCGCCGTGCAGTTGCAGGCAGCGGTCGGCGACACGCTTCTGCAGTTCGGTCGCCCACCACTTCGCCATGGAGGCGTGCACGGCGTCGAGCGTCCCCTCCGAGTGGTCGACGATGCACCGGTCGAGGAAGGTCCGGGTGACGGCGCACTCGGTGGCCATCTCGGCGATCTCGAAGCGGATGTGCTGGAGTTTGGAGAGCGGCCGTCCGAAGGCCTCGCGCTCCTTGACGTACGTGGTGGTGATCTCCAGGAGGTGTTCGGCGGCGGCGATCCCGGCGACGGCTATGCCCATCCGTTCCTGGGCCAGATTGGTCATCAGGTGGAGGAAGGCGCCGTCGCGCTCACCGAGGAGGTTCTCCTTGGGGACACGCACGTCGTGGAAGAACAGTTCGGCGGTGTCCTGGGACTTCTGGCCGATCTTCTCGAGGTTGCGGCCACGCTCGAAGCCCTCCGCGCCGCGCTCGACGACGATCAGGGAGAGCCCCTTCGCGCCGCCGTCCGGTGTGGTCTTCGCGACGACGACCACCAGGTCGGCGAGGATGCCGTTGGAGATGAACGTCTTGGAGCCGTTGAGCAGCCAGTGGTCTCCCTTGTCCTCGGCGGTGGTGCGGATGCCCTGGAGGTCGGAGCCGGCGCCGGGTTCGGTCATCGCGATGGCGGTGATGATCTCGCCGCTGCAGAAGCCGGGCAGCCAGCGCCGCTTCTGTTCCTCGGTGGCCAGGCCGGTGAGGTAGGGGCCGATGATGTCGTTGTGCAGGCCGAGCGCGAGGCCGGGGGTGCCCGCCCGGGTGAACTCCTCGGCGAGGACGGCGCTGTAGCGGAAGTCGGTGGTGCCGCCGCCCCCGTACTCCTCGGGGACGGCGAGGCCGAGCAGCCCCTGCCGTCCGGCGGCGCGCCAGGCCTCGCGGGAGACGATGCCGTCCTTCTCCCACTGCTCGTAGTGCGGGAGGACCTCCTTGGACAGGAAGGTGCGGACCGTCTCGCGGAACGCGTCGTGCTCTTCGGTGAAGATCTGCCGCTGCATCAGTCGGTCGTGTCCTTCCGGAGGGTCCGCAGGGCCGGTACGCCCCAGTCGGCGGCGACGGCCTCGGTGTCCGCGCCCGGCCTCGCCGGTCCGCTGTGCACCGAGGAGGGTGTGGCCGAGAACCGGGGCGCGGGCGCGGGCTGGGTGAGTCCGCCGTGTTCGACGAAGGTGGAGCGGGCGGCGAGGTGCGGATGGTGCGGCGCCTCGCGCAGGGAGAGAACGGGAGCCACGCAGGCGTCCGAGCCGTCGAAGACCTCGGTCCACTCGGCGCGGGTGCGGGTGCGGAAGCGGGCGGCGACGACAGCGCGCAGTTCGTCCCAGCGGGCGAGGTCGCCCCGGTCGGGGGCCGTCTCCCCGATTCCGAGGAGTTCGGTGAACTCGGCGTAGAACCGCTGCTCGAGCGGGCCGACCGCCATGTACTGGCCGTCGGCGGTCTCGTACGAGCCGTAGAAGGGGCAGCCGCCGTCCAGGAGGTTGGAGCCGCGCCGGTCCTGCCAGCCCCCGGCCTGGAGCATGCCGTGGATCATCATGGTGAGGTGCGCGGCGCCGTCGACGATCGCCGCGTCGACGACCTGTCCGCTGCCGCCGGGGGTCCGGGCGTGCTGGAGGGCGGCGAGGACGCCGACGACGAGGTAGAGCGAGCCGCCCGCGTAGTCGCCGAGCAGGTTGGCCGGGACGGTGGGGGGCTCCCCCGGCCGGCCGATCATGGAGAGGGCGCCGGTGACGGCGATGTAGGCGATGTCGTGCCCGGCCCGCTCCGCGAGCGGGCCGTCCTGGCCCCAACCGGTCATCCGTCCGTAGACGAGCCGCGGATTGCGGGCCAGACAGGCGTCCGGACCCACGCCCAGGCGTTCTGCGACGCCGGGCCGGTACCCCTCGATGAGGACGTCGGCGCGCTCGACGAGGTCCAGGACGGTCCGCGGCCCGGAGGCCGCCTTGAGGTCGACGAGGACGGAGCGCTTGTTGCGGTTGGTGAGGTCGCGGGCCGGATCGATGCCCAGGCCGGCCCCGCCGGGCCGGTCGACCCGCACCACGTCGGCGCCCAGATCGGCCAGGAGCATCGCGGCGAACGGACCGGGCCCGATGCCCGCCAGCTCGACCACACGCACCCCGCTCAGCGGGCCGCGCGGCCCGGACGAGCCGTTCCCTGTCGTTGCCATCGAGCCCCCAGCGGTGTGACACAACCGATGTAACATCAACGATGCTAAGAACGCACCGCGCTCCGCACAACCCTTTGGGCGAGCAAGCGCTTAGTTCTTTCCCTGGGATCCTCTCCCACGAAGCCTCCCCGGCCGCAGAGCGCCACGTCCGACTCCGCTACCCTCTGCCTGCCCGGGGCCTGTACGGGGTGCTCCCGTGACGCCACCGGACCATCCCGTCTCAGGCCCTCCATCGGCGCCGGCGCCCGCGGAGGCACTCGTGAACAGGCAGAACGGGGCATCACGCCCCTATGACGTGGTCCTCTTCGGCGCCACCGGTTTCGTGGGGGTGCTCACCGCCCGGTATCTGGCGGCCAACGCTCCGGACGGCTGCCGCTGGGCCCTGGCCGGACGCGACCGGGCCAAGCTGGAGCGGCTGCGCGACCGCCTCACCGCGGTGTATCCGCACTGCGCGGACCTGCCGCTGCTGCACGCCGACGCCGACGACGGTGACGCACTGCGCGAACTGGCCGAGTCCACCCATGTGGTGGCCACGACCGTCGGCCCGTACCTCTGGTACGGGGAGAAGCTGGTCGCCGCCTGCGCCGAGGCGGGGACGGACTACGCCGACCTCACGGGTGAGCCGGAGTTCGCCGACCGGATGTATCTGGAGCACGACGCCCGGGCGCGGGAGACCGGGGCGCGGATCGTCCACGCCTGTGGTTTCGACTCCGTTCCGCACGATCTGGGCGTGTACTTCACCGTCCGGCAGCTGCCCGAGGACGTCCCGCTGCGCATCGACGGATTCGTCCGCACCAACGCCGTCTTCTCGGGCGGTACGTTCGCCTCCGCGCTCACCGCCATGGGCCGCGGCCGCCAGTTGCTGAGCGCCGCCAGGGAACGCCGGCTGCACGAACCGCGGCTGGCCACCCGCCGCGCCCGCGCCTCGCTCGGCGGGCCGCGCTTCAGCACCGAGACCGGTACCTGGGCGCTCCCGCTGCCGACGCTCGACCCCCGGATCGTGGAACGCTCGGCCCGCGCGCTCCCCCGCTACGGCCCCGACTTCCGTTACCGGCACTACGCCTCGGTCAGGCGTCTGCCGGTAGCCCTGGGCGGCACCGCGGCGCTGGGCGCCCTGCTCGGCGCGGCGCAGCTGCCGGCCGTACGGACCTGGCTGATGAATCGCTATGAGCCGGGCTCAGGACCGGACGAGGAGCGCCGCCTGCGGAGCTGGTTCACGGTCCGGTTCGTCGGCGAGGGTGGTGGCCGACGGGTCTTCACCGAGGTGTCGGGCGGCGATCCCGGCTACGGCGAGACGGCGAAGATGCTGGCGGAGTCGGCGCTGTGCCTGGCGCTGGACGAGCTCCCGCCGTCCTCGGGGCAGGTCACCACGGCCGTCGCGATGGGGGACGCGCTGCTGGAGCGCCTGCGCGCAGCCGGGCTGCGCTTCCGGGTGGCGGCCGTGCGCTGACGCGCCGCCAGCCGGAGGGTCAGAGGTGTCCGGCACAGGGCTGCGGCGTCGCGCGCGCACCCCTGCGCCTGCCGGACACCCCTCAGAAGAGCCAGGAGGCCAGGGTGTAGAGCATCGCCCCGGCCCAGACGAAGCCGACCGCGCCCCCGACCAGCACGCCCACCGCGACACGGCGCTGGGCGGGGTGAAGGGGGGCGGTCCGGACAGTTGAGCGAGATGCGTTCATGTGTCCAGACTGCCGACCATGATCGGCGGGCGCTATCCGTACGGATACTCAGACGCCCGGCCGCCCTCCCCGCACCGGTGCTCAGGCGGTGGCCTCCCGCAGGGCCCGCCTGCACAGCGCGTCGGCCCTGCGCGTGGTCTCCGGCTGACGGAAGTCGCGCGCCAACTGGAGCGTGTGCGCACAGGCGTTGTCCAGCCCCGTGCGGTGTCCGACCGAGACGTACACCGGTCTGGTGCCGTCCTGGGTGCGCAGCGCCTGCCCCACCACCTCGTCCCCGTCGAGCAGGGGCGAGCGGTCTCCGCGGCGGGGGCCGGGCTGTTCGTACGAGAAGGTGAACGGGTTCTTCGCGACGCCGATGACAGGGAGCCCGGTGAGCACGCCCAGGTGGCTGGCGAGGCCGAAGCGGCGCGGGTGCGCCCGTCCGTACCCGTCGCAGACGACGAGACCCGGGTCGGCGGACAGCGACTCCAGCGCGGCCAGCACGGTGGGGATCTCGCGGAAGGCGAGGAGCCCGGGGACGTACGGGAAGGTGACCTGCCCGACGGCGGTGGACTCGGCCACCACCTCCAGCGTGGCCGCGTCCAGCACGACGGCCGCCGCCACGACGACATCGCGGGCGTCGTCGTAGGCGACGTCGACGCCCGTCACCCGGCCGGTACCCGGCGGTGGCCCGGGCTCGTCGAGTACCACCCGGGTGCGCAGGGTGTCCTGGAGGGCACGGGCCTCGGCCTCGTCGGCGGGCATCCGGAGTGTCGTCATGATGACGGTGAGCTTAGAGGGCCCCGGACGGGGGCGGCGCTCCCGTAGCCTGGAGATCATGTTCGTACTCGAGTTGTCCTACACCGCCCCGCTGGACCGCGTGGACGCCGTGCTGCGGGAGCACGTCGCCTGGCTCGACGCGCACTACGCGGCAGGGGTGTTCATCGCCTCCGGCCGCAAGAACCCCCGTGACGGCGGGGTGATCCTCGCGGTGGGCGACGACCGGGCCGTGATCGAACGGCTGACGGCCTCCGACCCCTTCGTCGTGCACGGCGTCTGTGCGTACCGGGTCACCGAGTTCATCGCGACGAAGACGTCGGACGCGCTCGCTCCGTACTGTCAGCAGCTGTAGCGCCCCTCAGCGCAGGACCGCCCGCGCGGCCCGCCCCTTCTCGCCCGCCGCCCAGCAACTCCCGTCGGCGGTGCAGTCCACCGTGTCGTACGAGCCGGTGTCGACCGTGCGCCAGGTGCGGCCGCCGTCCGTGGTGAGGTCGGTGCCGGTCGGGCCGACCGCCAGTGCCCCCGACCGGATGTGCGGCAGCCAGGCGACACCCGAGCGGTAGGCGGTGGCAGGGGTCCGGGACGGCTGCCAGGTCCGGCCCCCGTCGGACGTGACGGCCGATGCGCGGGGCGACGGCTGGTCGGTCCGGTAGTCGCCGCCGACCGCGAGGCCGTGGGTGCGGTCCCGGAAGGCGAGGGCGAAGACACCACGGGCCGGGTCCCCGGCCGGGATCGGCGACGTGGTCGCGGTCCACGTCAGCCCGCGGTCGGCCGAGTGCAGGACCCGGGCGGTGGCCGCCCCGCCGGTCGCCAGCCAGACGTCCTTCGGGCCGGAACCGACCAGGCACTGTCCACCGGCCGCGAACCCCGCCTCGCCGGCCTGCGCCTGCGGCATGCCGGCGCTCGGCAGCACGTGCCAGCTGCGGCCGCCGTCGGCGGTGGACAGGATCCGGAACCGCCCGTCCACGGGGTCGCTCATGGCGAGGCCGTGGCGGCTGTCGAGGAACGTGAGGCAGTCGTAGAAGGCGCGCGCGTCGGTGTTGCGGAAGGACTCGGTCCAGGTGGCCCCGCCGTCGTCCGTACGCAGCACCCGGGAGGCCTCGCCCTCGCCGATGGCCAGGGCCACCGCGCGCCGGGCGTCGAATGCCTCGATGTCACGGAACTCCAGCTCCGCTTCGGCCGCACCGGGCGGCGAGACGTCGCGCCAGTGCCGGCCGCCGTCGGTGGTGCGCAGCACGGTGCCCTGGGAACCCGCGAGCCAGGCCGTCCGGCTGCTGACGGCCGCGAGGCCGCGGAAGCGGGCGTCGGTTCCGGTGTCGGTGAGCGTCCAGGTGGGCCCGTGCCGTTCGCCGGGCGCCGCGTGGGCCGCGGGCGCCGCCGACGCGGCGGCCAGCGCCGCCCCGCACAGTCCCAGTGACAACAGTCGTCGCGTCTTCCCCATGACCTTCATGGCGCTGGAAGCTAACCCACGGGTCACGCGCCGTCCAGGGTGCATCGCCGGGAATTGGGCACGCGTGCAGGCAGCGGTGTGCGGTGACGCAGCTCACGCCGTGCTCCGGTGCACGGATCGGCGCGTTCCGTCGTCTGTACGAGTGCCGGAGACCGTTCATCCGGTCGCGAGAGGGAGCAGGTCTTGTCCACCGTTATCGAACAGTCCGTGCAGGCCCGCATGGTCGCATCCGCACCGCGGATGGAAACGCTGCCCGCGGTACTGAGTTACGACCGCCGGGACCCCTTCGCCGTCCGCATGGCGTTCCCCGCGCCGGCGACGCTGGAGGGCACCGAGGTGTCCTGGGAGTTCTCCCGGGAGCTGCTGGCGGCGGGGCTGGACGCACGGGCGGGGATCGGGGACGTACGCGTCAGGCCCTTCGGATACGACCGTACGGTGCTGGAGTTCCACGCTGCCGAGGGCATCGCCATGGTGCACGTGCGCACGGCGGATCTGCGCCGCTTCCTCCGGCGCGTCGAGGAGCTGGTCCCCGCCGGGCACGAGAGCCGCTTCCTGGACCTGGACCGGAGCCTCACGCACCTGCTCGGCGGTCCCTGCTGACGCGGGCTTCCCGGGGACGCCCGCGCGGGACCAGGGGCCGTTAATTCGCTTGCCCGGTCCCGGGGCCCGCCGTACCGTCGTACTCGTCCTTGTCGTCGCCGATCGGAGTAGGACGTTGCTCGTCTGAGGTCTTGAGACACCGTGTCGCGCGCCGTGCCATGTCCGCACATGTCCGCGCGCCCGAGTGTGACCTCAGCTCTTCGAGCCGTCCTCCGCGACCAGGGCCTTCCTCTCCACCTCCGGAATTTCTTCCGTGGAACGCCAGTGACCGGTGTCTCGCCCCGTTGCCCCTGTCCTTCCTCGCAACCGGGAGATTCCTCATGTCTGCCCCCCTCACCCACCTCACCTGCTCCTCGCTCTCCTTCGCCTGGCCCGACGGCACCCCGGTCCTCGACGACTTCCATCTGAGCGTGGGACCCGGACGTACCGGCCTCATCGGGCTCAACGGCTCGGGCAAGTCGACCCTGCTGCGGCTCATCGCCGGTGAACTCACCCCCGCCGAAGGCCACATCAGGACGGCGGGCGAGGTCGGCTACCTGCCGCAGAACCTGGTCCTGGACACCGCGTTGCGCGTCGACGAAGCCCTGGGCATCGCCACAACCCGTGCGGCGCTCCACGCCATCGAGGCGGGGGACGTCGACGAGAAGTGGTTCACCGCCGTCGCTGACGACTGGGACGTGGAGGAGCGGGCGCTCGCCACGCTCGATCAGCTCGGCCTCGGCCACATCGGGCTCGACCGCACGATCGGTGAGATGTCGGGCGGTGAGTGCGTGCTGCTGCGCCTGGCGGCACTGCTGCTGGCCCGCCCGGACGTACTGCTGCTGGACGAACCGACGAACAACCTGGATCTGTACGCGCGCGGCCGCCTCTACGCGGCGGTCGACGCGTGGAACGGCGTCCTCGTCGTCGTCAGCCATGACCGGGACCTGCTGGAGCGGGTCGACCAGGTCGCCGACCTGCGGGACGGCCAGGTCACCTGGTACGGCGGGAACCTCTCGGCGTACGAGCAGGCGCTCGCCGTGGAACAGGAGGCCGCCGAACGCATGGTGCGGGTCGCCGAGGCCGATGTGCACCGCCAGAAGCGCGAACTCGCCGAGGCCCAGGTCAAACTGGCACGGCGCAAGCGCTACGGACAGAAGATGCAGGAGAGCAGACGCGAACCGAAGATCGTCATGGGCGCCCGCAAGCGCGCCGCCCAGGAGTCCGCGGGCAAGCACCGGATCATGCACGCGGGGAAGCTGGCCGAGGCGAAGGAGCGCCTCGACGACGCTGTCGAGGCGGTGCGCGACGATGCCGAGATCAGGGTCGAACTGCCGCACACCAAGGTCCATCCGGGCCAGGGCGTGCTGGTGCTGAGCGATCTGGAACTCGCCTACGGGGCACGGGTCCAGGGCTTCTTCGAAGTGCGCGGCCCCGAGCGCATCGCGCTGGTGGGGCGTAACGGCGCGGGCAAGACCACGCTGTTGCGGACGCTGGCCGGTGAGCTGGCGCCGGTGTCCGGCGAGGCGTCGGTCCAGGTGCCGACGCGCTTTCTGCCCCAGCGACTCGACGTGCTGGACGACGAGTCGAGCGTGGTGGAGAACGTGGCGCGGTTCGCACCGGAGGCCACGAACAACCAGATCAGGGCGCGGCTGGCGCGTTTTCTGTTCCGGGGTGCGCGGGCGGACCGGCCGGCCGGGACCCTGTCGGGCGGCGAGCGGTTCCGTGCGGCTCTGGCCTCGCTGCTGCTGGCCGAGCCCGCGCCTCAGCTGCTGATGCTGGACGAGCCGACGAACAACCTGGACATGGCGAGCGTGCAGCGGCTGACGGCGGCACTCGATGCGTACGAAGGCGCGCTGATCGTGGCGAGCCACGATGTGCCGTTCCTCGAATCGCTCGGGATCACGCGCTGGCTGCTGCTCGACGGCGGCCTCCGGGACACGACGGCCGAAGAGGTGCGCACCGCCCTGTGAGGCCGCAGGACAGGGGGCGACGGGCCTCCGGTTCACCGTCGTACGTGACCGGGGGCCTGCCCGGCCGATTATTCGATTTCAGCCCCTCCGACCCCCCGCCCTCCCGCACCCGCTGACCCTCCGTATACACGCATGACCTGCCCTTATGACACTGGGTGAACAATTGTTGCCCGGATGGGCTTGGCGGAGGCCTTACTGCCGCTTTAACCTACGGTCTCGTAACCTACGAAGCCGTAGGTATTTTCTCCCGTCCCCAGGAGCCCCCGTGACGATCACCTCTCCCCACCTCGGCAGTTCACAGGCGTGGACCGACGCGCAACTGCTGTACGCGCTGGAAGAGGTGGTGGAGAAGGAACTCAACCGCCATCTCAAGGTCGCCAAGGACTGGATGCCCCACGAGTACGTGCCGTTCTCCGACGGCCGGAACTTCCCCGGTGTCTTCGAGGACGGCCAGGCCTGGGAGGCCGAGCAGTCCAAGGTCACCGACATCGGCAAGATCGCCCTGGTCGTGAACCTGCTGACCGAGGACAACCTCCCCAGCTACCACCACGAGATCGCCTCGCTGTTCGGACGCGACGGCGCCTGGGGGACCTGGGTGCACCGCTGGACGGCCGAGGAGGGCCGCCACGGCATCGTGATGCGCGACTACCTGCTCACCTCGCGCGCCGTGGACCCGGACAAGCTGGAACAGTTCCGGATGGCGCACATGGCGGAGGGCTTCGAGTCCGACAACCGCCACTCGATGCTGCACTCCGTGGCGTACGTGGCGTTCCAGGAGCTGGCGACCCGGGTCTCGCACCGCAACACCGGGCACCAGTCGGGCGACCCCGTCTGCGACCGCATGCTGGCGCGGATCGCGACCGACGAGAACCTGCACATGGTGTTCTACCGCAACCTCCTCGGAGCGGCCTTCGAGCTCGCCCCGGACCTGACGATGCAGGCCGTGCGCGATGTCGTCGTGAACTTCCGGATGCCCGGTCACGGCATGCCCGGGTTCGAGCGGGCCGCCGCGCAGATGGCGATCGGCGAGATCTACAACATGCGGATCCACCACGACGACGTCATCCAGCCGGTGCTGCGGTACCTGAAGGTGCTGGACATCGACGGCCTGGGCCCGGAGGGGCTCAAGGCGCAGGAGGAGCTCGGTCTGTACATGCACGGGCTGGACAGCGAGGCGTCGAAGTTCGACGAGAAGCTCGCCGCGCGCAAGGCGCGCGTGGCGGCCCGCGCCCAGGCCTGACGGCCGGCCGACCCGGCCCCGGCGCAGGGGCGGGCCCCCGGCCCGCCCCTCCGTTCGCCCCCCCGGTTCGTCGCTGTCGCGGGGGCGACGGCAAGGCAGCGCCGGGCGAGCACGGCGTCCCATGGGGCCGAGCCTTCCCCAGGGCCGCACGGACCGTACTCTGTGCCCGTGAAACCTGTGACCCGCGTTGTTCTGTTCGGCGCGCCGATAGTCATCGCCGTTTCCCTGCTCTTCAACAGCGGCGGCGACCCGGAACTGCCCACGAGCTCGCCCACGGCGCCCGCTCCGGCCGCCGCGGCGGACACGGGAGCGGACCCCTTCGCCGAGGCGGACGACGAGGAACGGCGGGAGCTGGACGCACGCGTCGCGGCGATGCCCGCGGGGCTGGCCGGCCCGAAGATGCGCGAGGTCGCCTGGAAACTGCTCGCCAGCGCCGAGGGGTCGACCCTGGACTGGCGCAGCCAGTACGGCACGATCGAGGACAACGGCGACGGCACCGGCTACAACGCCGGAATCGTCGGCTTCTGCTCCGGTACGCACGACATGCTCACGTTCGTCGAGGCGTTCACCAAGGACCATCCCGACAGCCCGCTGACGCCGTTCGTCCCGGCGCTGCGCGAGGTCGACGGCTCCGCTTCGCACGAGGGGCTGGACCCCGGCTTCACGGCCGCGTGGAAGAAGTCGGCCGAGGACCCCGCCTTCCGCGCCGCGCAGGACCAGGTCCGGCAGAAGCAGTACTTCGAGCCCGCCGTCCGGCTGGCGAAGCTGGACGGACTCGGCCCCCTGGGCCAGTACATGTACTTCGACGCCATGGTTCTCCAGGGCCCCGGGACGGACGAGGACGCGTTCTACGGCATCCGGAAGGCGGCCCTGGCGGAGGCGGACACGGTCGCTGAGGGCGGCGACGAGGCCGCCTATCTGGACGCCTTCCTCGATGCGGCCCGGGCCGTGATGAAGTCGAAGAAGAACCAGCAGGACACCTCACGCCTCGACACCGCCCAGCGCGTGTTCCTGGAGGACGGGAACCTGGCCCTGGAACTGCCCCTGACCTGGCAGATGTACGGCGAGACGTTCCGCGTCACGTCCTGACCCGGCGACATGCCCGGCGTGAGCGCGCACGCCCGGCCGGGCGTGGACGTCGACGCCGGTGGGCGGACGTGCGGGCGTGCCTGGTGCGCGGGCGTGCACGCCTGCCTGGTGGGCGGACCGACGTGCACGCTTTCGGCGTACCTGGGACGGGGGCGTTCACGCCCGGTCGCGGTCACCTCTGCGGAGCCGGTCGCGCTCCTTCTCGGAGAGACCGCCCCACACGCCGAAGCGCTCGTCGTTGTCGAGTGCGTATTCCAGGCAGGCCAGACGTCCCTCGCAGGCGTTGCAGAGCTGCTTGGCCTCACGTGTGGAGCTGCCGGGGGCGGGGAAGAAGAACTCGGGCCCCGTCTGTGCGCACAGCGCTGTCTCCTGCCAGGCGAGAGCGGGGTCGATCGCGGTGTTGATGAGCATGGTGCACACAGTTCCCTGCCGCGATAAACGACTGATCAACGATCCATCAACCGCGGAGCCGGCAACCCCGGAGGCGCTCACGCACGCGCGGGGCCGGGGAACGCCGCCCTGTCAGGCGGCCGGCGTCTCGGCGCCCCTGATCACGGCGAACGCGGCGCCGTACGGGTCGGCGACGTAGGCGAAGGTACCCACGCCCTCCCTCTCCATCGGTTCCACCGTCAGCTCGCCGCCCAGCCGCTCGACGGCAGCTACCGTGGCATCGCAGTCGCCGACCTCGAAGTACGGCAGCCAGTGCGGCCCGGCAGCGGCCCGCCCGGCCACGGCGTCGAGCGGGACGAGCCCGCCGAAGGAGGTCTCCTCGCCACCGCCCGCCGTCCGGATGAGGGTGTACGCGCCACCGCCGCCCGGACGGGGGGAGTTGATGGTCTCCCAGCCGAAGACGGCGTCGTAGAACGCCGCGGCCGCCGGCACGTCCGGGGTGTAGAGCTCTGCCCAGCACAGGCTGCCCGGTTCGTTCACGACGCCGAGGCCCGGATTCCGCTTGGGCTGCCAGACGGCGAAGTACGCCCCGGCCCGGTCGGTGAACCCGCCCATCCGGCCGTACTCCAGGATGTCCATCGGCTCGAACGGCACCGTCCCGCCGGCGTCGCGCACGGCCCGTGCGGTGGCGTCGGCGTCGGAGGACCGGAAGTACAGGGACCAGGAGGGCTTCCCCTGCTCCTCGTGACCGTCATCGCGCCGCCGACCGTCTTCCCGTTCAGCGTGAACATCCCGTAGCCACCGGTCTCGGGACCTCCGGGGTCGAAGTCCCAGCCGAGGAGAGCGGTGTAGAACGCCTTGGCCCCTTCGAGATCCGGTGTGCCGAGATCCATCCAGGCGGGGGATCCGTCAACAAATCGGGTGGTGAGCATGGGGCGCTCCTTCGGTGGTCCCGTCCTCGCACAGCAGGGTTCCTGACCCCCCGAGTCTCGCACCGGGCACGGACCACCGCAGTCCCCGCGCGCTCCGGCCACGGCCGGCCGGAGCACGCTCGTCCGGCCCGTCAGCGTGTGATGCCCAGCGCCGGCAGCACCGTCTCCGCCACCCGGTACGCCTCCTCCAGCAAGGGGTTGCCCGAGAGGATGAAGGTGTCCACTCCCAGGTCCTCGAACTCCTTCAGCCGCTCGACGACCTGGGCGGTCGATCCCACCACCGCGGTTCCCGGGCCCGGCCGGAACAGGCTCATGCCCGGCCACATGTTGGGGTGGACCTCCAGCTCACGGGCGTGCGCGGGCACCTTTCCGCCGTGCTGACGGAACTGCCGCTGCCAGCCGACGCCGTCCTCGCCCGCCCGGTCGCCGAGCTGACGGGCGTACGTCGCGTCGCTGGTGACGTCCAGGAGCCGGTCGGCCGCGGCCCATGCCTCCTCCTCCGTGTCCCGGACGATCAGGTGCAGCCGCAGCCCGATCCTGAGCGTGCGGCCGTACGCGGCGGCCCTCGCCCGCACCTTCTCCAGCTTCTCCTTCAGCAGGTGCGGCGGCTCCCCCCAGGTCAGGAAGACGTCCACGTGCTCGGCGGCCATTTCGATGCCGGGGTCGGACGAGCCGCCGAACCAGAGCGGGATGTGCCCCTCCTGGACCGGCTTCAGCTCCCGGAACGAGGCGCCGGCGTTCTTCAGGTCGTAGAAGCGGCCCTTGTGGTCGAAGACCTCGCCGGCCGTCAGCCGCTTCACGATCGACCAGTACTCCGCGCTCAGCTCGTACCGTTCGTCGTGCTCCACGTGCAGTCCGTACTCCTGCAGCGACTTGGTTGAGCCATTGACCACGTTGAAGCGGAGACGGCCCCCGAAGAGCGTGTCGAAGCTGAGCGCCATCTTGGCCAGCAGGGTCGGCGAGATCAGGCCGGGGTGGACAGCGAGCAGGGGTTTGAAGCGGGTGCTGGTCGAGGCGGCCAGCGCGCTGCCGAGCGGCCAGACGTCGTACAGATCGGTGGCGAGCAGCGCGCCGCTGTAGCCCAGCCGCTCGACCGTCCCGGCCAGTTGGCCCAGGTAGCCGAGGTCGACCGGGCGCCTGCCCGCCGGCTCCCAGGGGTAGGCGCCTTCGCGCGGAATGATGTACCAGAGGACCTCGGTCGCCATGACGTCATACCGCCTTGCCGGCGGTACGGGCGCGGGCGTCGGCGACGGTGACCGGCCGGTCGATGAAACCGGTGCGGTGGAAGATGTCCGCGGCCTCCTGCTGCTCGGCGATGAACGCGTCGGAGACGGGCTCGATCGTCCAGGGCAGCGAGGCGAGCGCCGTCTCCCAGTCGTCGGCCGACCCCCCGAGGTCGGCGGCGGCGATCTCGGCCGCCTGCCGGGGGTGGGCAGCGGCCCAGTCGTCGGCCCGCTGGAGCGCCCTGGTCAGGGCCTCGACGACCTCGGGCCGGGATTCGGCGAGGTCGCGGCGGGTGAAGAAGACGGAACGGTCGCTGATGACGTCACCGGTACGGACCAGGGTCCGCAGTCCTCCGGTGCGCCGGGCGGCCGCCAGTTCGGCGCCCTGGGCGACCCAGGCCGCGATCGCGCCGGTGCGCAGCAGTTCTTCGCTGCCGGGGTCGCTGCGGACGGCGGTGATGTCGTCGGCGTAGGACAGTCCGGCGTCGTCGAGGGCCTTGGCGACGAGATGGGTCTGCCAGGAGCCGACCGCCAGGTGCACGGTCGCGCCCTTGAGGTCGGCGACGGTGCCCACGGGGCTGTCCTCGGGGACGAGGAGCGCGCCGTGGTCGGGGCGCGGGGCGGAGACGGCGGTGTAGACGATGTCGTGGCCGGCGGCCTGGGCGGTGACGGGCGGGGTGGATCCGGTGCCGCCGAAATTGATGACGCCCCGGCTCAGGAGTTCGCCGGTGCGCACGCCGTTGGTGTACGGGTGGAAGACGACGCTCTCGCCCAGTGGGGCCAGCTCCTCCTGGGCGAGGCCCAGCCGGGAGAGGTGGTACAGGTGGTAGAGGGACGGGTTGCTGCTGTGGACACCGATGGTGAGGGTCATTCAGATCACTCCTGCTTCGGTACGGGCGGGGGTCGGGAGGGAAGGGGCGGGGGCGTCGACTCCGAGGTCGGCCAGGAGCCGTCGGCGCAGCGCCGCGAATGCGGGATCGCCCGGATCGCGCGGCCGGTCCACGTCGACGGTCTCGTCGGTGACGAGGCGGCCGTCGCGCAGGACGGCGACCCGGTCGGCCAGCCGCACGGCCTCCTCGACGTCATGGGTGACCAGCAGGACGGCGGGGCGGTGCCGGCGGCACAGCTCGCCGACCAGGTCCTGCATCCTCAGCCGGGTCAGCGCGTCGAGGGCGGCGAACGGCTCGTCGAGGAGCAGGAGTTCGGGCTCGCGGACCAGGGCGCGGGCGAGTGCGACGCGCTGGGCCTCACCGCCGGAGAGGGTGGCGGGCCACGCCTCGGCATGCCGTTCCAGACCCACTTCGGCCAGCGCCCGGAGCCCGTGGGCGGAGCGGCCGCGGGGCAGGGCGACCGTCACATTGGCCAGGACCTTCTTCGACGGTACGAGCCGGGGCTCCTGGAAGACGATGGTGCGGGCCTCGGGCACGAGCACCTCTCCCCCGTCGGCGCCGTCGAGGGCCCCGAGGATGCGCAGCAGCGTCGTCTTCCCGCTGCCGCTGGCGCCGAGGAGGGCGACGAACTCGCCGCGCGCGATGTCGAGTCGCAGGTCGTCGAGGACGGCGCGGTCGCCGAAGACCCGGCGCAGTCCCCGTACCCGCACCGCGGGAGCGGATGTCGTGTCGGTGGTCATCGGGTGGCTCCCCGGGGGGTGCGCCACGGCATCAGCAGGCGTTCCAGCAGCCGCACGAGGATGTCGGCCGTCAGCCCGAGGAGCCCGTAGACGAGGATGCAGACGGCGAGGATGTCGGTGCGGGCGTAGCTCTGCGCCTGGGACATCAGGTAGCCGATGCCGGCGGTCGCGTTGATCTCCTCGGCGGCGATCAGCGCGATGACGCTGAGCGTCATCGACAGGCGCAGTCCGGCGAGCAGGGACGGCAGGGCGCCGGGCAGGACGACTTCGCGTACGAGGGCGAGGCGTCCCATGCCGAAGCTCCGCATGGCCTCGATGAGTTTGGGGTCGGTGTCGCGTACCCCGCTCGATGTGGACACGTACATCGGGAAGGTGGTGGCGACGGCGATGAGGAGGATCTTGGCCGTCTCGTTGATCCCGAACCAGACCATGAACAGCGGGACCAGGGAGAGGAAGGGAACGGTGCGCAGGGTCTGGAGCGAGGAGTCGAGGAGTTCGTCGCCGAGACGGGTGAATCCGGTGGTGATGCCGAGGGTCAGTCCGGCGACGAGCCCGATGAGAAGGCCGAGTCCGGAGCGGGTGAGGGAGGTGGTGAGGGCGTCGGGCAGCTGGCCGTTGCCCCACAACTCCCCCACGGCACGCAGCACTTCTCCGGGCGAGGCCAGGACGTCGGGGGTGAGGAGTCCGGTAACGGAGGCCGCCCACCAGAGGGCGAGCAGCGCGACCGGGCCGAGGGCGCGGACCGTGAGGGCGTAGCCCCGGCCGCGGGGCTTGTCCAGCCTCGGGCGCGGCCGGACGAGTCCGGGAGGCGCGGCGGTGTCGCTCATGTCAGTTTCCGGACGTCGAGCAGGTGGGGGGTGACGTCGACCTCGGTCCTGGTGACCTTCTGCTCCGCGTAGAAGGCGGCGACGGCCTTGAAGCGCTCGATGTCCTCCGGGCCGATGGGATCGATGGTCCCGCCCTTCGCCGTGAACCCGTTCTGGACCTCCTCGGCCCTGCCGGTCACGGCGGTCGGGCCGACGTCCGTGAAGACGTTGAGGTACGCGGACGGGTTCTGCTTCTCCTTGGCGCTGGCCTCGTGGAGGTACTGGTAGAGGGCCTTCACGACCTTCGGGTGCTGCTCGGCGAACTCCGTCCGTACGGCGTTGAGGCTGTAGTTGTCGGAGCCGATCGCCGCTCCGTCGGCGACGAAGTGCGCCTTGCCGCTGCCGATCTCGGCGACCGCGTAGGTGGCCCAGACGGCCCAGGCGTCGACCTTGCCGGCGTTGAAGACCGCCGCGGTCTGGTCGGGCCTGAGGTAGACCCGGGTGACCTCGTCGGCCGGAATCCCTGCCTTCGCGAGCGCCTTGAGCAGCAGGTACTCGCCGGTACCGCCCTGGTTGACGGCGACCTTCTTCCCCACGAGGTCGTCCACCGAGCCGATGCCCGATCCGTTCCTGACGAGGATGCCCTCCCCCGCGGCGTCCGGGGCGACAGCGGTGAAGAACGAGAAGCCGGGCCGCTGGGCGAGCGAGGTGATGCCGGAGGTGATGGAGCCCGTGGCGACGTCCAGTTGATCCGCGTTCATCGCCTGCGCGGCCGGCGCGAACGGGCCGGCGCTGCCGGTCCACCGCACCTTGGCACCCGCCTTGGACAGTGCCTTGTCGAGGCTGCCGTCCTTCTTGCCGAGGGCGAGCACACCCGAGTTGCCGGGGTCGGGGATGCGGACGGTCACCGTGGCCTTCGAGCCCCCTGCGGCGCTGTCAACCTCGGACGTGCCGCATGCGCTCAGGGCGACGAGCGCCGAGACGGTCAGGAGCGCCGGAACGGCTGTCGTACGCAGTGGTCGGACGAGATTCATGACGAGGGTTCCTCTGGGGTCAGGGGGGCGGAGGTACGGCGAACCAGGTCGGATGCGCGGCGCAGCGGTTCGGGGTCGGCCCAGGCCGCGATGTCGACGGGTTCGGGCAGGAAGCCGTGGGCGCGCAGCCCGGCTTCCTGGGCGGCGAGCAGGGCGAGGCGTTCGGCGGACAGGTCGGGGTGGAGCGTCAGATGGGTGCCGGGCCGGTAGGCGCCGGCGACTCCGTCGGCGCCCGCCCCGGTCTCGGCGCCGAGGATCCGGTCGACCTCGCCGGGCTGCCCGGCAGCCCAGTCGGCCGCCCTCAGCAGGACGGCGAGGAAGCGGTCGACGAGGTCGGGGTGGTCGTCCAGGAGTCGCTGGTGGACGGTGAGGGGGCGCGGGGTGCCGTTGTTGACGCGGAACCGGCGGTCGGGCAGTTCGTCGAGCTCGACGGCCACTTCGGCGCCGGCCCGGCGGGCCGCCTCGACGGCCAGCGCGCCCTTCACGTACACGGCGTCGACGTCGCCGCGCCGCAGCGCGGCGAGTTCGGCCGCCCACTGGCCCTGGTGGCCGGCCGCCGGCACGTCGACGAGCACGGTGTCGTCGAACGCGAGACCGGCCGAGCGCAGCGCCCCCTCGAAGCCGCGCAGGGCCATGGCCCGCCAGAAGTCGATGGCGATGTCGTGCCGGGGCAGGGCGAGACGCAGACCGCGCAGTGCGCCGGCGCCCCGGATGCCTGAGCCGGGGGCGACGAGGACGGTCTGCCGCTCCTCGATCCAGGTGAGGCCGATCAGCCGGGTGTGCTCACCCCGCGAACGGGCCCACAGCGCGGGGACATTGCCGCCCTCCCGGAAGAGGGCGGGCAGGGCGTGGGTGTAATGCGCGGCGGGGTCGGCGTCCGGGGAGGCGTCCTGGAGGGAGCGCACGGAGATGCCGTCGGGGGCGAACTCGTCGGTGAGCCACTGCCGGTCGGCGGCGATGCCGGTGGCGGTGGGGACGGGACAGCGGGTGAACCAGAGGGTCCGGGGCAGGACGGCAGGCGTCATGGAGTCTTCCCGAAGATCGGCGAAGCGGGGTGAGGGACAGACGGTGCGGCACGTACGGCCCGGAACGAGGAGGCACGTGCGGCAGGGGCCCGCGAGGCGTCGGAGCGACGCGTGGGGCGAGAAGAAGCAGGGTGTGCGGGGAGAGGTCAGCGACAGGCGGCGCTGGACACGCGGGCCAGGTCGATGTGACGGCGCAGCGTGAGCGCGAGCAGGACCGGAGCTGCGCCGGCGGGGGTCGCGGATCGGCGGCCGGCCATGGCACTGCTCCCTTCAGCTCGTCGGTGGTGAGGGCTGCAGCCTGCCACGGGACGACACCCACCCACAACTCGCTTCCCATGATGTGGGATTGGGTATGAACGGCGTGTTTCGTCAGAGGGCCTTGGCCCGGCCCGGCTCCCGTAATGTGGCAACGTCGGGCACCGCATCACCATGAGCGGAGAGTGAACCCATGACCGAGGCCGCAGCGGCACGCGCTCCCGTCGGGGCGCAGGCGGTACAGCGCGCCCTGGACGTCCTGCACTGTTTCCACGACAACGGTCCCGATCTGAGCGCATCCGATCTCGCCCGCCGTCTCACGCTGTCGGTCTCCACCGCCCACCGGCTCGCGCGCACCCTGCTCGGCGCCGGATTCCTGGAGCAGGACGCCCGCACGTCCCGCTATCGGCTGGGGCCCGCCGTGACCGAACTGGGCCGGCTCTCCTACCACCAGCGTGGTCTGCACCTCGCCGCCCCGGAGCTGGCCGACCTCGCCGAGCGCACGGGCGCCACAGCCGACCTGGCCCTGCGCAGCGGGCCGCACGCCGTGATCGTCGCGGGCGGTTCGGTGACCCCCAAGGTGGGGCTGCGCCGGCCGCTGCACTCCACGGCCCTGGGCAAGGTGCTGCTGGCGTGGGCGAGGCCGGGTGAGGGCGGCCCCTCCTCGCTGCCGCCGCTCCCCGCCTTCACCGACCGGACGATCGTCGAACCGGCGGCCCTGGAGGCGGAACTGGCCCGGGTGCGCTCCGACCAGCACGCCGTCAACGACGGCGAGTCCGCCCACGGGGTGCGGACCCTGGCGGTGCCCGTGCTGGACGGCGCCGGGTACGCGCGTTTCGCCCTGGCGGTACGGGCCACCCCGTCCGTGATCACCGATGCGCGCAGCGACTGGTTCCTGGCGCAGGCGCGTTCGTGCGCGCGGGCCCTGGAGGTGCTGCTGCTGTCACCGGTGGAACGTCGGCCCCCCGCACCCTGAGCCGTCCGCCGGACTGCCGGTCGCGCGTGGGACGATATGGGTCGCTCCGGGCGTAAGCCGCGGGCGCAGCGGCAAGGCGGCGGACACAGAAGGTACGACATGACTGAGGCCGGGTCCACGGAGGGCGGGGCGCCGACCGGGCGGGCGGCCCGGGAACTGCTGGCGCGGGCCGACGGACTGGTGGACGCCGCGCGTGCCGTCCTGGCGGATCACGCCCGCGCGGTCGGCGCCGTGCGCACGGCTCTGGATCCGCTCCTCGACGCCCTCGTCCGCAGGGAGCTCTCGGCCATTCCGGTGTCCCGGCTCAAGGACGTCACCGAGGGCCGGCTGCGGCTCGGCGCGGTCGAGCAGGCCGGCTTCACGACGGTGGCGCAGGTGTACGGGGCCGGCCGCTACGAGCTGCGCCAGATCCCCGGCGTCGGTGCGCAGACGGCCGACCAGACCCTGGCCGCGGCGGGCCAGATCGCGCACGCGGTACGGGACACCGTCGCCCTGCGGATAGACGTGGACACCCCCGACGATGCCACGACCGCCCTGCTCACCGCGTTGTACCGGCTGGTCGAGGCCGGGCCGGACGTGCGCCGGGCCGTGGACGGGGCCCGGCGGCTGGCCGACCGCCTGGAACCGCTGCTGGCCGTGGCGGGACCGGCCCGGGGGCGGCTGGGGATGGTGTTCACCCGCCGGCAGGCCCGCGCGCGGGCGCGGGCGGCCGTCGCAGCCGTGCGGGCGGCCGTCGCGGATGCGGAGGAGTGCGAACTCCCGTCGCTCTTCGGCCAGGTGTCGGTGGACCTGCTGCGGGAACCGGAGTCCGACGTCGCCGCCTGGGTCGACTTCGAGCTGCGGTCCGCTGAGTACTACAGCCTGCTGGCCGGGATGTCCGGCACCGGTCCCGACCGGGACGCGGCCGAGGGGTTCCTGCCGTCCGGGATCGCCGACCGGGTACGCGGACTGCGGCTGGACGACGCCCGGCTGCGGGTCTCGCTGCGCGGCTACCAGTCCTTCGGCGCGCGCTTCGCGCTCGCGCAGAAGCGGGTGATCCTCGGCGACGAGATGGGGCTCGGCAAGACCGTGCAGGCCATCGCGGCGCTGGCCCATCTCGCGGCGCGGGGGGAGACGCACTTCCTGGTGGTGTGCCCGGCGAGCGTACTGATCAACTGGACGCGGGAGGTCCGTGCCCGCTCCACGCTGCGCGCCCTGCCCGTGCACGGGCCGGAGCGGCAGGAGGCGTTCGGCGAGTGGCGTGAGAGCGGCGGGGTGGCCCTGACCACCTTCGACGCGCTGCACACCCTCCCCCTGGCGGGGGACAGCGGGATCCGGCCCGGCATGCTCGTCGTCGACGAGGCCCACTACGTCAAGAATCCGGCCACCCGTCGCGCCCGTGCGGTGTCCGACTGGTCGCAGAGGACCGAACACGTGCTCTTCCTGACGGGCACGCCGATGGAGAACCGGGTGGAGGAGTTCCGCAGCCTCGTCCGCCACCTCCAGCCGGAGCTGGCCCCGTCGGTCCGCACGACGCACGGGGTGGCCGGTTCGCACGCCTTCCGCCGGGCCGTCGCCCCCGCCTATCTGCGCCGCAACCAGCAGGACGTCCTCACGGAGCTCCCCGCCCTGGTGCAGGTCGACGAGTGGGAGGAGTTCAGCGCCGCCGATCAGCGGGCCTACCGCGAGGCGGTGGCCGACGGGCACTTCATGCGGATGCGCCGGGCCGCCTACGCCCACCCGGCCACGTCCGCCAAGCTGAACCGGCTGCGTGAGCTGGTCGCGGAAGCGTCGGGCAACGGGGTGAAGGTCGTCGTCTTCTCGTACTTCCGCGAGGTGCTGGAGACGGTCGGGGGCTGCCTGGGGGAGGACGTGTTCGGCCCGCTGTCCGGAAGCGTTCCGGCCGCGCGCCGCCAGGCGCTGATCGACGGCTTCGCCGCGGCGGACGGCCACGCGGTGCTGCTCAGCCAGATCCAGGCGGGCGGGATCGGACTGAACATGCAGGCCGCGTCGGTCGTCATCCTCTGCGAGCCGCAGATCAAACCGACGATGGAGCACCAGGCCGTGGCCCGCGCGCACCGGATGGGCCAGATACGCACGGTCCAGGTGCACCGGCTCCTCGCGACGGACAGCGTCGACGAGCGGATGCTCGCCATCCTGGCCCGCAAGGAGCGGCTGTTCGACGCGTACGCACGGCGCAGCGACATCGCCGAGACGACGCCGGACGCCGTGGACGTGTCGGAGGGGTCGCTGGCCCGTCTCGTCGTCGAGGAGGAGCAGCAGCGCCTGGCCGCTCAGGCACGGGCCGGGTCGCTTCCGCGTCCGGCCCGGCCCGACCCGGCCGAAGCACCTCGGGGCGTGCCCGGAAGATAGGGCTGTCCGTCGGGAAGGCGGCCGCGCGGCGGCGCGCGAGCGCGGAGCGCGCGGGACCGCCATGAGGGAAGCCACGAAGGCCTCCGCGCGACGCCCGCGCGCGTGCGTGCCGGGCGTCGCGCGACAGGCGGCCCGTGACCCGGACGCCCTAATGGCCCTCGTGCGCCGCCGCGTTCGGCGCGGGCTTCGCCGCCTGCGATGACCCCATGGTGTGCCCCTCGTGCCCCGGGACGGTCCCGTCCGCCTTGGCGACCAGCAGCATTCCGGCCATACCCATGTCGGAGTGGCTCTGCACGTGGCAGTGGTACATCCAGGCGCCGGCGCCCACGTGTTCACCCGCGATGACCTGGAAGCCGAAGGAGTCCGCAGGTCCGACGATCTTCGTGTCGACGACCCGGCTCGGGTCGTCGGGCCCGGTGAGCAGGCCTGTGCGGTTGTCCGCCCAGCGGTGACCGTGGATGTGGAAGGTGTGGTAGTACTCGCCGTGCGTGATCATGACGACTTCGAGCCGGTCCCCCACCGTGGCCTCGAAGTCGGGGCTCTTGTCGGCGGGCCTGTTGTTGATCGTCATGTCGTTGAAGACGATCGTGATGGTCTTGTCGGGCAGGATGTCGCCCTTGCGCCGGACGATCACCGGCCCGTACAGCCCCTTGCGGATGCCGCCCGTGCCGTGGTCCGTGCCCACGACGTGGTCGTGGTAGTGCCAGTAACCCGCGCTGCCCGGCTGCCAGGTGCCGTCCTTGCGCCGGCCGGGGGCGTGGGTGCGCCAGGTGTACGTACGGGTCTCACCCGGTTCGACGATGCTCCGGTTCATCCGGGTGCCGTCGCTCGCGATGTCGTAGTCGACACCGTGCGCGTGGAGGCTGGCCGGCACGTCCAGGGTGTTCTCGAACTCGATGTGCAGGGTGTCGCCTTCGTTGATCTCGATCAGCGGGCCGGGGACCGACGCCTTGCCCTTCTCGAACCCGTACCCCAGCTGACCGTCCGCCAGCTTCTCCGCGTACAGCTTGAGATGGCGGACCACGCCGCCCGCGGGCGCCGTCCTCGGGGGGTTCTCCGCGGAGGTCGCCTCGATCGCGCCGAGGGACAACGATGTCACGCCGGTCGCTGCCGCCACCCCGCCGCCCATCAGAATCCGCCGGTTGAAGCTCCTTCGATCCATGCCGAACTCCCCACTGTTGGACGGGCCTTGCGGAGTGAGCCGAGACGACCACGGCGTGCGGCGCGACGACGCGCAGAGCGCGCGAGCCGACGGACCGTGGGCACGGCCGTCTCCGGAACGGGCCATACCGTAGCCCGGGGATCTTCGTTTATCCACACTAAGGACAAAGTTCGTGTCATTGCTGCCATAGCTCTTGGCGAGTCGGGAAAAGAGGTCTAGCTTCATGCGCTGTTGCAGTGACCAAAGAGGGGTGGGTGACCACATGCAGCGCACACCACATCACAGGTCCAGATCGCGACGCGGACTTGCGGCGGCCGTGGCGGCCGGCGCACTGACCGCATCCCTGCTCGGCGGCAACGCCGCCAGTGCCAGGCCGGACCCCGGGGCGCCGGGGGCCATGGCGACAACGTTGTCCCTGCCGTCGCCACCAGGCGGCGCCAACGTCAAGGTCCTCGTCTTCCATGCCTCCGCCACCGCGGAGTCGCCGACGGTGGACGCCGGAATCGCGGCGATCGAGCGGATCGGGCTCACCGGCCCGGAGGCCGGCCGGTTCAAGACCGTCGCCACCGATGACGCCTCCGTCTTCACCAACGGCAAGCAGTTGGGCAAGTACAACGCCGTCGTCTTCCTGACGGGTGGCGGCGATGTCCTCGACCCGGAACAGGAGGCCGGTCTCGAGGCGTACATGGAGGCGGGCGGCGGCTTCCTCGGCATCCATGACGCGGCACGCACCGAGCCGTACTCGGACTGGTTCACCGGGCTCGTCGGCGCGCGTCCGGCGGCCGGCAGCCCCACCGCCGTCCAGCGTGCGACGGTGGAGATCGGCGACCGGCAGCACCCGGCGACCAAGAACCTGCCGCTGGAGTGGAAGCGCCCGGACAAGTGGCTGAACTGGAAGGACAATCCGTCCGGTGACGTGCACACCGTGGCGCGCGTCCGCGAGATCACCTACAAACCGGGGACGAGCGCCAACGGCTGGGACCACCCGGTCTCCTGGTGCCGGGACTACGACGGCGGACGGTCCTTCTACACCGCGATGGGCGGCACGGTCGACAGCTTCGCCGAGGCCGACTTCCGCGACCACCTGCGCGGCGCGCTGGACTGGACGACCCGGATCTCCCAGGCCGACTGCAAGGCGACGATCACCTCCAACTACACGGCGGAGCGGGTCACCCAGCCCAACCAACCCGGCAAGAACGACCAGATCGGCGAGCCGCACGGGCTCGTGACGGCCCCCGACGGACGGGTGCTGTACATCGGTCGCGGCGGCGCGGACAGCAGCGTGCCGGTCGTCACCGACTGGGCCGACCCGAACGTCGGCAAGGGCCTGGGACAGATCCACGTCTACGACCCGAAGACCAGGAAGGTCACCCTCGCCGGTGAGCTGACGGTCTTCGGCAACAAGGGCGGTGGCGACGAGCTGATCAAGGTCGAGGAGGGTCTGCTCGGCATCGAGCTCGACCCTGACTTCGAGAAGAACGGCTGGGTGTACCTGCACTACACACCCCACGACAAGATCGACCGCGACAAGCAGATGGCGGTCCGTCAGGTCTCCCGCTTCACTCTCGACCTGACCACGAACAAGCTGGACCTCTCCTCCGAGAAGGTGCTGCTGCACTGGCCGGTGCAGGTCCACAGCTGCTGTCACGCCGGCGGCGGCATGGCATGGGACTCCAAGGGCAACCTGTACATCGCGACCGGCGACAACAACTCCTCCGGCTTCAGCGACGGTTACTCCGGCAACAACCCGCAGCCGAACTACAAGGGCGTCTCGTTCGCCGACGCCCGCCGCACCGCGGGCAACACGAACAACCTCAACGGGAAGATCCTCCGGATCCACCCCGAGGACGACGGCACCTACTCGCTCCCCGCGGGCAACCTCTTCACCGGCAAGGAGCCGGACGAGGGCGGCGGCAAGACCCGTGGCGAGATCTATGTGATGGGTGTGCGCAACCCGGCGCGCATCTCCGTCGACAAGTCGACCGACACGCTGTACGCGGGCTGGGTCGGCCCCGACGCGGGCTCCCCGAGCACCACCTGGGGCCCGGCCAAGTACGACACGTTCGCCGCGATCACCCAGGCGGGGAACCACGGCTGGCCGTACTGCATGGGCAACAAGCAGCCCTACCGGGACCGCAATCTGCCCGATCCGGGCAAGCCGCTCGGCTGGTACGACTGCGACCACCCCAAGAACGAGTCGCCGAACAACGACGGTCTGGTGAAGCTGCCGCCGATCACCTCCAACACCATCTGGTATTCGCCCCAGGGCGGTGGCGTGGACTACCCGCGTGACGCGAACGGCATCCCGAGCTACAAGGTGGAGGACCAGAAGGAGCTCCTGCCCTGGCTCAAGGGCGGCGGCCAGGCCACGATGAACGGACCGGTCTACCGGTACGACGCGGCGAGCACCAGCGCCGACAAGTGGCCGTCGTACTGGGACGGCAAGTGGTTCGTCGGTGACTTCTACGACGACACCCAGCCGCGGCACGCCGTACTCACTGACCCGAAGACGGTCGGCAAGGGCGGTCTGCCCACGCACGCCGAGTCGCTCAAGGAGATCATCCCGGTGGGCGCGAACGGCATCCGCAACCTGATGGACTGGAAGTTCGCTCCGGACGGTTCGCTCTACGTCCTGGACTACGGGCGCGGCTTCTTCACCTCCGACTCCAAGTCCGCGCTGTGGCGCGTGACGTACAAGGGCGGCGCACCGACCCCGGCCGTCAAGGACCTGGCCAGGAAGGCGGCAGTGCAGTGAGACACCGTTCGATCTTCTTCCGGAGGCGGTACCGGCCCGCGCGACTGTGGCTCGCCGTGCTGGGATCGTTCCTCATGGTGCTGGGGCTGACGTCGACGGCGGCGTACGGCCGCACGGCGGCTCCGGCGGACGCGGCGGCGGACCAGGTGCTGACCTGGACCGCGGGCAACCCCATCGACCACTATCTGTCCGCGCCGAAGACGGCCGTGGCCGGCAAGGCGACCATCGTCTTCGAGAACAGCGCCGCGACCGGGAACACCACGGGCATGCCGCACACGCTGACCTTCAGCGTGTCGGACCCCGAGTTCAACAACGACGTCTCCCTGAACCTGCTGGCCAACCCGGGCGACGACCAGGGCGGCAGGCACACGGCGGAGGTCACGCTCACCCCCGGCCGGTACTTCTACCACTGCACGATGCCGGGGCACGAGATGATGCAGGGCATCCTGACCGTCACCGACGGGAGCGGAGGTGAGGACACCACCGCGCCCGAGACCTCGGCGAAGGTCGACGGCGACAGGAACGCCGCCGGCGCGTACGTCGGTCAGGCCACCGTCACCCTGGCCGCCACCGACACGGGTTCGGGTGTCGACACCGTCGAGTACGCGGTCGGGGCGGACGGCGCCTGGCAGCCCTACACCGTGCCGGTCGTGGTGAACGAGGTCGGCGCGCACACCATCCGGTACCGCGCCACCGACAAGGCGGGCAACGTGGCCGCGGAGAAGACCGCCGAGTTCGCGGTAGCCGCTCTGCCGACGGACGACACGACGGCGCCCGAGACCTCGGCGACCGTGTCCGGGGAGAAGGACGCCCAGGGGCAGTACCTCGGCATGGCGACGGTCACCGTCACCGCGTCCGACACCGGCTCGGGCGTCAACACCATCGAGTACGCGCTCGGGACGGACGGCGCCTGGCAGGCGTACACCGGTCCCGTGATGGTCCACTCGGTGGGGGCGCAGCACGTCCGCTACCGCGCCACCGACAAGGCGGGCAACGCGGCAGCGGAGAAGGCGGTGGACTTCACCGTCGTCGAGCCCCCGACGCCGGACACGACGGCGCCGCAGACGTCCGCGAAGGTCGAGGGCGAGCAGAACTCGGACGGGGCCTACCTCACCAGTGCGAAGGTGACGGTCACCGCGACCGACGCCGGCAGCGGTGTGGACAAGGTCGAGTACTCCCTGGACGGCGGCCCCTACCTCGCGTACACGGCCACCGTCATCGTCGACCGGATCGGCTACCACACCCTCGCCCACCGGGCGACGGACAAGGCGGGCAACACCTCCGAGGCCCAGCGGGTGTCGTTCACCGTCGCGCAGAGCGGTGGCGTACCGGCGCCGAACTGCCCGGAGTTCGACGAGCGGCTCACCGTCATCGTGGGCACCGTCGACACCGGTGTCCCCAACCGCATCACCGGTAACCGCTGCACGATCAACGAGCTGATCGAGGACGAGAAGGACTGGTCGTCGCACGCGCTGTTCCTCAAGCACGTCGACCAGGTCCTCGACAAGCTGCTCACCGCCGGGGTGATCGACGCCCGCGAGCACAAGAAGATCTACCGGGCGGCCAAGCAGTCCGGCATCGGCAAACCGGGCCAGGACGAGGGCTACCGCAAGCTCTTCGACGGCACGGCCGCCTCGCTCGCCAAGTGGGAGCAGGTGGGCGGCGGACAGTTCGCGCTCAACGAGGCGGACAGCGCGATCACCAGCTCCACCACGGTGGACGGCATGGGCATGCTGTGGTTCCCGGGCCGCCAGTACGGGGACTTCTCGCTGAAGCTCCAGTGGCGGGACGACGCGCCCGGCACGGGCAACGCGAACGGCGGGGTGTTCGTACGCTTCCCGAACGTCCACGACAACCCGGAGGAGCCGAATCCGGAGTGGGTCGCCATCAAGTACGGCCATGAGATCCAGGTCAACGACCGGCCGGACGGCGACATGTACAAGACGGGTTCCGTGTACGGCTTCGACCGGGTGGGCCTCGCCGGTGCCGGCGTCACTCCCAAGGGCACCTGGAACGACTACGAGATCCGGGTGGTGGACCAGCACTACTCGGTCTACCGCAACGGTGTCCTGCTCAACGAGTTCGACAACAACGGCGGCCAGGTCTTCGAGCCTCCGCGGGGTGACGACCCGGGCACCGACGGCCGGCGGTACGCCTCCGGCTACATCGGGCTCCAGGTCCACAGCACCTCGGACGTGATCTCCTACCGGGACATCCGGATCAAGGAGCTCTGACGGCGCCGTCCGGAATCAGGTGGCCGTGGCCGCATGCTCGGGCATGTGGTCGCGGCCTCCCGGGTGCCGGTGGCGCCACACCCAGAAGACCGTGATGGAGACCAGGCACCAGACCGCGAGGACCAGGTAGGGGAAGAGCTTCTGGTGCCCCTGGTAGTAGACGGCGGTGTGCTGGGCGTTGACGGAGGCGCCCGGCGGCAGCCAGCGTCCGATGTGCCCGAGCAGGGAGGGTAGCAGCGGCCAGGACACGGCTCCACCGGATGACGGGTTCCCCAGGAGCACCATCACGCCCCAGGTCGGGAGCATGGCCCAGCGCCCCATCAGGGTGTTGAACATGGTGAAGACCATGCCCGAGGTGAACATCGTGAACGCCAGGATCAGCCAGGACTGGGCGAAGGGCAGGTCGACGGCTCCCAGCAGCCAGTCCACCACCGCGGCGATGGCGAAGGCGCCCAGCAGCGAGTAGGCGATGGTGAACGCGATCCGTTCGAGGGGGATCAGGCTTCTGGCGTGCACGCTGAGCTGGATGGAGCCGACGAAGCCCACGATCACGGCGGCGAGCGAGATGTAGAAGAGCGCGAGTCCGCGCGGGTCGCCCTTCTGGAGCGGTTTGACGTCCGCGACGGCGACCGGGATGCCGAGCGTGTCACCCACCTTCACGGCGGATTCCGTGAGCAGTTGGGCGACGGCGGCGCCGGAGGCACTGGCCACGGAGAGCTCCACGCCGCGGCTGCCGGAGTGCACGATCGTGAAGACCTCCTGCTCCTCCAGCGCCTCACGCGCCGCGGCCGGTGTCCGGAAGACGTGGATGACCAGGGAGGCGTCCAGGGCCTTGTCCATCGCCGCGACGAACTCCTTGCCGCGGGCCGTGTCCGGCTGGCTGACCACGGCGGTGGGAATCCGGTGGGGCGTCGGGTTGGCCATGGCGTACGTGTACGAGCCGGCGAAGAGCCCCGCGGCGGCCGCGAGGATGAACACCAGGACCGTCGCCGGGAAGTACGGCGACTCCTTGAAGGCCGCCCATTTCTCGCCCCTGGTCAGTGGCCTGCTGTGCGCCCCGTGGTGCGCCTCGGGCCGCTGCCCGGATGTGGTCATGCGTCGTCGTCCCCGTCGTGGCGGGCGCGGCTGGGCTGCACCCGTTTCGGTTCGCCCGGCATCTTCGGGTACTCCGGCGGGTACGGAAGGTCGCCGGGGCCGCCGTCGCTCGCATGGCGATCGGCGAGCTCCAGCAGCGCGTCGAGCCGGAAGGCCTCCTGATCCATGTCCGCGTGTACGTCACCCAGTTCCGCGTACCGCGCCGGCATGGTCCGGATGTCGAAGTCGCGTGGTTCGGCGTCGTCGATCTCGTCCCAGCGCAGGGGGGCGGAGACCGGGGCGTGGGGGCGCGGGCGCACGGAGTAGGCCGAGGCGATGGTCCGGTCCCGGGCCGTCTGGTTGTAGTCGACGAAGATCCGCTCACCGCGCTCCTCCTTCCACCAGGCGGTGGTGACCCGGTCGGGCATCCGGCTCTCCAGCTCGCGCCCCACCGCGATCGCCGCCCGCCGCACCTCGGTGAACGTCCAGCGTGGCTCGATGGGAACGAACACGTGGATGCCCCGGCCTCCGGAGGTCTTCGGCCAGCCGCGCAGTCCGTGGTCGTCCAGGACCGCGCGCAGTTCATGCGCGGCCCGGACCGCGTCGGCGTAGTCGGTGCCGGGCTGCGGGTCGAGGTCGATGCGCAGTTCGTCGGGGTGGTCGGTGTCCTCGCCGCGGACCGGCCAGGGGTGGAAGGTGAGCGTGCCCAGGTTGGCCGCCCAGATGACGGCGGCCACCTCCGTGGGGCACATCTCGCGGGCGGACCGGCCGCTCGGAAAGTCGATCTGGGCGGTGGGAATCCATTCGGGAAGGTTCTTGGGGGCCCGCTTCTGGTAGAAGAACTCCCCCTCGACGCCGTCCACGAACCGCTGGAGCGTGGTGGGCCGGTCGCGCAGGGCACGCAGGATCCCGGGGCCCACGGCCAGGAAGTACTCGGCCACGTCCCTCTTGGTATAGCCCTTCTCCGGGAAGTAGACCTTGTCCGGATTGGACAGCCGTACGGGCCGTCCGCCTGCTTCCAGCTCCATCGCTTTGCCCGCTGCTGCCATGTCGGCCACGGTAGGCGGGGCACACATATGCCGCATATCGGAGGACTCCGGTCGCCGTACGGTTCACAATCGGGGCATGGACCTGCCGGTGATGCCGCCCGTGAAGCCGATGCTCGCCAAGTCCGTGGCGCGCATTCCGCCCGGCATGCAGTACGAGGCCAAGTGGGACGGCTTCCGGGCGGTCGTGCACCGGGACGGTGACGAGGTGGTGATCGGCAGCCGTACCGGCAAGCCCCTGACCCGCTACTTCCCCGAGCTGGTCACCGCGGTCCGGGAGCAGCTGCCGGCGCGCTGTGTCGTCGACGGCGAGATCGTGGTCGCCTACGACGGCCGGCTGGACTTCGACCGGCTCAGCGAGCGCATCCACCCCGCCGACTCCCGGGTGCGGCTGCTGGCCGAGCGGACCCCGGCGAGCCTGGTCGCCTTCGACCTTCTCGCGCTGGGCGGCGACTCGCTCCTGGACACCCCGCAGTCGGACCGGCGGGCGGTGCTGGAGGCCGCGCTCGCCGATGCCTCGGCCCCGGTGTACCTGGCCCCGGCGACCACTGATCCCGCCGTCGCCCAGGAGTGGTTCGAGCGGTACGAGGGGGCGGGTCTGGACGGGGTCGTCGCCAAGCCGCTCGATCTTCCGTACCGGCCGGACGCTCGCGTGATGTACAAGATCAAGCACGAGCGGACCGCCGACTGCGTGGTGGCCGGCTACCGCTTCCACAAGAGCGGCCCCGTCGTCGGCTCGCTGCTCCTCGGTCTGTACGACGAGCGGGGAGCTCTGCAGCACGTGGGCGTCTGTGCGGCCTTCCCCATGAAACGCCGCGCCGAACTGGTCACCGAACTCGAACCGCTGGTGACCGACGCCGCCGGGCACCCGTGGGGTGCCTGGGGGGACGCGGAGGCACACGAGAGCGCCCGGATGCCCGGGGCGCCGAGCCGCTGGTCGGGGAAGAAGGACATGTCCTGGGTGGCGGTGCGGCCGGAGCGGGTCTGCGAGGTGGCGTACGACCACATGGAGGGCGACCGGTTCCGGCACACCGCCCAGTTCCGCAGGTGGCGGCCGGAACGCACCCCCGACAGCTGCACGTACGCGCAGTTGGAAGAGGTGGTGCGGTACGACCTGGCCGAGGTGCTGTCGGCGGACGGCTGAACGTGCCCGCCGCCGTCAGTCGGCGGCCGGCGGCACCGTCGCCGTGGAGCAGGGCTCTGCCGTCTCCGTGGGGTCGGGCGACGGCGTCGGCGCCGTCCCCGTGGTGTCTGTCGGCTCCGGCGACGCGGGGTCCGTCGGGCAGCCGGGGTCCCCCGGATCGGGCGGCGTGGTACCGGGGTCGGGCGTGGTACCGGGGTCGGGCGTCGTCGTCGGGCCCGGGTCGGCGGAGCCGGTGTCGGTGGGGTCGGGGGTGCCCGGGCCGGTCGGGTCGCCGGGGTCCGGGGTATGCGTGCCGCCCGGCGTGGGGCCGGTGCCCGGGTGCGTGGTTCCCGGTGCCGTCGGGCGCGTGGAGTGGCTGGGCTGGGGACCGACCTCGATACCGCCACCGCCACCGTCGTCGCCGCCGCCGCCCGTGGCCGGTCCGCCCACGGGGCGCTCGGGAGCGTTCGGGCTGCCCGCCCCGGGACTCGTGGGCACCGTGCCCTTGCCGTCGGCCACCACATGGGTGCCCTTGCGGTAGAACTCCAGCCAGGACAGCACGGTCCGCAGATAGGTGTCCGAGTGGTTGTAGCTCAGGATCGCCCGGTCGAGGTCGGCCTTCACCGTCAGGTCGCGCGTCCCCGCGCAGAGATAGGCCCCGGCCGCCAGGGCCGCGTCGTAGATGTTGCTCGGATCGCTGCGGCCGTCGCCGTTGCCGTCCCTGCCCCAGTGGGCCCAGGTCGAGGGGATGAACTGCATCGGGCCGACCGCCCGGTCGTAGGTCTTGTCCCCGTCGTACCCGCCACCGTCCGAGTCGGGGATGTTCGCGAACCCGGCGCCGTTGAGCACCGGTCCCAGGATCGGGGAGAGCGTCGTGCCGTGCGCGTCCACCCGGCCGCCGGACGCGTGTCCGGACTCGACCTTGCCGATCGCGGCGAGTAACTGCCACGGCAGCCGGCAGCCCGGATCACTGTGCCCCAGCGCGCTCTGCGCCTTGCGGTAGGCGGCGAGCACCGTGGCCGGGATCCCCGCCTCGGCCCACGACTGCACGGCCGCCGTGTTCCGTTCGACGCCGGGCTCGGGCGGCTCGGGGCTCTTCAGGGGCGGGAGTTCGGTGTGGTACGAGTCGTCGTTGGCCACCTGCGACCACGTGACCTCGTCCGTTTCCGTCTTCGGCTTCTCCTTCCGCGTCTCCACGTGCGCGACGAGCCCCGGTGCCTGGGACGCGGTGAGCGCTGCCATCGCGGCCACGGCGGCTGCGGTGCCACCGATTCCGCGGCGCATGGTGCCGTTGAACCTCATGCGTGCTCTCCTCTCCCCCGGGTCACCGGGTGAACGTGTCGATGGCGGAGATCCGCC
The DNA here is from genome assembly GCF_040630435.1 of Streptomyces sp. NPDC005803. NCBI lineage: Bacteria > Bacillati > Actinomycetota > Actinomycetes > Kitasatosporales > Streptomycetaceae > Streptomyces > Streptomyces sp. NPDC005803. The sequence goes on along the minus strand of NZ_JBEXXO010000007.1, from coordinate 242,936 downwards.
AGGTGCCGCCCTTGCGGACGGCGTCCACGGCGAACATCGCCGCGGCGTACGTCGTCTCCTCCGACGTGCCCGTACGGGTGTTGCTCTGGTCGGCGAAGATGATCAGCCGGGCGCGGTCGCCGTCGAGCAGCTCCACACCGCTCTCGGTGACCGTCGTGGTGAGGACGAGCTTCTGCTTCGGTGCCTGCGCCCGGACCCCGGCGAGCATGTCCTGGTGCTGCTGGACCGCTCTGCCCGTCAGATACTTCCTGACCGCGGCGTCGGCCTTGGCGGGCGAGGCGTAGTCGTACGAGAACACCGCGCCGACGGCCTCGGTGATCTGCCCCTTCACCTCGCTGGTGCGGGCGATGTCGGTGAGCGCGGTGTTCTGCCGGCCCGGGTCGTCGTTCAGGGTGGCGGCCGAGGTGAACGCCCACGCGGCGAACGCGCCGAGGAGGACGGTCAGGGCGCAGAGCACGGCGGGCAGTCTGATCCGGAGCCGGGGCGGACGGCCGGAGCGCGGCGTGCCCTCTTCGGGCTCCTCCTGCGGTTCCGCCTCGTCGACGGCGGCGTCGTCGGGCCCGGAGTCGTCCCGGACGGTCCCGGGATCCACGGGCTCGCGCACGGGGGCGGGCGCTGCGGTGCGTTCGGCGGCGACGGTGGCCAGGCGTCGCTGCCGGTTCACGAGGTGGCGGGTCGTCGACATGTCCGTGGTCCTCTCGGTGCAGGGTGGGAGTCGGTGGCGTGAGCCGTCAGCCGGCGGTGTTGCCGACGGGCGCCTGGCCGAGGGCGCTGAGCTTCCACCCTTCGGAGGTGCGGGTGAGCTGGCCCAGCATCCGGCTCTCCTTCACCGCGGGCTTGCCCTCGGGCGCGGTCACGGTCACCCGCAGCGCCACCATCACGCCCGCCTTGCCGGCCCGGTCGTCGAGCTCGGTGACCGCACCGGACAGCACCTTGGCCGTACTGACGGTCTTCGCCGCCTGGATCTGCTTCACGAACCCGTCCCGTCCGTCGACGAGTTGCTGGTGCAGGTCCCCGGTGGTGGAGTCCTCCCAGCTGTCGAGGCCCTTGGCGAGCTGTTCATGGTCGAGCGTGTTCATGTTCTGTACGGCCTGCTCGCCGGCGGCCAAGGCGTCGTCGCGCGCCTGGGCGTACGCCGCCGAGCCGTTGTGCTCCGCCCGGTACCAGGACGCCCCGCCCCAGCCCGCGGCGCCCGCCGCCGCGACCGTCAGCACGATCGCCGCCGCCACCAGCGGATTCCTCGTCATCCGTACCCGTGCCATTTGCCTCTCCCTGCCGGCCGGTCTGTGCTGTGCGTGCTGTTCTTCGGTACTGCTCCGCGCTGCCGTCGCGGGGCTATCTGGAGTTGATCTCCACGATCGTCCAGCGCCCGTCGCGGAGTTGGGCGGTCACCGAGAGCTGGGCCGCGGCCCTGTTGGCGGCCTTCCCCTCGCGTTCGTAGACCTGGTCCAGGAAGACGAGCAGGTGGGCGCTCTCGTCGGTCAGCCTGGTCACCCCGGCCCGCACGACATGGGTGGTGAGGGTGAGTTTCTGGTCGGCCGCCTGCTTCTCGACCTGGCCGAACAGCGCCGCGTACTGCCGGAGCGCCTGGCCGGCGAGGAGTTGCTTCGCGGCCTCCTTGGTGACGCCGGTGGCCTCCGGGCTGTAGGAGAACACCTTGCCGAGCGCGTTGGTGACGTCTCCCGCCACCCGGACGGTCGCCCCGCTGTCGGTCAGCGCCCTGTTGGACGTGGCGGGCGTGTCGCGCAGGTGACGCCCCGCCGCGAAGAGCCCGCCACCCGCTACGAGCAGCGCGACGACCAGGACCCCGGCCGCCACACGCAGCGGGCGGCGGCCCGCGCCGGGCGCCGGCCCGTCCGCACCGGCCCCGGCGTCCGCCGCGCTGTCCTGCCCGAGCTCGCCGCCCGGTGCCTCGTCCGCCGTGGCCTCGGGCCCGCCGACGCCCTCCAGATCCGTGCCGGTGCTCACGACCGCCGCCCCTCCCTGCCGCTTCATGTGCCGCTCCCGACCGCTATCGCCGTGAGCGCCTTGATCTTCCAGCCGTCGGCGGTCCGGGCGAGGGTGGCCTCGAAGCGTTTGCGTTCGGTGCCGCCCTTTCCCGAGCGCGGGGTGACCTGGACGTCGACGGTGGCGATCATCTGGGCGGTGCCGGTCCGCTGGTCAAGGGCGGTGAGCGCCGCGTCGGTGACCTTTCCGCGCGCGGTGGAACCGGACTTCGTCAGCTCGCCCGCGTCCTTGGTCCGGGTGCGTGCGAGCTGTTCGTGGAGCGGCCCGGTCGAGGAGTCGAGCCAGGTACCGAGTCCCGCGTCCACACTCCTGGCGGTCTTGCCGTCCAGGCTGTTGAGCCGCGCGAGGTGCAGCTTCCCGTCGGCCAGCGCGGCGTCCCGGCTCTTGGCGTAGGCGAGGTCGTCGTCGCCGCGTGCCTGTGCGTACGACCAGCCGCCGAGTGCGCAGATCAGTACGGCGACGAGCAGGACGGCCCAGCCGCCCAGCGTCTTCGTACGGGGTGTCATGCGCCGCCTCCCTGTCCGAGGCCGAGCAGACCGGCCATTCCGCCGGTGGCCGGGGCGGTGTCGGCAGGTACGCCGAGCGCTCCGGGGAGCCGGCCCTGCGCGTCGTCGGAGAGGAGCATGGAGCCGGGCTTGGCCGGTGGCGGCAGGGCCCCGCCCTTCGGGGCGTTCGCGCTGCCGCGGACGTTGATGCCTGTTCCGGGCGACGAGGTGCAGCGCGCCTTGGTGTTGGCGGCGGGGCCGGCCGTGACGTCGAGTCCGTTGCGATAGGTCGTGCCGCCGTACCCGGCGGTGCAGGGGAGCGGCTCGAAGAAGGTGACCGACATGCCGAAGCGGGCGCCGTTCTCGTCGACCGCACTGGATCCCGCGGCCGCGACGGCCGGAAGCTTCACCAGGAGCTCCTCCAGTCCGCGCTGCCGGGTGACGGCGATGTCCGACGTGGTGAGGAGGTTGGCGACCACTACGCCGAAGCTCGGGTCCAGATCCCGCAGGAGTCCGCTGATCTGGCCGGTCGCATCGGGGGCGACCGCGATCAGCTTGCGCAGATCGGTGTCGGAACCCTTGAGCTCGGCGGCCAGTTCCCTGGCGCCCGAGGCGAACCCCTTGAGGGCGTCGCCCTGTTCGGCCTGCGTGCGCAACACGGTTTCGCCGTCGATCATCAGCCGGGTGTTGACGGGCAGTGCGTCGTCGGCCGCCTGGACGAAGTCGCTGCCGGTGTCCAGCAGCACCTGAAGGTCGTCACCGCGTCCCTCGAAGGCGGTGCCGAACTCGTCGACGACCGTGCGCAGCGATTCGAGGTCGACGGAGCCGGCGAGGTCGTCGACGCTGGTGAGGACGTCGGTGACGGGCGCGGGAACAGTCGTGTCCGCCTGGTCGATGACGGAGCCGTTCGCCAGGTACGGCCCATCGGTGCGGGTCGGCCGCAGATCGACGTACTGCTCACCGACCGAGGACAGGCTGGCGACGACGGCCTTCAGCGCGTCCGGGATGGGCGGGGCGTCCTTCTCGATGCGCAGTTCGGCCTCCACCCCGTCATCGGTGAGTTCGATGGGTCCGACCCGGCCCACGGAAACGCCCCGGTAGGTGACGGCGGAGTGGGTGAACAGCCCGCCGGTCCGGGGGAGCTGGACCTTGACGGTGTAGTAGCCGCGCATGCCGACGTAGTGGCCGAGGTCGGCGTAGCGGACTCCCAGATAGCCGAGCACGAGCACCGCGATGATCAGGAACGCGATGTTCTTGAGCCGGACGGCGAGGGTGATCATCAGTTGCTCCCCTTCGTCGTCGAGGTGACCGCGGGAAGGGGCAGCGGCAGGGCCGAGCCGGACTTCTGGGCCGTGCTGCCCCCGGCCGCCGGGGGCGCGGTGCCGGCGCGGACGAGCGGCGGAATGATCTGTGTGCCGGGCATGGCCGTCACATCCAGGTAGACGTTGAGGTAGTCGCCCTTCACCCCGCGCAGCACCTCGTCCGTGAAGGGGTAGGTGAGGAGCACCTGAAGGGAGTCGGGCAGGTCCTGGCCGGAGTCGGCGAGGGCCTGGAGCGTGGGGGCGAGGGCCTTGAGGTCGGCGACCATGTCGGCCTTGCTCCTGTTGACCGTGTCGACGGCGACGGTGGAGAGGGTGTCGAGCGAGCGGAGCATGGTCATGAGCGAGCCGCGCTGCTTCTCCAGGACCTTCATGCCGGGACTGAGCCCGGTGAGGACCGTACCGACGTCCTGTTTGCGGGTGGCGAGGGTGGCGGAGAGCCGGTTGACACCGTCGAGGGCGTCGGTGATGTCCTCCTTGTGCCCGTCCAGGTTCGTCACGAGGGTGTCGACCCGCTTCAGCATGGAGCGGACCTGCGGTTCCTGTCCGGCGAGAGCCTTGTTGAGTTCGGTGGTGATGGTCTTGAGCTGGTTGATGCCGCCGCCGTTCAGCAGCATCGACAGCGCCCCGAACACCTCCTCGACCTCCGGATTGCGGTTGGTCCGGGTCAGGGGGATGCGATCGCCGTCGGCGAGTGCCCCCTGGGCGGTGCCGGCGGCGGGCGGGGAGAGCTGGATGTACTTCTCGCCCAGGAGGCTGGACTGTTCGAGGTGGGCGTAGGCGTTGGCGGGCAGTTTGATCTGCCCGTTGACCCGCATGGTGACCTTGGCGTTCCAGCCGTCGGAGGCGAGCGAGATCTTGGTGACACGGCCGACGGCCACGTCGTTGACCTTGACCGAGGACTGCGGGGCGAGGCTGAGCACGTCCCCGAACTCGGCGGTGATCTCGTACGGGTGGTCCCCCAGATCCGCGCCGCCGGGCAGGGTCACCTGGTCGATGCCGGTGAACGTCGGCAGGTCGACCGTGGTGACGACCAGGGCCAGGCCGACGCCCACCGCGAGTACGGCGGCGACGCCGGTCACGCGGGCGCCGGGTCTGCGCAGGACGCGGCTCATCGCTTCGCCCCCTTCTTCTGCGTGGCGGTCTTCTCCGGGGTGCCGTAGACGGTCCCCACGGCGGGCAGCGGCAGGGAGGGCAGGGCCTTCTGCCGTGCGGCGTCCACCGGCGTGAGTCCGGCAGGACCGAGGGACCCGTGGGTGAGCGGCCCGCCCATGGAGAGTTCGTTGAGGTTGGTGCGGCCGTTGAGCGTGCGGTTCAACGGGTCGTAGGCGTTGAGCACGTTGCCGGCCGCGAGCGGCAGGGTGTCCAGGGACTCGGCGAGTGAGGCACGCTGGTCGACCAGGGTCTGGGTGATCGGCACCAGGGCGTCCACGTTCGCCTTGAGGGCGCCGCGGTTCTTCTGGATGAAGCTCTTGACCTGGCCGAGGGCGGTGCCCAGTTCCTTCAGTGCGGCGCTGATGTTCGTCTTGTCGTCGGCGAGGAATCCGGTGACGGAATTGAGCTGCTGTTCGGCGGCGCGGACGTTGCCGTCGTTGTCCTTCAGCATGGTGGTGAAGGTCTGGAGGTAGGACAGCGTGTCGAAGAGATTTCCGCTGCTCTTGTCGAGGGTCTTCGTCGCCTTGCCGAACTGCTCGATGGAGTCCCCGATGGCCTTTCCGTTGCCGTCGAGATTCTCGGCGCCGGTGTCGAGAAGCCTGGCCAGGGCGCCGTTCGCGTTCGCCCCGTCGGGGCCCAGCGCGGTGGAGAGTTCGGTGATGGAGGCGTAGAGCTGATCGACCTCGACCGGGGTCGCGTTCTTCGCGGCCGGCAGGACGGCCTCGTCCGCGAGTACCGGTCCCCCGCTGTACGCGGGGGCCAGCTGCACGTACCGGTCGGCCACCAGGCTGGGGGCGACGACGACGGCGTGTGCGTCCTTGGGCACCTTGACGCCCTTGTCGACGCGGAGCGTGACCCGGACCTCCGTGCCCTTCGGCTCGACGCTTTCGACCTTGCCGACCCGCACGCCGAGGATGCGCAGGTCCGATCCGGCGTACACGCCGGTGGCCTGGTCGAAGTAGGCGGTGACGGTGGTCGTTCCCTCCTCGTCCATGGCCATCACTCCGGAGGTGGCGGCGACGGCCACGACGGCGAGGCCGGCTCCGATGCCGACGATGCGCGTGATTCTCATGTCAGCGGCCGCCTTGCTGCTTGGGTGGCATGCATCCGGTGGCCGGAGGAGTGCCGGCGGGGAGGTAGTCCTTGGGGACGACCCCGCAGACGTAGTTGTCGAACCAGCGGCCGCTGCCGAGGGTGTTGCCGACGAGCCGGTTGTACGAACCGGTCAGGGACAGCACCTTGTCGAGGCTCTTGCGGTTCTTCACCAGGACGGCGGTGACCCGGCCCAGCGAGTCCAGGGTCGGCTTCAGTTGCTTGTTGTTGTCGGCGACCAGTCCGGTGAGCTGGGTGCTCAGACTCCGGGTGCCGGTGAGCAGCAGATGGATGGAGTCGCGGCGGGCCTGGATCTCTCCCAGGAGCAGGTTGCCGTCCTTGAGCAGGGTTTCGAAGCTGCTCTTCTTGTCGGCGAGCGTCTTGGTGAGCTGCTTGCTGCCCTTGAGCAGGGTGGCCAGCTGGGCGTCGCGCTCGGAGACGGTCCGGGAGAGGGCGGAGAGCCCGTCGGCGGCGCTCCTCACGTCGGGGGGCGAGTCCTTGAAGGTGGCGGAGATCGTCTCGAAGCTCTTGGCGAGCTGCTCGGTGTCGATCTCCCCGATGGTCTCGCCCAGCCCGTTGAACGCCTGGGTGACGTCGTAGGGGGAGGTCGTGCGGCTCACCGTGATGCGCAGGTCCGGGTCCTGGGGCCCGGCGCCGAGCGGGTCGACGGCGAGGTATTTCTCCCCGAGGAGCGTCTTGATGGCGATGCCGACGGTGGAGGAGTCACCGATCCAGGCGTCCTTGACCCGGAAGCTGACCTTGACCTTGGCGCCGTCGAGGGAGACACCGGTCACCTCGCCGACCTTGACGCCGGCGATCCGTACCTCGTCGCCCTCGCCGAGGCCGGCGGACTCGGTGAAGTCGGCGGTGTACGTGGTGCCGCCGCCGATGAAGGGCAACGAGTCGGCGCGGTAGGCGCCGAAGCCGACGAGGACCAGGACGAGGAGGCCGACGATGCCGATGGCCACGGGATTGCGTTCCCGCAGGGGTCTGATGCTCATGCCAGGCACCTGCTCGGTGTGGTGATGCCGATCCCGGTGGGCGGTGCGCTGCCGTCCTCGGTCGTCACACCGCTGACCTTCGCCTCGCAGAGGTAGAGGTTGAGCCAGGAGCCGTACGAGGCGAGGCGGCCGATCGCCTCCATCTTGGCCGGGGTCTTCTTCAGCATGTTCTCGATCTGCGGGGTTCCCTTGCCCAACTGGTCGGACAGCCGGCCGAGCTGCCTGATGTCGTCCTTGAGCGGCTTGCGCCCGTCCTGCAACAGGCCGGCGGTCACCGTGGTGAGTGCGCCCATCGCCGTGACCGCCTCTCCGAGCGGTTTGCGGTCGCCGGAGAAGCCCGTGACGAGTTCCTGGAGCGTGTCGACCAGGTCGTCGAAGCCGGCTTCCCGGTCGTTCACGGTCTTCAGTACCGTGTTGAGGTTCTTGATCACCTCGCCGATCACCTCGTCCTTGGCCGCGACCGTGGTGGTCAGGGAACCGACGTGCTGGAGGATGCTGTCCACGGTGCCGCCCTCGCCCTGGAGTACCTGGACGATGGAGCCGGCGAGCTGGTTGACGTCCGGCGGGGACAGCCCTTCGAAGAGCGGCTGAAAGCCGTTGAAGAGCTGGGTCAGGTCGAGTGCCGGGGTGGTGCGGGAGAGCGGAATGGTCTCTCCGGCTCGAAAGCTCCTGCCGACCGGCCCCGCGCCCTGGTCGAGGTCGATGTAGCGCTGGCCGACCATGTTGAGGTACTTGATCGAGGCGGTCACCGAGGCGGGGAGCCTGCGCCCCTTGCGGACGGCGAAGCCGACCTCGGCGAGCCGCTTGTCGGCCACCTCGATGGATTCGACCTGCCCGACCTTGACCCCGGCGATCCGGACGCTGTCACCGACGATCAGACCGGTGGCGTCGGTGAACCTGGCCTTGTACGTGGTGGTGTCGCCGACTCCGGTGTTGGCGATGGAGAGACCGAGGACGGTGGTGGCCAGGACGGTCACCAGGATGAAGACGATCGATTTCGCGAGCGGGCCCGCGAGGGAGCGGCGCTTCACTTGAGCTTCACCTCCGCACCGCGGAAGGCCGGACCGATGAGCACGCTGCTCCAGTCGGGCAGGGTCTGCGGCTGGACTTTCAGTGAGGGAGCCACCAGCTCGTTGACGAGCCGGCTCTCCTGCGGGGAGTTGGGCATGCCGAGTGCGGTGTCCTGGGCCGCGGGCGCCGTGGCGGTCTGCTCGCCGGCGCCCGCCCTGTCACCGGGAGCCAGTGACGCGGTGGCCCGCCCGGCGGCGGTCGGCTCGGTCGCCCCGACGTACGGCACCGAGTAGCAGTGCGGTCCGCCGGTGGCGTCGTAGACCGGGGTGTCCTTGCCGGGCACGTACTTCCCCTTGGAGGTCACGGCCTTGAGGGTGACGTGCAGACCGGGCTGGTCGGTGCCCTTGCCCAGCGCCTTGTCCATGGCGGGAACGAATCCGGCCATCGTGCGCAGGGTGCAGGGGAATTCGGCGGAGTACTTCGCCAGGAGTTCCAGGGTGGGCCGGCCGGTGGCGGAGAGCCGGATCAGGTTGTCCTTGTTCTCCTTCAGGAACGAGGTGACATCCTGCGCGGTGGCGGTCGTGGAGCCGTAGAGGTCGGCCAGTTCCGCCTGCTGCTCGGCGATGGTGCCGCTGGTGGTGGTGAAGTCGGTGAGGGCGTCCAGGATGTCGGGGGCCGCGTCCGCGTACACCCTGCTCACCCTGACGAGTTCCTTGATGTCGGCGTTGAGCACGGGGAGCTGGGGGTTGAACTTCTGGAGGTGCCTGTCGAGCGTGACGAGCGTGTCGCCGAGCTTCTCGCCGCGTCCCCGCAGCGCCTGCGACACGGCGTTGAGGGTGGCGGAGAGCTTCTCCGGCTGCACGGCGGTCAGCAGCGGCAGGACGTTGTCGAGGACTTCCTCCAGCTCGACGGCGTTGCTGGAACGGTCCTGCGGAATGACGGCTCCGGCGCGCAGGGTCTGCGCGGACGGTACGGCGGGCGGCACGAGTGCCACGAACCGCTCGCCGAAGAGAGTGGTGGGCAGCATCTGTGCGGTGACGTCGGCCGGGATCCGGTCGAGTTTCCCGGGCTGGATCGCCAGGGTGAGGCGCGCCCCCTCGCCGTCGACGGAGATGTCACGGACCTGTCCGATGACGACGCCCCGCAGCTTCACGTCGGCGTTGTCGTGCATCTCGTTGCCGACGCTTCCCGTCCGCACGGTGACGGTGGCGTCGTCGGTGAACTCCTTCTCGTACACGGCGACCGACACCCAGACGAGCAGGGCGGGCACGAGCAGGAAGGTGACTCCCGCGAGTCTGCGGCGGGCCGTGCGGGTGGTCCGCGTCTTCATCAGCCGGCCACCTTCACGGTCGTCGTGGCGCCCCAGATGGCGAGCGAGAGGAAGAAGTCCGTGACGCTGATCAGCACGATCGCGTTGCGCACCGACCGGCCGACCGCCACACCCACGCCGGCGGGTCCGCCGGAGGCGTGGAAGCCGTAGTAGCAGTGCGCGAGGATCACCATCACGCTGAAGATCAGCACTTTGAGCACCGACAGCAGGACGTCCTGCGGGGAGAGGAAGAGATTGAAGTAGTGGTCGTAGGTGCCTGCCGACTGTCCGTTGAACAGGACGGTGACGTAGCGGGAGGCGACGTACGAGGAGAGCAGCCCGATCGCGTAGAGCGGGATGATGGCGACGACCCCGGCGATGATGCGGGTGGTGACGAGGTAGGGCATGGAGCGCACGCCCATCGACTCCAGGCCGTCGATCTCCTCGTTGATCCGCATGGCGCCGAGCTGGGCGGTGAAGCCCGCGCCGACGGTCGCCGAGAGGGCCAGTCCGGCGACGAGGGGGGCGATCTCGCGGGTGTTGAAGTACGCGGAGATGAATCCGGTGAAGGCCGCGGTGCCGATCTGGTTGAGGGCCGCGTACCCCTGGAGGCCGACGACCGTTCCGGTGGCGAGGGTCATCGCGATCATCACACCGATGGTGCCGCCGACGACGCCGAGGCCGCCGCTGCCGAAGGCGACTTCGGCGAGGAGGCGCTGCACTTCCTTCAGGTAGCGCCGCAGCGTTCGCGGGATCCAGATCAGAGCCCGTACGTAAAAGGTGAGTTGGTCGCCGGATCGGTCGAGCCAGCTGAGCATCGACATCGGTCAGCTCCCCTTCGCGGGGACGATCTGGAGATAGATCGCCGTGAGGACCATGTTCACGAAGAACAGCAGCATGAAGGTGATGACGACGGACTGGTTGACCGCGTCCCCCACCCCCTTGGGACCGCCGCGCGGGTTGAGCCCGCGGTAGGCGGCGACGATGCCGGCGATGAAGCCGAAGATCAGGGCCTTGATCTCGCTGATGTACAGGTCGGGCAGCTGGGCCAGGGCGGAGAAGCTGGACAGATAGGCCCCGGGGGTGCCGTCCTGCATGATCACGTTGAAGAAGTAGCCGCCCATCGTGCCGACCACGGAGACGAGGCCGTTGAGCAGGACGGCCACCAGCATGGTGGCCAGGACCCGTGGCACGACGAGGCGCTGTACGGGCGAGACGCCCATGACCTCCATCGCGTCGAGCTCCTCGCGGATCTTGCGCGATCCGAGGTCGGCGCAGATGGCCGAACCGGCTGCCCCGGAGACCAGCAGCGCCACGATGATCGGGCTGGCCTGCTGGATGACGGCGAGGACGCTGGCGCCGCCGGTGAAGGACTGGGCGCCGAGCTGCTGGGTGAGGGACCCCACCTGCAGGGCGATGACCGCACCGAAGGGGATGGACACGAGGGCGGCGGGCAGGATGGTGACGCTGGCGACGAACCAGAACTGCTCGATGAACTCCCGCACCTGGAAGGGCCGGCGGAAGGTCTCCCGGCACACGGCCCCGGCGAGGGTGAACAGCCTCCCGGTCTCGCGCAACGGGGCGAGCAGCCGGGTGGGCCGTCTCTCCTCGGGTGCCTTCTCCGGCACCCGGTCCGCCGGCGGCTCGGGGGGCCGCACCGGCATGGGGGCCGTCATGGGCGCCCACCGCCCGCGGCCGGGCTGTAGCTGTTGAGGATGGCGGTACGGGCCGCCTCCGGCAGCTGTCCCATCATCGACATGACCCGCTCCCGGCGGCGCAGGGCGCCCTGCCGCACCGGAAGCCCCGGCGAGGGCTCCAGCTGCGGGACGACGGTGCGCGGGGCGTTGGCCGAACTGATGCCTCGCCCGTAGCCGTTGAGTTCCTCGGCGGCCAGGGTGGCGGCGTCCTTCTCCTCCGACATGCCGATGGGGCCTTCGCGGCGTCCGGCGAGGAACTGGGAGACGACGGGCAGATCGCTGGTGAGCAGCACCTCGCGCGGCCCGAAGGTGACGAGGTTGCGGCAGAAGAGCATCCCCATGTTGTCCGGGACGGTGGAGGCGATGTCGAGATTGTGGGTGACGATCAGCATCGTCGCGTCGATCTGCGCGTTGAGGTCGATCAGCAGCTGCGAGATGAACGCGGTGCGCACCGGGTCGAGCCCGGAGTCCGGCTCGTCGCAGAGGATGATCTGCGGGTCCAGGACGAGCGCGCGGGCCAGGCCGGCCCGCTTGCGCATGCCGCCGGATATCTCACCGGGCAGCTTGTCCTCGGCGCCGAGGAGACCGACGATGTCGATGCGCTCCATGACGATGCGGCGGATTTCCGATTCCTTCTTGCGGGTGTGTTCACGCAACGGGAAGGCGATGTTGTCGAAGAGGGACATCGATCCGAAGAGCGCGCCGTCCTGGAACATGAGCCCGAACAGCTTCCGGGTCTCCATGATCTGCCGCTCGGGGCTGTTCACCATGTCGACGCCGTTGATGAGCACGCGTCCCTGTTCGGGCTTGAGCAGGCCGATGATGGACTTGAGGAAGACGGTCTTTCCGGTGCCGGAAGGACCGAGCATCACGCTCACTTCGCCGGCGGGCAGGGTAAGGCTGACGTCCTGCCAGATGTTCTGCTTGCCGAAGGATTTCGTAAGGCCTTCCACAACTACTTCGATTCCCATCGGCCCTCCCTCGACGTTTCGGTGAACGAAGTCATCTGTCAGCGCTCCGGCTCTGAGAAATCCAATGGCGGCTCGTCACACATGCACCAGGAGGCGCACGTTATGTCCGCCGAAACCGCCAGGACAAGCCGTTGAACAGCGGAAATCGACGAATCAGGTACTCGATGTGGATCACTTGTCACCGAGTGACAAAGCCGCTGGACGGCTTTGTCGGAGACTGCGCAAGATCTCCGGTGTGCGGGTCGGGGTGCCACGGTCCGTGGAGGCCGGATCCACGGGCCCCCGACTGCGGGACACACGCCCCTGGCGAACGGAATCGAGTCCACCGAATTCCCGGTGCGAAATCCGGACCCGAGGGGGCGCGACCTGGACTCCACGTCCGTCGAACGAGCAATCGTGGACACGTTTCCGCGCTGCTCACCTGGACGCTACGGCTCAGTAACCTGCCTTCGCAAGAGCGGTCCCTGAACTTCTTGCGCGGCTGTTGGCAGCGGCATTGTTTTTGTACGGAGGTGAGCAGGGACCGTCCCGGGCTTGTCGACATGTGAGTCCTTTCGCGGCGCCTACCGCTCTTGACCGTGCTCACTTCCTGAGGGAGCGGCCCCACAACGACGCCCGCCCCGTCCGCATAACCTCTCGGACGGGGCGGGCATCGGCCGCCGGCGGAAAGTGCGCAAAGGAGCACCGAAACCTCCGCGCGTCCGCCGGGCCTTACTTCACCGCGGAGTGCCAGTACTGCGAAAGCACCTTGCCGGCGTCGGGAAGGACAAGCCCGGGAGCGGTGAGCGCACCGCTGTACGTCGACGCGTTGTTCAGCGTGAGGTGGTTGTCCCCGGAGAGCGACGGCAGGCCCGTCTTGAGGTTCACCGCCCAGCTCAGGATTCCGCCCAGGCCACAGCCGGTGGCCTTCGGCACGGAGAACGTGGTGTCGCCCTGGGTGTTCCCCGTGAGTGCGAACCTCAGCATCGCCCCCTCGTCGGCGTTGGGCGTGCCGTCGCCGTCGAAGCGCTGGATGGCGACGGCCGGAGCAGTGGTGTTCTGCGGGCGCAGAATCACGGGGTCCGCGGCCGTGCCGATGTAGCAGTTGGAGCCGAGCAGCGGATTCTCCAGGTGTATGCGGACCGGCAGCTTGACGATCGGCTGCCCCGTGCTCAGTCCGGCGAGCAGATTGAACTCGGTGGGTGTGCCGGCCGACTCCACCGTGGCCTTCACCTTGTTCAGGCTGACGTCCGTGATCTGGTTGCAGACGGCGGTGACCACCGGGATGTCACTGGGACACATGAGCCCGAGCAGCCCGCCGGGGATGGTCGTCGGCGCTCCGACGAGGGCTCCGCCCGCGGGCGGAATGACCTTGAACGTGCCGGCGGCCGTGTCCTGGACGACTCCGAACTGCATGTCGTTGGCGCCGGTGGTGGCCACGGTCGTACCCAGCTTGATGGCTCCGCTGGGCGAGTAGGAGGACACGCACGACGCGACCAGGTCCTGGCCGTCCGCCGCGAGCATAGCGGGATTGTCGACCGGACAGCGGGAGAAGGGCGCCCAGTCCCCGTTCAGGCTGGCGGCGTTGACGGCGGCGGAGGCGGAAAGAGGAGTCAGCGGGATCGCGACCACCGCGGCGGCAACGGCGGCGAAGAGGCCGGTGCGCCATCTCTTCGGGACAGCTCTCATTACTCCCTCACTTCTTGGTGGGCCGAGCGGAATGGAATGATTCGGATTCGGCGGAGAAAACAGCGGGACAGGCCGCGGTTCAGCGCTGCGGCTTGGGAATCTGAACCGGCTGGCTGTCCTCCGTGCACACGGTCGGCGAGTGCTGCGCCGCCGCACAGGGAGCCGCCTGGACCTGCTTCACGGCACCAGGGACGCCCGAGATCGAGGCGGTGAAGAGGTCGTCGAGGTCCTCCCCGACACCGCACCCCGAGAACGGCGGCACGGTGACCTGGCCGGTGAGCGCACCGCCGGTGACCAGTGTGTAGCCGGACTGAACCCCGTCCTTGAGGACCATCTCCCCCCGCAGGGGCAGGGCGAACGGGCGCTCCGTACGGCAGTTGGGGCCGACGTCCAGGGCGACGCCGTTGACCTTCACGTCGAACAGCCGGAGCCGGAGATTCAGGTCGATGGTCGTCGTGCCCACGCTGTTGCCGGGGCTGAGGATCGTCAGGTCGGAGTGGACGTTGGGCACCGGCTTGCCGTCCGGGCCGGCGGCCGGAGGAATCTGCGTCATCTCCAGTGTCGCGGTCGTCGGCATGAAGCCGAAGGTCAGGAACGTGCCGGTGGCAGGCGGCAGTTGCAGCTTGCCCTGATAGTCGAGGGTCGCCGTCGAGTCCTGGAGTATATGGATCAGGCCGTCCTGGAACTTGATCTGGGTCAGGCCCTGCTCGATCTGTGTGCAGGCGACCGGGAACAGTGTGGCGCTCTTGAGCTTGGGAACGTCCGCGTAGCCGGTGACGTAGGCGTTCAGGCTGAACTGGTCCTCCGGGTCACCCGTGCAGGGCGGCGCCTTCCGGTCCTGAAGGGCCTGCTTGCCCGGTTCCCCCACCTTCGGTGTCGCCTCGTCGGCGTCGGAGCCTCCCCCGGCGGCGGCCGTTCCCTCCCTGGTCCCGGAGGGCTCCGGGGACGGCCACTCGGGATCCCCGGCGATCCGCACCGTCGCGAGTGTCAGGTCCTGGTCCGGCTCCGGAGTACACGTCAGCAGCAGGGCCGAAGGTTCGGCGGAGGCGTCGCCGGACGGCGGCGAGGTCAGCAGCGCGGTCAGCTTGCCCGCCGTGAAGACGAGATCGCCGGAAGAACCCGCGGTCACCGAGGGAACGGCACCGGAGGAGGTGAGGGCGGGATTCTCCGCGTCCGGAACGGCCACCGGGCCCTCGGCGGTCCCGATCCAGACCGTCTCGGCGGTGTGGTCGCCCTGCGCCACGCCGACGGTCAGTTTCGTCTCCACCTCGACCTGTTCCGCCCCGACAGCAGCCAGGTCCGGCAGCCCGGCCTCGGGCAGGGTCAGTTCGGTGCTCACATCCGTGAGCTGAACGGGCTTGTCGACTGCGCCGCCCTCCGGGACCGTCGCGGACACCCGCACAGCGGCCTTCGCGGCCCCGGAGGGAAAATCGCAGCCGTACCGCACGTCGATGCGAACGTCATGACCACCGGCGGATGCCTGGGCACCCGGAATCATTCCGGCCACGAGGACCGCGGTCAGAACGGCTCCGCCCCGCACTGTCGCACGCCCGCGACTCCGCCCTGCTGTCCCGCGCATCGTCATCCTTCGTCATTCCCTCTCATCGACGGTGCAGACCGCACTGCAGGGGACCCGCGGTGCGGTCTGCTGGAGCATTCGGCTGCCCGGCAGTCCGTCAGGTGCCGATGATGCTGGTGATTCCCGTGACGCTGTAGTCGCCCGTGAAGGTCGGGTGGGCCCCGTTGGCGACGATCCCGGCACAGGCGGCGGTGGCGCCCGAGACGGTCAGCTGATGGGCGCTGGAGTTGGAGACGTTGAGCTTCTTCGTGCTGTTGGTGTACTTGGCGTTGACCTCACCGGTGACGTTGAAGCTGCAGGTGAGGACGGTGAGCTTGGCCTGGATGTTCTTGATGTAGCCGGTCGTCACACCGGAGGTGTAGTCCTGGGCCACGAGCTGCCAGGCCGGGGAGGTCGTGGCGACCGGCGTCACCGGGCCGAGCGCACTCGTGCACGGGCTGGCCGTCGTCCCGAAGGTGGCCGAGGTGATGTTGCCGACCGTGGCGGGGTTGCCGGTGGCGCTGAACGCGGAACCAGCCGCGGTCGCCGTCGGACACGTGAGCGGGATGCCGCTGACCGACAGGACCGTGTTGGTGGACACGGCGGTGAACGGCGCCGGGTTCGGCGTGACCGTCCATGTGGTGGCGGGGAATGCCATGGCCTGGGTGGCCCCGAGCACGACAGCCACAGAAGCGACGCCGGTTGCGACGGCGATCTTCTTGAGGGTATTACGCACAGTTAGTTCCTCCGATTCGACAATGCGGGCGGCACTGCTTGCGGGGACGCGCTCCACAGCTGCCCAAGGGGCACGAAGCGCGACTACGAACCACTTCTCCGAGGGGAGACGTACACTCTCGGCCACATATAATCTGTGACAGGCCGTGACGTTACTTGCGAGAAACTTCCAGCACAATCCTGCTGGCCAAGATTCTCGCCAGCAGCTTCTTTTGTCGTCCGCAGGTCACTAAACGGCGAAGACCGATTGTCACTTGGTGCGCAAAATTCCGGCCGGACCGGCCCCCGGCACCCGCACCCGCCGCCGCGCCCGCCGGGGGACGGCGCCTCCCGGCCGGCACCTGGCGATATCGGCCACACTCCCGGCAGTTGTCCGAAATTGACCACTCCCTCCCCACCTGCACCGGAGCCCCGCAACCGCGCAGAACTGTGTGCACCCTGCACTTCGATCTTGCACAAGTGGTGTGCACAGCAGTCGACTTGGTCTATCTTCGTCGCGGAATTGGTACGCACCTGTCGGTACGTGGGAGCGCTTTCCCCCACCGCCTCACCCCCCACCGGGTTCTGGAGAGCAAGGGGACACGTCATGCCGAAAGTCATTTCTCCATTGGACACGGGGGATCCGCTGGGACCACTCCCCCAGGAGTTCGCCGCGATTATGCGGCCCGAACTTCCCAGCCTCATCAAGGAGATCGGTGTCGAGGTCACCCGCGCTTATCCGGAGTACGCGCGCCTGCTCAGCGGCCCCAACGGCCAGGCCATTCGCGTCGGCGTGGAACGGAGTCTCTCCTCATTCGTCGACCTGGTGGCCGAACCGTCCACCTCGACCTCATTACGTGACGACATGTGCCGCCGGTTCGGACGCTTCGAGGCTTACGAAGGCCGGACCATGGAAACGCTCCAGGGCGCTTATCGGCTCGGTGCGCGCGTCGCACTGCGACGGGCGAAGAAGGTCGGCCGCAGTTACAACTTCTCCCCCACCCTGATGCTCAGCTTCGCCGATGCGCTCTTCACCTACATAGACGAACTCGAATCACTGTCCCGCGAGGGTTTCCTCGAGGTGCAGTCCCAGACCGGCGAACAGAGCGAGGCCGTGCGCCGGCGTCTGCTCCACCTGATCCTGGCCGGGCATCCCGTACCCCGTACCGCCATCGCCGAACTGTGCGAGCAGACCGGGTGGACCCTCCCCGAGGAGGTCACCCTCGTGGCCGCCCGCTCCCCCGCCGCACTCGACCGGGCCGGCGCCGACCGCGACATCCTCGTCGACCTCAGCGACCCCCAGCCCCATCTGCTCATCCCGGGCCCCTTGGACGACGCGCGAAGATCCATGCTCGACCAGACACTCCTGGGCACCCGTGTGGCGATCGGGCTGACCGTTCCCACCGCCCTGGCGTCGGACTCGATCCGCTGGGCCAGGCGAGTCCTCGAACTCGTCGACGCGGGTGTCATCGACGACGCGCCGTCCATCCTCTGCGAGGACCACCTCCTCACCCTGTGGCTGCTGTCCGACCCGGTCCTCCTGGACCAGCTCGCCCGACGGGAGCTCGCACCTGTCGCCGGCATCAGCGCCACCCGGCGGGAACGCCTGATCGAGACCCTGCGCATCTGGCTCGACACCCGTGGCACGGCCGCCCACATGGGCGAACTCCTGGACGTGCACCCGCAGACGGTCCGCTACCGCATGCGCAACCTGGAGTCCATCTTCGGTCAGCAACTGACCGATCCGCAGAGCAGGTTCTCCACGGAGGCCGTTCTGCGGGCGCTCCAACTCCAGTCCCGCGCCGACGACTCCACGCCGTAATCCGTCCGCAGAACCGTTTCCGGCCAGAACACGGCCTTCACTGCGCGTCAACTTACTTATGGGTAAGGGGAAATACCCGGTCACTCCCAAACGGTTGCCACACGGAGACGTTCTCAACGAGAAACCTGGAACTGCGTCCCGTACATATGGAGGAGTCGGCCGCCCAACCGGCGGCCGCGACGCCCGACCTCCTGGCCACCATTCGAGAGGGAACCCCCATGACCGCCTCGCACCTGCTCGTACCCGTACCGATCCCGGACCGCATCGCGGCGCTGATCGGCTCCTGCATCCCGCCGCACATCCTGGAGGCGGAGTTCGACGCCGAGTGCGCCGCGCGCGAGGTCCGCCGGTTTCGCGGCCCGCGGCTCGGCATCGAGGACCAGGCCGACCGGGAGCAGGCCCTGTCCGAGCTGGCCCGCGCCAACAAGGTGCTGGCCGCCCACCACCCCCGGCTGGCGGTGCGCCCCGGCAGCTCCTGGTGACTCCCCCGTCCCACCGCCATCTTGCGAAGGCTCCGCCCTGCGCTTACCTTACTCGGAAGTAAGTTGACTCCAGAGTAAGGAACTGGCGTGGCCGACAACAGCAGCGGCAACCTCACCGACGAACTGACCGCGCTCGACTTCGCGGCCGTCTCCCCTCAGGACTTCGCGCGGATCGTGAAGGGCCTGTCCGCCAGACAGCTCGGCGAGGTGATGCATGGGGAACTGCGCACCCGGGTGCTCGGCGAGGTCTTCGGCCGGATGAAGCAGCAGTTCCGCCCTGAGGCGGCGGGACAGCTCAAGGCGCTGATCCGCTGGAAGATCACCGGTGACACCGAAGCGGTCTACGAGACGTCGATCGCGGACGGCGCCTGCGTCGTCAGGGAGGGCCGCTCCGACGCCGAGCCGCGCACGACGCTGGTGATGGCCGACGCCGAGTTCCTCAAGCTGGTCTCCGGCAACGGCAATCCCGTGACGATGTTCATGATGCGCAAGCTGAAGGTCGCCGGCGACGTCGGTCTGGCCTCGGGGCTCACCCGCTACTTCGACATCCCGAAGGCCTGAGCCGATGAGCTACTTCTCCCTCGCGCTCACCGAGGAGCAGCAGGACCTGCGCAACTGGGTGCACGGCTTCGCCGCCCAGGTGGTGCGCCCGGCCGCCGCCGAATGGGACGCCCGCGAGGAGACGCCCTGGCCCGTCATCCAGGAAGCGGCCCGGATCGGCCTGTACGGGTTCGAGTCGCTGGCCGACATGTACGGCGACCCGTCGGGGCTCTCCCTCCAGATAGCCAACGAGGAGCTGTTCTGGGGCGACGCCGGCATCGGCATGGCGCTCTTCGGCACCTCCCTCGCCGTCGCCGGCATCTTCGCCTCCGGGACGCCCGACCAGCTCGCCGAGTGGGTGCCGCAGTGTTACGGCGACGAGGACGACCCGAAGGTGGCGGCGTTCTGCGTCTCCGAACCGCAGGCAGGCTCCGACGTCTCCGCCATGACGACGAAAGCCCGCTACGACGAGGCCAACGACGAGTGGGTGCTCTCCGGCCAGAAGGCGTGGATCACCAACGGCGGGATCGCCGAGATCCATGTCGTCGTCGCCTCGGTCGATCCGACGCTCGGCGCCCGCGGGCAGGCCGCGTTCATCGTGCCGCCCGCCACCAAGGGCCTGGAAGCGGGCCGCACCATCAAGAAGCTCGGGCTGCGCGCCTCACACACGGCGGACGTCTTCCTCGACGACGTGCGGGTGCCCGGGCACTGCCTGCTCGGCGGCAAGGAGAAGCTGGACGCCCGGATCGCCCGCGCCCGCGAGGGCTCCAACGCCCAGGGGCAGGCGGCGATGGCGACCTTCGAGGTCAGCCGCCCCACCGTCGGCGCCCAGGCGCTGGGCATCGCGCGCGCGGCGTACGAATACGCGCTGGAGTACGCCGGCCGGCGCGAGGCGTTCGGGCGGCCCGTCATCGAGAACCAGTCGATCGCCTTCGCGCTGGCCGACATCCGTACGGAGATCGAGGCCGTACGGCTGCTGATCTGGCAGGCCGCCTGGATGGCCCGCAACGACCGCACCTTCGACGCGGGCCAGGGCTCCATGTCCAAGCTGCGCGCCGGTGAACTCGCGGTGTCGGCGACGGAGAAGGCCGTCCAGATCCTCGGGGGCGCCGGGTACAGCCGGGAGCATCCGGTCGAGCGGATGTACCGCGACGCCAAGATCTACACGATCTTCGAGGGCACCAGCGAGATCCAGCGCCTGGTCATCGCACGGGCGATCTCGGGGCGCCACATCCGCTGACCCGGAGCCACGGAGCCGGCGGCCGGGCACTGACGTGGGGTCAGGGCCCGGCGACCGGTGTGAACCGCACCGGCAGCGACTGTGGCCCCCGGGTGAAGACGCCCCGCTCGGACGGGACGAACCCGTCCGCGAGCCGTACGTCGGGCATCGCGTCGAGCAGGAGGTTCACCCCGGTCCGCACCTCGGCCCGGGCCAGCAGCGCGCCGACACAGAAGTGCCGGCCCAGGGCGAACGCCAGGTGATCGGCCGCCGCGGAGAACGCCGTGGTGCTGGTCAGGTCGGTGCGGAACAGGTCGAACCGGTCCGGGTCCCGGTAGCGCGCCGGGTCCCGGTTCGCCGAGCCGATCAGACAGGTGACGGTCGAACCGGCGGGCACCCGTCCGCCGCCGAGTTCCACGTCGGTGGCGGTCTGGCGCATGATCATGTGCACCGGCGGGGTGAGCCGCAGCGTCTCGGCGAAGGCCCGGTCGATGAGACCGCGGTCCTCCCGTACGGCGGCGAGCTGCTCGGGGTGGGTGAGCAGATGGGCGAAGATCGAGGCGATGGCCTTGTCGGTCGTCTCGCCACCGGCGGCGAGCAGCAAGCTGCAGAAGGCCTTGATGTCCTCGTCGCTCATCCGGACGCCGTCGACCTCGGCGGAGCAGAGTGCGGAGAGCAGGTCGTCGCCGGGCGCCTTCCGCCGCTCCTGGATGACCGGAATCATGTACGCGGCGAATTCCCGCCGGGTCCGCTCACCGGCCGCCGCCACCTCCGGGTCGCCCGCGAGGTTGCCGAGGAAGGCGATGACGCTGGTGTACCAGCCGTGGAAGCGGTCGTGGTCGGCCTTGTCGAGGCCGAGCATGTCGGCGATGACCAGGACGGGGAAGCGGGTCGCGAACGCGTCGACGAGGTCGGCCTCGCCGGCGTGCCGGAAGGTGTCGATCAGCTCGCGCGCGTTGCGCTCGATGACCGGGAGGAACTTCTCCTGAAGGTCCGTGCCCCGGAAGGCCGGAGCGACCAGGGCCCGGCGCACGGCGTGCTCGCGTCCGCTCAGCTGGAGGATGGTCCGGCCGTGGACGGGCTCGATCTGCCAGTCGTAGTTGTCGGTGGTGAACTCCCCGGCCTTGTCCTTGAAGACCCGCTCGACGTCCTCGTACCGGGAGACGAGGTAACTGTCCGTGGCGTCGTGCCGGATCAGCGGATGGCTCTCGCGCATGATCCGGTAGGCCCCGTAGGGATCGGCGGCGAAGGCGGGCGAGAGAATGTCGGGCACGGGCGGTGCTTGCGAGGCGAGCGACTCTTGTGGGGCGGACGTCATGATGCTCCAGGGTCGTTGACGGGCGGCACCGCCAGGCTATTGACCGACCGTCCGACCTGAAACCCCCTGGGAGAACCATGCCCACCGCCCCGCGCCCGTCCGTCCTGTTCGTCACCGACCTCGCCTACGAGGCCCGCGGGCGCCGGTACTGCGACGAGGACATCCACCTGACGTCGCGGCTGCGCGAGGACTTCGACACCGCTCTGTGCCACCCGCGCGACGCCGCCGCGCTGCTGGAGGGTTTCGACGCCGTCGTCGTACGCAACAGCGGCCCGGTGCTGCACTACCAAGAGGCGTACGACGCCTTCCGCGCACGCGCGCGCGAGCTCGGCACGCGGGTGTACAACCCGCTGACCGGCCGGGGCGACATGGCGGGCAAGCAGTACCTCGTGGACCTGAGCCGCGCCGGGTATCCGGTGATACCGACGGTGGACCGGGCGGCGGATCTGGGGCTGCTGCCCGAGGCCGAGGGCTATGTCATCAAGCCGAAGCTGGGCGCCGACTCGGTGGGGCTGCGGTTCA
Organism: Streptomyces sp. NPDC005803; assembly: GCF_040630435.1. Classification (NCBI taxonomy): domain Bacteria; kingdom Bacillati; phylum Actinomycetota; class Actinomycetes; order Kitasatosporales; family Streptomycetaceae; genus Streptomyces; species Streptomyces sp. NPDC005803. Next base: position 221,046 of record NZ_JBEXXO010000007.1, on the reverse strand, counting down.
CGGGTACCCCCGCACTCCTGCCCGAGGAGGACGGCACGCAGCTCGTCCAGCCGCGGATCGACTTCCGCTACGAGGTGTCCTTCTACTTCGTCGACCACGACTTCCAGTACGCGCTGCACGCACCGCACCCGGAGCAGCGGTGGGTGCTCGAGCCGTACGAGGCGAGCGCGGCGGATCTGGCGTTCGCACGCTCGTTCATCGCATGGAACACCCTCGACCACGGCATCCAGCGGGTCGACGCGTGCCGGACCGTGACGGGCGAGCTCCTGCTCGTCGAGCTGGAGGACCTCAATCCGTACCTCTCGCTGGACCGGGTGGCAGCGCCGGTGCGGGAGGCGTTCGTCACGCGGATGAAGGCGTCGCTGCGGGATCTGCTGAGTTGACACATCCGGCCGCCCCCGGCATGCGGGTGACAGGGCGTGGTGTGAGGGTGCAAGGGTGACCACTGCCAGCGAGACCGCACCCGCCCCGCAGGTTGCCGGCGCACCGCCCCTCCTCGATCCGCGCCGCCGGAACATCGTCTTCGCGACGATCGTGCTGGGCATTCTGCTGGCGGCCCTGGACCAGACGATCGTGGGCACCGCGCTGCCCACGATCGTCTCGGACCTCGGGGGCGCCGAGCACATGTCGTGGGTGGTGACCGCGTACCTCCTGGCGGAGACGGTGGCGACGGTCCTGGTCGGCAAGTTCGGCGACCTGTTCGGCCGCAAGATCATCTTCCAGCTCTCGGCGATCATCTTCATCACCGGTTCGTTCCTCTGCGGCCTCGCGACCAACATGACGCTGCTGATCGTGTGGCGCGGTCTCCAGGGCATCGGCGCGGGCGGTCTGATGGTCACGTCGATGGCGCTGATCGCCGATGTGATCCCGCTGCGCGACCGCGGCAAGTACCAGGGCGCGATCGGTGCGGTCTTCGGCGTGTCGACCGTCATCGGGCCGCTGCTGGGCGGGCTCTTCACCGACCACCTGACCTGGCGCTGGGCGTTCTACGTCAATGTGCCGATCGCGATCGTGGTGGTCATCGCGGCCGCCCGCACCATTCCGTCCGTGAAGGCCGCGGGACGGCCGGTCATCGACTACCTGGGCATCGCCATGGTCACGGTCGGGGCGAGCTCGCTGATCCTGGCGACGAGCTGGGGCGGCAACGAGTACGCCTGGGGCTCCTCCGTCATCATCGGCCTGTTCGTGCTCGGTCTGGTGGCCCTGGCCCTGTTCTGCTTCGTCGAGTTCCGGGCGAAGGAACCGATGCTGCCGATGCGGCTGTTCGGCAATCCGGTCTTCACGGTCTGCTCGATCCTCAGCTTCATCGTGGGCTTCGCGATGCTGGGCGCCATGATCTATCTGCCGACCTACCTTCAGTACGTGGACGGGGACTCGGCGACCCTCTCGGGGGTCCGGACGCTGCCGATGGTCATCGGTCTGCTCGGCGCCTCGATCTTCAGCGGCAACGTGGTCAGCAAGACCGGCCACTACCGGATCTTCCCCATCGTGGGCTCGCTGGTCATGGCGGTCGGACTGTTCCTGCTCTCCCGGATGGGTCCGGACAGCGGGGTGTGGCTGGAGTCGCTGTACATGCTGGTGCTCGGGCTCGGCATCGGGCTGTGCATGCAGGTGCTGACCATCGCGGTGCAGAACACCGTCGACTACGCGGATCTGGGCACCGCGACGTCGGGCGTGACGTTCTTCCGGACGCTCGGCAGCTCCTTCGGCACGGCGGTCTTCGGGACCATCTACGCCAACTCGCTCGGCCCGAACCTGAAGGACGGGGTCGCGGCGGCGGTGCGTGCGGGTGGTGACCCGGCGGTGGTGGCGAAGGCCTCGCAGAGTCCGCAGGGTCTGCATGCGCTGCCCGACGCCCAGTCCGCGCCCCTGGCCCAGGCATACGCCGACACCCTGCACACGGTGTTCCTGTGGACGGTGCCGGTCGCGGTGCTCGGCTTCGTGGTGGCCCTGTTCCTGAAGCAGGTCAAGCTGCGGGACACGGCGCGGGCCGGCTCGACCGACATGGGTGAGGGGTTCGCCTCGCCCAGCGCCGGGGATTCGGCCCGGCTGCTGGAGTTCTCGGTGGCCAAGGTCCTGCGGCGGGTGGACCCGGAGACGGCCCGCCGGATCGTGGCCTCGTCCGACACCCGGCTCGACATGGCAGGGGCCTGGGCGGTGATGCAGGTCGAGCTGTTCACCCGGATGGTCGGCCACGCGGGGCTCCGGTTGATCGCCGCCCGGCACCGGATTCCGCCGGAGGTCCTGGTGCCCGTCTTCGACCGGATGATCGAGGAGGGGTACCTCACCGGGGACGGCCATCTGTTCACGCACACCGAAGCGGGCAGCCGGGAGGCCAGGACCATCAACGACGCCTGGTCCCGCTGGCTCCATGAGCGGCTGGGCGACCAGGCGGACGTTCCGGACGATGCCCGGCTGCGCGCCGCGGTCGACGTGATCGCCAAGCGGCTGCTCGCGGAGGACCTCACGCAGGAGCTCTCCCCGGTGGCCCCGGCGGGCGCGCCGGTCTGAGAGGGCGGGTTGCCCGGGGCGGGGGGGCGGACGGGTTGCCGGTGCCGGGCCGGGCGGGTTGCCGGTGCCGGGCCGGGCGCCGGTGCCGGGCCGGCCGGGGCCGGCGCGGCGGGTTGCCGGGCGGCGGGGCCGGCGCGGTCGCCGGTGCCGGGCCGCGCGTTCGTCCGGGGCGGGCGCCGCTGCGGTGCGGCCCCGCACGTCAGTCGGCGAAGACCGCCGACTCGTAGACCCAGGCGCCCTCGTGCCGGACGAAGCGGCTCTTCTCGTGCAGCGAGTCGCGGTGGCCGCCGGCCGTGAAGTGCGCCCGGAAGGTGACCGTACCGGTGGTGTGGAAGGCGCTGCCCTCCGTCGTCCCCAGGATCTCCAGTCCCTGCCAGCGCTGCCCCGGATCGAGGTCGAGAACGCGCGGCCGGTGGTCGGGGTGCCAGGTGCGCAGCAGGTACGCCACGTCCCGGACGACGAAGGCGGTGTACCTCGAGCGCATCAGCGCCTCGCAGGACGGCGCCGGGGCCCCGGCGTGCAGCCGCCCACAGCACTCGCCATAGGGGGCGGGCAGCCCGCACGGGCACGGCGAGGACGCCGTGACCGGGGGGACGGGAGCGGCGGAGGGCCGCCGGGGGCGTGAGGTGCGTCGGGACATGGGTCCATTGTCCCCTGTGGCGGCACCGGACCTGACGCGCGCCGTCCGCCGGTGCCGCTCGGGACCGCCTCAGCCCTTGCGGGCCACGCCGGCGTATCCCGGGATCGGCTCGTCGCCGGGGACCTCGATGACCTCGCCGAGCTCCGGGTGCCAGTCGGCGGAGAGCGAGACACCGGGGTCGACGAGTTCGAGGCCGTGGAAGAAGGCGGAGAGCTCGGCGTGGCTGCGCGGGCGCAGTGTCATGCCGCGGGCCCTGTACAGGGCGGCTGCCTGGGCCGCGCCCTCGGGGTCGAAGTCGCCGGTGGTCTGCGAGAGGACGAGGTAGCTGCCGGGGGCGAGCTGGTCGACCAGGCGGTCCACCAGTTCGGCGGCGCCGTCCCCGTCGTCGAGGAAGTGCAGCAGGGCCAGCAGGGACAGGGCGATCGGGCGGTCGAAGTCGAGGACCTTCCCGGCCGCTTCCAGGATGACCTCGGGCCTGCGGGCGTCGGCCTGGATGTACTCGGTGGCGCCTTCGGGGGTGGAGCGCAGCAGGGCCGCCGCGTGCGCCAGGACGATCGGGTCGTTGTCGCAGTAGACGATGCGCGCGTCCGGCGCGGTCCGCTGGGCGATCTGGTGGAGGTTGGGCTCGGTCGGTATCCCGGTGCCGATGTCGAGGAACTGGCGGATGCCGTTCTCCGCGAGCCAGCGGGTGGCGCGGTGCATGAACGCCCGGTTGACGCGCGCCATGTCACGGCCGCGCGCGTCCACGGCCAGCAGCTGCTGGGCCATCTGCTCGTCGACCGGATAGTTGTCCTTGCCGCCGAGGAACCAGTCGTACATCCGCGCGGGATGCGGTTTGCTGGTGTCGATCTCGACGGGGGGCTCGTGCCCGGTCATAGCGCGCTCCTTGGTTCCGTGGGTCGGCGAACAGAGGGTGAAACCGTTGCGCGGCGACCGGGAACCGTCCGCGCGGTGGGCTCAGGTCAGGAGGAAGTCAGCCTGGCCGGCTTTGGCGCCCTGGATGAAGGCGGCGATCTCGCGGTGGGAGTAGATGAGGGCCGGACCGTCGGGGTCGGCGGACTGACGCATGGCGATTCTTCCGTCGGAGAGCTTCATCGCCTCGACGCAGTTGCCGCCGTTGCCACCGCTCCACGGCTTGTACCAGCCTTCGGAGCCGAGATCGGCGGCCGGCATGCCGTTGTATATGGGTGTCATCACAGCTCCTTGCGGAAGTCCCGGAGGATTTCCTTCGTGCGTTGTGCAGTCGCGGCCTGGGCCGCCATGCGGTCCATGACCTCGAGGTAGGAGGCCACCTCGGGGCGCGCGTCGAAGTAGACGGCCCCGGTCAGGTACTCGCTGTAGACCATGTCGGGAAGTTCGGGGACGGCGAAGCGGAAGAGGACGAACGGCCCGTAGGTGCCCGGGTGATGGCCGGTGGAGAACTCGGCGATCTGCAGGGTCACGTTGGGCATCTCGGTCGCTTCCAGCAGCCGGTCGGTCTGAGCGCGCATGGCGTCGGGGCTGCCCACCGGGCGGCGCAGCACCGTCTCGTCCATCACCACCCACAGCCTCGGGGCGTCCGGCCGGGTCAGCAGGGACTGCCGCTCCATCCGCAGCGCCACATGGCGTTCGATGTCCTCGGGCCTGGTCTGGCCGACGGCTCCGGTGCGCATCACCGAGCGCGCGTAGTCCTCGGTCTGCAGCAGTCCGGGGACGAAGTGCGGCTCGTACATGCGCAGGAGGCTCGCGGCGCCCTCCAGGCTGACGTACATGCTGAACCAGTCGGGCAGCACGTCGTGGAACCTCTGCCACCAGCCCGGCTTGTTGGCCTCCTCGGTGAGGTCGACGAAGGCGTCGGCCTCCTCCTCGGCGATCCCGTAGGCCTTCAGGAGCGCTTGCACATAGGGGATCTTGAGAGCGACCTCGGCGGTCTCCATCCTGCGTATGGTCGCCGGGGCGACCCGGAGCACCTTGGCTGCCTGGTCCCGGCTCAGGCCGACACGCTCCCGCAGATCCTGCAGGCGCTTGCCGAGAACGACCTGACCCACGGTCGGGGCGGACCGCGGTTCGCTCACTTCAGACCTCCCCATGCGCTGTTTGCCAGCAGTGTGCCATGTGCGTGCCGTCAAAGACACAGCCACTCTGAATTTTTCAGAGTGCCCCTTGCCAAGTGTTCCCGACAGGTAGAGAGTTGGTGAGTGAACCAGTTCACTCGTCATGCCCGCCCTTTTCAGGAAGATCGCGAAGCGTGACACAGCCCCCACTGTGAGGATTCGGTCGTGGCACCTGGCAGTGCGCTCATCCCCCGGCTCATGGACCTCAGCCCCGGGGCGGAAGCGCTCCGGTACTGCTTCGCGCTGCCCGCGCAGCCGGAGTCCGTCGCCGGCGCCCGCCGGCTGACGCGGGCCCGGCTGGACGAGTGGCGGCTGGACGACGACGCCCACGACGCGGCGATCCTCATCGTGTCCGAACTGGTCACCAACGCGGTGGTGCACACCGCCAGCGCGCGCGTCGTGTGCGAGCTGCGCTGCCTCGAGAGCCGGCTGCGCATAGCCGTACAGGACCAGGGACACCAGCCGGGCGGCCCTCGGCTGGGCGCCGGCGCCGACGACGAGCACGGACGCGGCCTGTTGCTCGTCGACGCGATGTGCAGCGCCTGGGGGTCCCGCGACGCCGGGAACGGCTCGGGCCGCATCGTCTGGGCGGAACTGCCGTACGGCTCGGAGCACGCATGCTGAAGAACGCCATGTCCCATCTGCTCGGAACCAGGCGCTCCCGCGAGCCCGGCTGCGCCCCGGGCGGCGGCATGGTGCAACTGCCGCTGCCGACGGCCCTCTCGGCGACCCTGGGCTGCGACGCGGTGGGCGTGCCCGCGCGCTACGGCTTCCGGCTCATGTCGCATCTGCCGCGTACGGGCTGCGTCTTCGCGGACGCCGAGCGCTGGTGGTGGATCGTCCCCTCCGGCTCCGACCTCGATCTGGACTGGCCCGCGCAGTCCGCGTACGCACGAGGGGCGTGCGTCCCCGCGGTGCGGCCCCGGCTGATCCACCAGCCCGACAGCCGCACCCCGTACACCCCGCCCATTCCGCTGTTCCTGATGGTGTGCCAGGTGACGGGTGTGGCGCCGTCGTGGGCGCCCGCCGGCGGACCGCGCGCCGTCTCCGCCCCCTGAACCCCGCCCGGGTGTACGGGCGGGGGGCGGGGCGCCGCCGCATGCCCCGAACTCCCCCACGTGCTCGCGCGGGGGAGGCTGACCTGCTCTTTTCCCTGCCCGGGACCCCGGTCACGCTGCGTTGTCAGTGGTCGGTCCTACTGTGGGACCACTGATCGAAAAGCCCGTGGCAGTACGGGTCGAACGGGTGTGAAGGGGGCGGACCTGTGCGTCGCTGGGAGTACGTCGAGGGCAGCGCGTCGAAGTTCTGGGAGACCGGGGCGGACGGCGCCGTGGTGACGGTGCGGTACGGCCGCTGCGGCAGCGAGGGACGTACGCAGACGAAGGAGTACGCGTCGGCGGAGGCGGCGGACGCTCAGGTGGCGAAGTCGGTCGCGGAGAAGGAACGCAAGGGGTACCGGGAGGTGGCGGCATCGGCGCCGGTGCCGTCCGCGGGTCGTTCGGGCACACCGGCCGGGCCGGAGGAGGGCGAGGCGGGGGACGCGAGCCGGGAGCCCGCGGCGCTGCCCGACGAGGACATCTTCGTGCTGCCGGCCGGCTGGCAGCGCTCACTGCACCCCCGGCGAGGCGGAGTGGGGCGTGCCCCGGCCCGTGCCCAGCAACGGCAGCTGGACGCCGTGGAGGTACGGACAGCCGAGGAGAGGGCGTGGATCCAGGAGTTCCTGGACGCGCCGCGCAGCGACGCGGGACTCGTGGACCACGTGCGGGGACACCTCGCCGGCAGCCGTTCGCCGGTCGGGGCGGCGGCCGTGGCCTCGATCGTCGGACTCACGTCACCCGGTGCCGGTCACTGGGCCGACAGCTGGGTGCGGCTGGGCGGACTGCCGTTCGCGGCCCGGGCCACGGTGGAGCTGTTCCTGACCGAGCCTCACTGGACGCAGCGGGGCCTCAAGCGGTACGACCCCTGGCTGGAAGCCCACGCCCGGACCCCCCGCGGCTACTGGACCGACTCATGCCGGCCTGCCGCCGACCGGGTGCGGTCGCTGCTCGCCGTGGCGGACGAGGAGACGTACCAGGCCACGATCGAGGCGCTGTCCCGCTGCCGCACCGACCCCTACCGCAAGATCGTCACAGCCTATATCGCGCCCAGTGAGACCGACTGGGTCGCCGGACTCTGCACGGACCCCCAGGTCACCGCGGAAGACGACGACGCCGTCCTCTCCCTGGTGTACTGCGCGCTCAACTCCGCCGAACAGGCCGCCGCCTTCGCGCACGGGCCCGTCGTCGGTCACAGCACGGCCCTGCTCGCGACCGTGGCCGAGGGCATCGGCACGGCCGTCGTCCCGCTGCTCGGCAAGGAACTGCATCGCGCCTACGCCTCCGCGGACAGCGTCAAACAGGTCGCCGGCGCCCTCGTGGAGTTCCCGACGGACGAGGCGTTCCGCCTCCTGCTCCACCACGCGGACACCAGACATGTACGCCCCGCCCTCATGGAGGCGATGCAGCGCTATCCGGTGCGGGCACTGCGTCTGCTCACCTCGGAGGCGGGCGGCCAGGGCGGTACGGCGTCGGTCATCTCGCGTCAGTTGCTGCCCGGGCACATCGCCGCCCACCGCGCGCTCGTGGAGTCGGCGCTGCCGACGCTGGACGGCGCGCTGGCGAAGATCGTCGAACCGCTCCTCTCCCCGGCGGACCGGATCGCCGACGCGCCTGCCGAGGCCCTGCCGGCCGTGCTGACGGCCCCGCCGTGGGCCAGGCGGCGGAGCGCGACGGAACCCGCGGTCGTGACCGTGCCGACGGCTGTCAGCGCGCCCGTGGCCGAGTGGCTGCCGGGCGAACGGGAGCAGTGGGCGGCTTCCACCAGCTGGTACACCCGGCGGCAGGGCCAGGGCGACTGGGCGCAGGACATCGCCGCGTTGCGGTACGGTCTCGACGCGTCGAACCTGCAACCGGCGTGGGTCTACGTCCACGGCCCCGAGGAGCTGGTCACGCCGCTGCTCGCCACGTGGGACCCGACCGACCTGTGGGACGGCTGCGACACGCTGAAGCCGATCGCCGCCCGCTTCGGTCTCGCCGCGCTCCCGCTGCTGCTGCGCGTCGTTCCCCGCCAGCCGACCACCCTCGCGCCCTTGCTCCTGCCCTTCGCCGACCAGTCGGTCGCCCGGCACATGGCCGACTGGGCGGTACGGCTCAAGTCGACGGCGGCCACCGCCCGTTCCTGGTTCGCGCGGCACGGCGTCCGGGCGGCACCGCTGCTGGTGCCCGACGCCGTCGGCAAGGCCGGGCGGGCCCGGCGCGCCGCCGAGGCGGCCCTGGTCCAGATCGCAGCACTGCACGGCGACACCACCGTGCGCCGTGCCGCCGAGGCGTACGGCCCGCGGGCGGCCGAAGCGGTGGCCCGGCTGCTGGGGGCCGGTCCGCTGGAGCGGGCCCTGCCCTCCGTCATCCCCACGGTGCCGGCGTGGGCGGATCCGGCGCTGCTGCCGCAGATCACCGTCACCTCGGGGGGCGCTCTGCCGACGGCCGCGGTGCGCAACGTCCTGACGATGCTCGCGATGTCCGGGCCCGGTGAGCCCTATCCGGGGCTCGATGAGGTCACGCGGACGGCGGACGCCGCCTCGCTGGCCGAGTTCGCCTGGGCCCTCTTCGAACAGTGGCGACTCGCCTCCCTTCCCGCCAAGGAGTCGTGGGCGCTGTACGCCCTGGGCCGGCTCGGGGACGACGAGACGGTGCGCCGGCTGACACCGGTGATCCGGGCCTGGCCCGGTGAGGGCGCCCATCACCGCGCTGTCGAAGGACTCGGCGTGCTGGCGGCGATCGGCAGCGATGTCGCGCTCCTGCATCTGCACGGCATCTCCCAGCGGGTGAAGTTCAAGGCGCTGAAGGTCCGGGCCGGGGAGAAGATCGCCGAAGTGGCCGCGGGCCTCGGGCTCACCGGCGAGCAGCTCGCCGACCGCCTGGTGCCCGACTTCGGTCTTGACGCGGACGGTTCGACGGTCGTCGACTACGGCACGCGGACGTTCACGGTGGGCTTCGACGAGCAGTTGCGGCCGTACGTCCAGGACAGCGACGGCAAGCGCCGCAAGGACCTGCCCCAGCCGGGCGCCCGGGACGACGCGGAGCGGGCCCCGGCCGAACGCAAGCGGTTCATGGCCCTCAAGAAGGACGTGCGCACGGTGGCGTCCGACCAGGTGCGCCGACTGGAGGCCGCGATGGTGGCGGGCCGGTCCTGGACGGCGCGGGAGTTCGACGAGCTGTTCGTCGGGCACCCGCTCCTGTGGCACCTGGTGCGACGCCTGGTGTGGCTGTGCGAGGCGGACGGCGAAACCACCGCGTTCCGGGTGGCGGAGGACCGCACGTTCGCCGACGCCGAGGACGAGGCGTTCGCCCTCCCGGGGGGAGCGACGGTACGCCTGGCCCATCCCCTGCGCCTGGGCGAGGAGTTGCCCGTCTGGTCGGAGCTGTTCGCGGACTACGAGATCCTGCAGCCGTTCCCTCAGCTGGGGCGGGCCGTGTTCACGCCGACGGAAGAAGAGGCCGGCAACCACCGGCTGACCCGCTTCGAGGGACTCAAGGTTCCGACGGGCAAGGTCCTCGGCCTGGAGCGCCGCGGCTGGCGGCGAGGGGCGCCGCAGGACGCGGGGGTGGAGCGCTGGATCTCCAAGCGGCTCGGTGACGACTGCTACCTGGTGATCGCGCTGAACTCGGGGATCGCGGTCGGGGTCGTGGACATGTTCCCCGACCAGACCCTGGAGACCGTCTGGCTCGACAGGCAGCCCCGCGACTACTGGATGAGCCGCAGTTACGAGCTGCGCTTCGGCGCACTGGACGCGGTGACCGTGTCCGAGCTGATCGCCGATCTGGCCGAACTCACCGAGGGCGTCGCGTCATGACCGTACGGAACCACGCCTCCACCGGTCCGGCCGACGGAACGGACCGGGCGGCGGCCCCTGTGCAGCGCCCGCCCGCCGAGGTCCGGTACGCGCAGGAGCTCGCCGCCCTGGGGGCCGACGACCGTGATCCCCGGCCGCCGGGCTGGGAGTTGAGCCTGCGCGCGGCGCGGCGGTTCGTCATCGGGGATCCGCCGGCGGGGATCAGCCGGAAGTTCGTCGGCAATCCGTCGCTCGTGGACCGGGCGCTGGTGACCCTGGCGACCAGTCGCGGGCTGATGCTCGTGGGCGAACCGGGCACCGCCAAGTCCCTGCTGTCCGAGCTGATCGCCGCCGCGGTCAGCGGCGACTCGACCCTCACCGTGCAGGGCGGCGCCGCCACCACCGAGGATCAGATCAAGTACGGCTGGAACTACGCGCTGCTGGTCGCCGAAGGCCCCTCCACGCGCTCGCTCGTACCCGCTCCGATGCTGCGCGGCATGGCGGAGGGGCGGCTGGTCCGCTTCGAGGAGATCACCCGCTGCCCGCTGGAGGTACAGGACTCGCTGCTGTCCCTCCTCTCCGAGCGGGTCGTGGCGATCCCCGAGCTGACCGGACCCGACGGCATGGTCTTCGCCCGTCAGGGGTTCAACGTCATCGCGACGGCGAACACCCGCGACCGCGGGGTCAACGAGATGAGCGCGGCGCTCAAGCGCCGGTTCAACTTCGAGACGGTATTCCCGATCCCCGATCTCGACAGCGAGCTGGCGCTGGTCGAGGCCGAGGTGACCACATTGCTCCGGCGCTCCGGCGTGGAGCCGCCGCCCGACCGGGACGTCCTGGAGGTCTTGGTCGGTACCTTCCGGGAACTGCGGGCGGGGGCCGGGGCCAAGGACGGCTTGGCCGGGGGCGGGGACCGGCCCACCGCGGTGATGAGCACCGCGGAGGCGGTGTCGGTCGCGCACGCGGTGGGGGTGCGCGGCTGGTTCCTGCGCGGCGAGCCGGGCAGCGCGGCCGATGTGGTGGCGTGTCTGGCCGGTACGGCGGCGAAGGACAGCCCGGAGGACCTGGCCCGGCTGCGGCGCTACCTGGAGCAGCAGGTGGGGCGCCGTCACTCACCGCAGTGGCAGGCCCTGTACGACGCGCGTCATCTGCTGGCCGACTGATGACCGCCGTGTTCCTGGGGGTGCGCCACCACTCCCCCGCCTGCGCCCGGCTCGTCGAACGCACCATCGAGGAGCTCCGGCCGGCCCATGTGCTGGTGGAGGGACCGGCCGAGATGAACGGGCGGCTGGAGGAACTGCTGCTTGGGCACACCCTGCCGGTGGCGGTGTTCAGTCACTACCGCGACGGGCAGCGGACGGCGACGTCGTGGGCCCCGCTGTGCGACTACTCCCCCGAGTGGGTCGCGCTGCGCGCGGGCCGGGCGGCGGGTGCGCAGGTGCGCTTCATCGATCTGCCGTCGTGGCATCCGGCGTTCGCCGAGCGCACCAACCGGTACGCCGACGCCGAGGTCCGGTACGCGGAGGCCACCGAGCGGCTCTGCCGGCACTTCGCGGTGGACTCCTGCGACGCGCTGTGGGACCGCCTCTTCGAGGTGGAGCCGGACGAAGGCATCGCCGAGCGGCTGGACGCCTACTTCGCACTGGTGAGGGGGGACGCGCGGGCCGACGCCGGGGACCGGGCGCGCGAGGCGTACATGGCGGCCTGGGTGCGGGCGGCGTTGGCGTCGGCGGGTACGCGGCCGGTGCTGGTGGTGACCGGCGGCTTCCACCAACCCGCTGTGCGGGCCCTCGCGGCGTCCGGGGGTGACGGCAGCGACGACCTGCAGGGTGGCGCGCGGGACGCGGACGGCTGGCCGGTGGTGCCCGCGCCCCCTCCGGGGGCGGCAGCGGGGAGTTTCCTCGTCCCCTACTCGTTTCGCCGGCTGGACGCGTTCGCCGGGTACGAGGCGGGGATGCCGTCACCCGGTTATTACCAGGAGGTGTGGGAGCGGGGGCCGCAGGCCGCGGCCGACGGGTTGCTGCGCGCCGTGGTCGAGGGGCTGCGGGCCCGTAAGTACCCCGTGTCCACCGCCGATCTCGTCGCGGCCCGCAGTCTGGCCCAGGGGCTCACCGCGCTGCGTGGTCATCCCCGGACGGCCAGGATCGATGTGCTGGACGGTCTCGCGGGCGCTCTGATCACGGACGACCTGGACGGGCCGCTGCCGTGGACCGTCCGGGGCCCGCTCCGCGCGGGCGCCCATCCCGCGGTCGTCGAGATGCTGGCCGCCTGCGGCGGTGAGCGCTCCGGGCGGCTCCACCCCGGCACACCGGCTCCGCCGCTGGTCCACGAGGTGGCGGAGCAACTGGCCCGGCTGGAACTCGACGGCGGTCCCGGCACTCGCCTCCGGCTCGATCTCACCGTGCCGTTGGACCTGGAGCGCAGCCGGGTGCTCCACCGGTTGCGGGTGCTCGGTGTGCCCGGCCAGGTGCGGACGGCCGGCCCCGAGCACGGCGTCGACCCGGTGTTCGCCGAACGCTGGGAGTCCCGGGCGACGACCGGGCGGGACGCGGCACTGGTCGAGGCAGGGGCGTACGGGGCGAGTCTGGCCGAGGCGGCGGCAGCGGCGCTCGCCGGACGAGCGCGGGAGGAGGCGGGGGCCGGCGCGCTGGCCGGGGCGTTGTTCGACGCCGTTCTCTGTGGGGTGGGCGGCCTCTCGGAGCGATTGCTGACCGCGCTGTCGGGTCAGGTGGGCGAGCTGGCTCAGCCCGGTCCGCTGGGCGAGGTGCTCGCGACGGCCCTGGGCCTGTGGCGGCACGACCGGGTCTACGGGGTGGCCCGCGGTCCCCTGCTCGCTGCCGTGATCGGCGGGGCGGCCGAGCGTCTGCTCTGGCTCGTGGAGGGCGCGCGCGGTCCTGCCGGGGTCGACCTTCCCCGGCTGCGGGCCGTGGTCGCCCTGCGCGACGCGGTGCTGCACGCACCGGAGTTGCTCGGCTCGACCCGGGAGACGGTGGCAGCCGTCGCACGGCGCATCAGCCGCGACGCGCAGGCGCCGGCCGATCTGCGGGGAGCCGCGTTCGGCCTGCACCGGATCCTGGGTGGGGCGTCCGGTGGCGCGGACGACCCGGAAGAGGCGGTACGCGCGGTGGCCTCGGCCGGTACGGACACGCTCGGCGACTGGCTGGCCGGGCTCTTCGCGCTCGCCCGTGACGCAGTGACGGGAGTCGCGGGGGACGGGGCACCGGAACGCCCGAAGGCCGCCGCCGGCCCGGACGTGCCTCCTGAAGGGGGCGCCCTCCCAGAAAAGGGCACTCTGCCAGGAAGGGGCGCTCTGCCAGGAAGGCATGCCCCCGGAGCGAACGCCGCGCCCGGAGTCGACGCGCTTCCCGGCACGGGCGGCGGGGCGCTGATCGGGGTGCTGGACGACCTGATGTGCGCACTGCCCGCTGACGCGTTCCTGGCCGGACTGCCCGCGTTGCGCCAGGCCTTCGCGTTCTTCCCCCCGCGTGAACGGGAACGGATCGCCGAGCGGTTGCTGGAACGGCGGGGTGTACGGGGCTCCGCGCGTGCCCTGTTGCGCACCACCGCCGACCCGCTGCTGATCGCCCGCGCGGGGACGCTGGAGGACCACGTGACCGCACTTCTGACCCGCTACGGACTGGGAGGCACCCCCTCATGACCCGGCCCACCGCCCACACCGCAGGCCCGGAGCCGAACTCCACCGGGATCCCGCCCACGCCCGCCGACGCCCCCGACGCGGGGCTGGAACGCTGGCGCCTCGTCCTCGGGGCCCCAGCCGAACGTCACACGGGTCCGCTCGGTGCGGAGCAGGCGGCCCAGGACGCCGCGCTCGACTGGCTCTACGGCCGCGACCCCGACCTGAAGCGCCGGGGCGTACGCCGGTCCGGGAACACTCCGCGCACGGGCGGCGACGGACCCTCCCCCGTGACCGCTGTCGACTGGCTCGACGACATCCACCGGCTCTTCCCCAAGGAGACGATCGAGCGCCTGGAGCGCGACGCCGTCGAGCGGTACGGCATTCAGGAGATCGTGACCGACCCGGCGGTGCTGGAGCGGGTCGAACCGAGCGCGACACTGCTGCGGGCCGTCCTGCGCACGAAGCACCTGATGAATCCCCAGGTGCTGCGGCTGGCGCGGCGGATCGTCGAGTCGGTCGTCGCGCAACTGCTGGCCCGGCTGCGGCCGGAGATCCGCCGGGCGTTCCACGGGACCCGCTCTAGGACGCCGAGCCGCACACCCCTGGCCAGGAACTTCGACTTCGCCCGCACGGTGCGGGCCAACCTCGCCCACTACCGGCCGGCCGAGCAACGCCTGCTCATCGAGCGCGCGCACTTCCACTCCCGTGCCCGGCGCCATGTGACGCAGTGGCAGCTGATCCTGTTGGTCGACCAGTCGGGTTCGATGGCCGGCTCCGTAATCCATTCCGCCGTGACGGCCGCCTGCCTCTGGGGGCTGCCCGGCCTCAAGACGCATCTCGTCGCCTTCGACAGCGATGTGGTGGACCTGACCTCCGACGTGACGGACCCGGTGGAGCTGCTGATGCGGGTCCAGCTCGGCGGTGGCACGGACATCGCGCGGGCCGTGGCATACGGCGCGGGGCTGGTGGAGAACCCGCGCCGCACGATCGTCGCGCTGATCACCGACTTCTACGAGGGCGGCGACGCCCACCGGCTGCGCCGCACGGTGCGCTCGCTCGTGGAGCAGGGCACCACCGTGCTGGGGCTGGCGGCCCTCGACGAGGACGCGAACCCGGACTACGACCGGCAGCTCGCCGGCCTGCTGGCCGAGGCGGGGGCCCACATCGGGGCGATGACTCCGGGCCGGCTGGCGGAGTTCGTGGCGGAAAGGCTGGGACGATGACGGCTTCCGCCGCCGAGCACTCCGGCGTCCGGACCGATCTGCTGGCCCTGACTCCGGACACGCTGGCCACGCTCGCCAACCGGGGGCTCGTCAAGCGCGCCGCCAAGGAGCTGGACGCGGGCACCGTGCCCGACCTCACGACCGAGGCCGACGCGACCCTGCGGGCGGTCTTCCCCGACAGAACGACCACCGCTCTGCCGCCCGGCATCGGCCTGGACGGCGGCACGTGCAGTTGCGCCGCGGCGGGGGTGTGCCGTCACCTCATCGCCCTGGTCCTCGCCTATCAGCGCCGGACCGCGGAGGCGTCCGGACCCGTCACCCCGGCGGTGTCCGGCTGGTCCCCCGGCGGGGTCACGGACGCCGCGCTGGCCAAGGCCGTGGGCGCCCGCCCGCTCACCGCCGCGCGCCGCACCTTCCAGCAGGGGTACGGCGCCGTGGTGCACCGCCCCACGGCCGACCACCCCGCACCATGGGTGGAACTGCCCGCCTGCACCGTACGTTTCCCGGTGCCGGATGAGGTCGCGTACGCCACCACGGACGCCGCCACCGCGCTGCGCGGCGAGGTCGTCGCGCTCGCTGTGTGGGCCTTCCGGGCCGCCGACGAGACAGGGACGCGCGAGCACTCCGTGACCGTCCGCGTCGGCGGCCGCCCCGCCGACGGTGCTCCGGCCGGGGCCGGGAGCGCCACCCCGGCCGCAGGCGTGCCCGGTGCCGGGAGCGGGTCGGCCGCCGGGCGGCTCGACGCGGCGGCCGCGCTGGCCGACGAGTTGCTGCTGGAGGGCGTGGCCCAGGCCGGTCCCGTGCTCAGCGGTGCGCTGACGCGGGCCGGCGAAGCGCTGGCCCGCGAGGCACTGCACTGGCCGGCGGGTGCTCTCGCCGACCTGGCCGGCCAGCTCTCGGCATACGCGGACCGCGGTGCCGCGTACCGTCCCGAGCTCGTCGCCGCTCTGCTGACGGAGGTCCACGCCCGCCGGCTCGCCTCGGAGGTACCCGGAGCGCTCGGCACCGGCGAGGCCGCGGACACCCCCTTGCGCCGGGTCCGGCTCACCTCGCTCGGCTGCCGGGTCGGCGGCACGGCCGAAGCCCCGGTGGCCGAGGTGTATTTCGCACACCCCGATGCCGGGACCGTGCTGGTGCTGCGCAGGACGTGGGACGCCGCCGAGGGCCGGGAACTCACCGGCCATGACCTCGCCGGGCGGCGGCTGCTGTCCACCACCCTCGGGGCTCTGGCCACCGGAAGTTTGATCAGTGAGAACGTACGGCGCACCGCCGGCCGTTCCCTGACCATCACCAGGGGCCGCATCGGTGCCACCGGCATCACCCCGGTCGGCGCCTCCTGGACGCGGCTGCCGGCCCCGCTGCTCGTCGACGACCTTTCGGTGCTCGCCGCGACGTGGGAGGGCCGGCCACCCCGGCTGCTCCGGCCGCGCGTGGAGGCCGAGTCGGTCCGTGTGGTCGCCCTGGCCGAGGTCGGGAACGTGGGCTACGACCCGGGCGAACAGCGCCTGGAGGCCGCGGTGCGGGACGGGGCGGGGAATCCGGCACTGGTCACGTCGGAGTACCGGCCCCGGTGCCCAGGGGCGCTGGACGCGCTGGCCGACGCTCTGCAGCGGGGCGCCACCCATGTCAGCGGGGCGGTGGTCCGGGCGGGCGGGAGGATCCGGATCGACCCGATAGCGGTGCTCACCCCGGACGGGGTGACCGTGCCCGACCTGGCGCCGGGTGGCGGCGCCTCCGCTCCGGCCGGGGCGGTGCCCAGGACGCCGGACCCGCTGACCGCCGCTCTGGACGAGGCGATATCGGCTCTTGCCGCGCTGTCCCACAGCGGGCTGCGGCGGCCCTCCGGTCCCGCGCGCGTCCGCATCGCCGAGGCGGCGACCGCGCTGAACCGGACAGGGCTGGCCCGGGCGGCGGCCCTGCTGCGTGCCGTGCTCCACGCGTGCGAGGACGACGGCGGACCCGCACCCACCAAAGGGCGGCACGCCACCGCGGCCTGGCTGGCGGCCCAACTCCACCTCCTGGTCGGCAGCGAGCTGTTGGCGGCGGAGGGCCCAGGGTCCCGCCCTGAGCCGGGCCGGAGTCCTCGGGATGGAGGGATGCCGGGGTGCTCACACTGACCGAGGTCGCGGACGATCCGTTGCTCCTGACACGTCGCCTGGCGCTGAACGACGCTTCGGAGGTGGTGTTCCGTCCGCTCGTCCGTACCGACGCGGACCGTCTGGCGGAGTTCCTCGCGGGCTTGTCGCACGAATCGAGGCGCCTGAGTACGTTCGACGGGTACGGCCTCGCGACCGCGCAGGAGCTGTGTGACGCGATCGCGCGTTACGACAAGCTCAGGCTGGTGCTCGAGGAAGTGCCGTCCGGCAGGATCGTCGGCCTCCTTGAGTTCAGTCTCGATCTCCCTCCCGGGGACCTGGCGCGCTACCGCGAGGCCGGCATCCGCCTTGGACCGGCGGATTGCCGGTTCGGCCCCACTCTGGCTGACGACTACCAGGGGCGAGGCGTGGGAACGCGGGTCTTCCCGCTCGTCGCGGATGTCGCACGGCGCTTCGGGAGGCGGAGGATCATCCTGTGGGGCGGCGTTCTCGCCGACAACCCACGCGCCATTCGCTTCTACCGGAAGAACGGCTTCCACTCCGTCGGCTCCTTCACCGGGGCGGACGGTCTGCGGTCGCTCGACATGATGCTCAACCTCGATCCGCTGCCAGGGTAAGTGCCGTTCTCGCGCTGACGCCGGTGGCACAGGCCTGCCTCGGGCCGCCCCACGAAAACGGGCCCTCACAACACGAGCCTCGCGACACGAGCCTCACGCAACGGCGGCAGGACACCGGCCCTCACGCTACGCACCTCAGGACACCGGCCCTCACGCCACGCACCCCAGGACACCTCATGACACGGACCGCACCACCCGGCGAACCTCCCCGTTCACCGCGTCATCGGAGGTAGGAAAGCCCTGGATGGACCTTCGTGTAGCCGTCGACCAGCCGGCGGGCCACCGAGACGGAGTCGACCAGCGGGTGCAGCGCGAAGGCCCGAACGGCGTCGGCGCGCGAGCCGCTCGCGGCCGCGTCGAGCACCGCGCGTTCGACGGCCTTCACCGCGGTGACCAGGCCGACGGCGTGGTACGGGAGCGGGTCGACGGCGACGGGGCGGGCGCCGTTCGCGTCGACGAGGCACGGGACCTCGATGACGGCGTCCGCGTCGAGCACCGGCAGAGTGGTGCGGTTGCGGACGTTGAGGATCAGGGACGTCTGTTCGTTCCGGGCGACGGCCCGCATGAGGGCGAGTGCGACCCGCTCGTAACCGCCCGAGTCCAGATCGCTCTCGTCGCGCTCGCCCGCGCCGGCGACATCGCGGTTCTCCGCCATGTACGTCGCCTCGCGTTCGGCACGGGTGCGGTCCCACGTGGCCAGCGCGGGCGTGGCCGGGTCCTTCATCCGGCCGTAGAAGCCCTCCTGCTGGTCACGGAGGAAGGCGCCGCGGGTCTGCCCGGCGTCCTGGTAGGCGCGGACCGCCTCGCGGTTGAAGTAGTAGTAGTGCAGGTATTCGTTGGGGATCGCGCCCAGGGAGCGCAGCCAGTCCGTGCCGAAGAGCCGGCCCTCCTCGAACGAGCCGAGCAGTTCCGGGTCGGCGAGCAGGCGCGGCAGTTCGTCGCGGCCCTCGACATACAGCCCGCGCACCCAGCCGAGGTGGTTGAGGCCGACGTAGTCGATGCGGGCCCGGCCGGGGTCGGCGCCGAGCACCCGGGCGATGCGGCGGCCGAGGCCCACGGGTGAGTCGCAGATCCCGATGACCCGGTCACCGAGGTGGTGGGACATGGCCTCGGTGACCAGGCCCGCCGGGTTGGTGAAGTTGATGACCCAGGCGTGCGGGGCGAGCCGGGCGATGCGGCGGGCCAGATCGACGGCGACCGGCACGGTGCGCAGCCCGTAGGCGATCCCGCCCGCGCCGACCGTCTCCTGGCCGAGTACCCCTTCGTCGAGCGCGACGCGTTCGTCCGCGGCCCGGCCCGCGAGGCCGCCGACCCGGATCGCCGAGAACACGAAGTCGGCGCCGCGCAGCGCGTCGTCCAGCACCGTGGTGGCCACGACGGTGGGCGCGTCCGCAATCCCCGCGGCCTGCTCGGTGAGGACCCGAGCCACGGCGGTGAGCCGGTCGACGTCCGTGTCGTAGAGGGTGACGGCCGAGACGCGGCCCTCGGCGTGGTCGGCGAGCAGCGCCCCGTACACCAGGGGAACCCGGAATCCGCCGCCGCCCAGAATTGTCAGCTTCACGCTTCCGCATGGTACGTGGAGTGACGGAATCGGGCCCGCGGGGCCGGCCGGTGGCCCCCTCCGCCTTCCCACGGAGGGGGCCACCGGCCGGTACGCCCGCGCGCGGCGGCGCCGCCCGCGGTCAGTAGCCGTTCCACCAACGGGTGACGACCCTCCACAGCCTGGCCGGGGCCGCGGGCCTGCGCTGCTGGGGGATCATCCCGGCCGGGGATCCCTCGCCCGTCCGCCCGTCGACGGTTCCGTCGACGGCGACGGTCGCCCCCGCCGGGCCCGTGCCCGCCATCGCGCCGTCCGGTTCCGGCGGGACGGCGGCGCGTACCGGGGTCGGTGCCACGTGCCGTACCGCGGACTGCACCTCCCAGTCCTGGCGCGCAGGATTCGGCTTGCCCATGGACGGCGGTTCCCGGTCGTCCTGCGGGGCGCGGGGGGCGAACTCCGCGGGGAGCTCGACGAGGTGGCGGCCCATGATGTTGCCGACCCACCGCAGTTCGCTCTCGTCGACGGCGAGTTCGAGGTCGGGCAGGCGCATCAGCAGGGCGTCGACGCCGACGTCCGCGATGGCTCGTCCGATGTCCTGCCCCGGGCATTCGTGGGGGCCGCCGCTGAACGCGAGGTGGGCGCGGTTTCCCTCCATGCTGGCGCCGAGGTCGGGACGCACGACCGGGTCGGTGTTGGCCGGGGCGATGCCGACGATGAGCGCGTCGCCCGCCTTGATGCGCTGCCCGCCCAGCTCGGTGTCACCCACCGCCCAGCGGCCGAAGACCGCGGTGAACGGCGGTTCGTCCCACAGGGTCTGTTCCACCGCCTCCGGGACGGTCATGTGCCCGCCGCTGAGCCGGGCCCGGAAGCGCGGATCGGTGAGCACCATGCGGAGCACGTTGGCGATCAGGTTGGTGGTCGCCTCGTAGGACGCGATCAGGATGAGCCGCAGGTGCTCGGCCACCTCCTGGTCGTTCATGTCGGCGGGGTGCTCGACGAGCCAGGTGGCGAAGTCGTCCGCAGGTTCGCGGCGGCGCCGTTCGACGAGGCGGTTCAGCGCGGCCAGCACGTAGGCGTTGCTCTCGACGGCGGTGGCGGTCCCCCGGGTCATGTCGCGGGCGGCCTGCACCATCCGGTCGTTGTACTCCTCCGGCATGCCGAGGATCGCGCACATCACCATCATGGGCAGCTGTTCGGCGAACTGGCTGACCAGGTCGGTGCGGCCCTCCCGGCAGAAGTCGTTGACGAGCCGGTTGCTGTAGCGGTTGACGTGGCGCCGTACGCCCCGGGTGTCGATCCGGCCCATGGAGTCGGTGACGGCGCCCCGTTGACGCTCATGGGCGGCGCCGTCGGCGAAGACGCAGACCGGCTGCCAGGTGAAGATGGGCGCCAGGGGGTGGTCCGGTGCGACGGTTCCCTCCTGCAGGGCCCGCCAGCGACGCGAGTCGCGCGAGAACTGTGAGGGCGTACGGGTCATGTGCAGGTTCTCGCTGTGCCCGAGGACCAGCCAGGCGGGCACGTCGCCGTGCAGCAGGACGGGTGCCACCGAACCGTGTTCGGCGCGCAGTTTCTCGTACAGGCCGTGCGGATCCTGCTCCGCCTCGGGGCCGTAGAGCCGTCGCAGGCCGCCGGGGCCGACGCCGAGGCCGTGGGCCGGGCACTCGGGGGGCGGAACCGGCCCCGCGGCCTCGCCGGGCTCGTAGTGGAAGGGGGATGTCACGATCGCTCCAGGGATCAGGCTGCCAAGGGCCGGACGGATGGGGTACGCGGTGGGGGCGCGTGGATCGGGTGCGCGCGATGTGTGCGGGTGACGTCAGCCGAGCGGGACGGCCAGACTGTGCAGATAGCGCATGAGGGTCATCAGCACATCGCGGCTGGAGGCGCGCAGCCGGGCGTCGCAGTCGATCATCGGGACCTCGTCCGGCAGGTCCAGGGCGCTGCGCAGCGCCTCGACGGGGTGTTTGGGCGCGTCGGGGAAGGTGTTGACGGCGACGACGAACGGCACGCCGCGCTCCTCCAGCCGCCCGATGACGTCGAAGCTGACTTCTAGCCGGCGGGTGTCGATGAGGACGACGGCGCCGAGTGCGCCCTCGAACAGTCCGTTCCACAGGAACCAGAAGCGCTCCTGGCCCGGGGTGCCGAAGAGGTAGAGGATCAGCTCCTCGCTGATGCTGATCCGGCCGAAGTCCATGGCGACCGTGGTGGCGGTCTTGCTCTCCACCCCGAAGTTGTCGTCCACGCCGACGCCGGCCTGGGTCATGGTCTCTTCGGTGGTCAGCGGCCGGATCTCGCTGACCGAGCCGACCATGGTGGTCTTGCCGACCCCGAACCCGCCGACGATCACGACCTTCACCGCGGCGGTGGCCGTGGTGGGCAGGACGTCCTCGCTCCGGGGGCCCGTGATCGTGTCAGAGTTTCTGAAGTCCATGCATCACCGCTTCGAGGAGGGACCTGTCCGGGAGGGTCGCGCGGACGATCGGCGCGCGCGATTCGATCAGTTCCGTGGCGAGGAGTTCGGTGAGGAGCGAGGTCACCACGCTGAAGGGCAGACTGAGGTAGGCGGAGATCTCGGCGACGGATAACGGCGCCTGGCAGAGCCGCAGGATCACGGCCTGCTCGGGCTGGACCGTCGGTGTCGGCTGCGCTTTCGAGACCACCATCGTGACCAGGTCGAGCGCTGCCCGCTCGCTGCCGTCGGGATCGCCGGTGATGACGTACAGCCGTTCCGGATCGCTCAGTGCCGGGTCGGCCTTGCGGCGTTCTCGTCGGGTAGAGCTCATCCGGCCTGCCCGTGTCGCGGCGGGCTGGTGAGGTGGGCGCCGATGCGCACGACCATGTCGCGCATCCGTGCTCCGACGAGGCCCGCGTCGACCGTCTCCCCGGCGAGTACCGCGAGGTACGCGCCGGCTCCGGCGGCCATCAGGTAGAAGAAGCCGCCGCTGACCTCGATGACGACGAGACGCATCTTGCCGTCGCTGTACGGGATCTCCGAGGCGACCGCGGCGGCCAGGCTCTGCAGTCCGGCGCAGGCGGCCGCGAGCCGGTCGGCGACGTCGGGGTCGCCGCCGTGCCGGGCGATGCGCAGGCCGTCCGCGGAGAGCACGACGATCTGATGGATGTCCGGCACGTCGTCGGCGAGCTCTTTGAGCATCCAGTCCATGTTGCCCCGTTGCTGGATCACTTCAGGTCTCCCTTGTCCCACGCGTCGTCAGAGTCTTCGTCCGTCCTGGGTTCCTGGGGCACGCCGTTGGCGGCCTTGGTGAACGCCTCCAGCCAGATCCCGGGAGGCGGCTCCTTGCCGTTGGCCTGACCGTTGCCGTTGGTCCGGCCCGCGCCATGGTCGGCGGACTGCGCGGGGAGGTTGTGCGAACCCAGCGGCGCGCGGCCGCGGCTGCGGCGCTGCGGGAGACCGCCCGCGGTCCATTCGGTCACCACGGGGACGTCGTCCTCCATGGCGACGGCCGGGGTGACGGGGCGGATGTCGGGTGCGACCGGTCCGGTGGCCGGGCGGGTGGCGACGGGCCGGGGCTTGCGGTGGGTGCTGCGGGCGGGGACGACGTGCTTCAGGTCCGCGAGGTCGATGTCGCTGGTGGGCCGCGAGGTGGCGCCGATGCCGTGGGCGATGCCGGGGGCGGGTCCGGTGGTGATCATGGCTCGGGGCACGATGAGCACGGCGCGGACACCGCCGTACGCGGACTGCCGGAGCGAGACCTGCAGGTCGTACATCCGCGACAGCCGGCCGACGACCGCCATACCGAGGCGGGGGGACTCCCCGAGGTCGTTCATGCTGGAGCCGGCCTGGGCCCTGGCGAGCATGTTCTCGGCCCGGGCGCGGGCCTCCTCGCTGAGGCTGACTCCGCCGTCCTCGATCTCGATGGCGATGCCGGTCTGGACCTCGACTGCGGTGACGTGCACGCGGGTCTGCGGCGGGGAGTACCGCGTGGCGTTGTCGAGGAGTTCGGCGCAGGCGTGGATGAGCGGTTCGACCGCGGTGCCGATGATCGCGACCTTGGCGATCGAGTGCAGATCGACGCGCGGGTACTCCAGGATGCGCGACATCGCACCGCGCAGCACGCTGAACAGCGGTACGGGCTTGGGCCACTGACGGCTGGGACGGGCACCGCCGAGCACGGCGATGGAGTCGGCCAGCCGGCCGATCAGCGCGGTGCCGTGGTCGATGCGGAGGAGGTCGTCGAAGACGTCGGGGTTGCGTCCGTGGTGCTCCTCCATCTCCCGCAGTTCACTGGCCTGCCGGTGGACGATCGCCTGGACGCGGCGGGCGACGTTGACGAAGGCGCGCTGCGCGGAGTCACGCGTCGCCTCCTCGTTGTCGATGATGTCCAGCACGGTGTAGACCAGGGAGCGCTGGGCGTCGGGGAGGTGGCGGTAGACCTCGTCGGCGTCGACGACGTCCCGCAGCACCTCGTCGGGCGAATTGCCCACGCGCAGCCGGTGGATCGCCGCGGGCAGCAGTTCCTTGCTGATCCGCACCGTCTCGTCGTCGTGATTGGCGATGCGGCGTTCCAGCGTGGTGACGCGCTGCTCGAAGTGGGCCCGCTGCCGTCGGATCGTGCGGGCGCGGCGGGCGAGTTCGGCGGTGAGCACGGCGACCACGGCGGTGGCGAACACGCCGCACCAGACGACTGGTACCCGCGCGGCCTCGGCGACCAGCGCCACCGCGGCCGCGGTCGCGCCGGCCATCACGACGACGGGCAGCAACACGGAGCGGACGAGGGGTGTTTCTCTGTCGATCGGCGGTGATTCGACACGAACCATCTAAAACCTCTGGCGGTTGATTCGGGAGGTAATCAGGAGGTACGGCGCTTGAAGGGCAGGAGGGAACAAGCGCTCGAATTCATATCAACTCGACTTCACTGCGCGTGAGCTTAGTCAGATCGAAACAGTGCTTCGGCACATTCACCCAACCCCCTGCGCGAGCGCTCCAGCGGTAATACACTCACCAGTTTTTGCACGCACCGCCAACAGACGTGTGCGGTGAGTGACGGAGGGGCGGGACGCGGAGGAAGGACCCGCGCTCGTCCCTCTCCGCGGGACGCGTACACCTGCGGCCCCAACCACCGTGCGTGGCCGCCCCGTTCACGCAGTACGGTGAACGGGCGAATCGCCGGGTGCCGCGACTTCGGGGCGGTCCCGGGAATCCCACGGAGAGGGACACGGGCACATGTGATCGAGGCGGATCGAAAGAGGCGTATTCATGACCACCGCACGAGTCACGGCCCTGCGGGGCACGAAGGGGAACAGACATCTCATGGGTCCGGCGCGGGGTTGCACCATCGAATCGCTCGACAACGGCCTCCGCCTGATGCGGCTGTTCCTCACCCATGACGCGCTGACCGTCTCCGAGGCGGCCGAGCTGCTCTCCATCGGCCGCTCCACGGCCCACCGGGTCCTCAGCACCCTGGAGGGGCGCGGTTTCGCCGTCCGGGAGGCCTCGGGACGGGGCTACTCGGCCGGACCCGAACTGGTGCGGCTGGGCCGCCCGGCCGGCTTCGGCGCCCCCCTCAGGGAGCAGGTCGGCGCGGTACTGGAGGACGCCGTGCGGCGCACCGGTGAGACGGTGCTGAGCACCGCGCTGATCGGTGATCAGGTGGTGGTCACCGACGGCCGTGAGTCCTGCCATCCGGTACGGGTGGTGCTGGAGCGGGGCGGCACGTCTCCCGCGCACGCGACGGCGGGCGGCAAGCTGCTGCTCTGCCGGATGACCGACGAACAGATCCGCGCCCTGTATCCGCGGGAGCGGCTGGACGCTGCCACCTCCCGCACGCTCGCCTCCCGGCCGGAACTCCTCGCCGAGCTGGACCGGATCCGTGAGCGCGGTTACGCGGTCAGCCGCGGCGAGTCGGTGCAGGGCATGCACGCGGTCGCCGTACCGCTGACCGGGTCGGCCTGGCGCGACCGGCTGGCCCTGGCGGCGTGCGCGCCGGCCGGCCGCGGCGACGAGGCCGCGCTGGAGCGCCGGGCCGGGGAACTGCTCCGGTCCGCCGCCCTGCTCGGCGCGAGGGGGTAGCCGGGCGGATCAGCGGCGGCCAGCCGGCCCGGCCCGGTCAGCGCCGGCCGCCGCCGATGCGGCCCTCCAGCTGGACCAGCAGCTCGCTGAGCTGTGCGCTGAGCCGGTCGCGGGACTCCGCGTCGAGGCCGGAGAGCACCGCGCGTTCGTACGCGAGCTGCTGCGGCAGCAGTCCGTCGACCAGGGCCCGCCCCTCGTCGGTGAGGCGGACGTGTGCGACCCGGCGGTCCCGGGCGTCGCCGCGGCGGTCGATCAGGCCGCGCTCCTGGAGGACCCGGAGACGTTTCGTGACGGCGGCGCCGGAGGAGAACGTCTCCCGGGCCAGTTCGCCCGGGGTGAGTTCACGATTCGTGCGTCGCACGGCGCCCAGCAGGTCGAACTCGGCGCGTGTCAGTCCGGCGCCCCGCAGCGGTGCGTCCTCGGCCTGCTGGAGCAGGGCGGAGCAGCGGTTGATGCGGCCGATGAGTTCCATCGGCCCGGTGTCGAGTTCCGGGTTCACGGCCTGCCACTGCCGTACCACCGAGGCGACGATGTCGTCGGTCACACCGCTCCGTTCTCCTGGGCCGGGGCGATCATCCCCCGCCGTGTCGCTGTCGCCGCGAGCGTACGGTGTCCCGCCTGTTCGGCCGCGAGCACCGCCTCCTGCGGCAGGGCGCGCTGCCACCATTCGCCGGCCGCGGCGTCGTCCGCCTCGCGCAGTTCGACCAGGGATCCGGTGAGCCTGCGGCGGGCCGCGTCCAGGGCGGCGGGCGTGGTCGCGGGGGCCGCGAGGGTCTGTACGGCGTGGGCCCGGGCCCGCTCGGCGTCGGCGAGGGCCTTCTCGACGCGGCCGGTGGCACGGCGGTTGGTGACGAGCACCGCGGCGAGGAAGCCGACGCCGGCGCCGATGACGGTGTCCAGGACCCGGTCCCCGACGAGTTCACCGGCCGGGTGGCTGCCGGAGTACTCCAGGACCAGCAGTGCCATCGGGGTGACGGCCACGGAGCCGAGCCAGTAGTTGCGGGTGATCAGGGCCTCCGCGGCGAAACCGAAGAAGAGGCAGAAGCCGATCAGGGCCAGGGGGTCCATCCGGGCGACCGGGAGCACGGCGGCGAAGACCAGGACGCCGAGGAGGTTGCCGAGGGTGCGCTGCAGCGTCCGGTTCCAGGACAGCGTGACGTTGGCCTGGTAGAGCGAGGCGGCGGTCACGATCGCCCAGTAGGGGCGGCCGACGCCGACGGCCGAGCAGATGTACCCCGCCAGGGCGCAGCCGATGAGTGTGCGGGCCGCGACCGGGAGCAGCGGGGAGCCGGGGGCGAGCCGGTGCAGCAGGGACCGCGCGGCCCCGCCCCGGGCGGCGCGTTCGGCGTCGACGCCGAAGAGTTCGGCGGCGGTTCCGGGGGCGGGCGCCGGGGTGGGGACGGGGCCGCGGGACCGGGTCTGCCGGGCCCAGTCGCGGAGCCGGGCCACGTCGGCTCCGGTGTCCGCGGCCGTGCCCCCGTCAGGCGCGGAGAGCGCGGTCTCGGCGTGGACGACGAGGCGTTCCAGTGCGCTGCGTACGGGGGTGGGGGGCCCGGCGGCGAGGAGGGTCTGCCAGGCCGCGTGCACGGCGGCGACCGCGGCGCGGCGGGTGTGGTGGCCCGGCTCGGCGGTGTACGCGGCCGCGGCGTTGAGGGCGCGGGCCGTGGCGCGGCGCTCCGGCCCCTCCCTGCGGACGAGGGCGGGGGCGATGGTGACGAGCCAGGACACCGCGCCGGCGCCGAGCGTCAGAGCGAGGTGGCCCGGCACCTGGCCGGTCTCCTGCGGGGCGAACAGCGCGGCGGAGCTGACGAAGGTGAAGATCACCGGTCCGGGGGGCCCGATGCGGGTGGCGTCGCAGAGCAGCTTCTGCCCGGCGGCCAGGAGTGCGCCGACGGCGATCAGGACCGCGGTCGAACCCGTCAGCGAGGCCGCGACCAGGGAGACCGCCAGGCCGGCGAGCATCCCGAGGACGACTCCGGCGACGGCCCGGGCGCGGCGGGCGTACGGGAGGTTGTGGCCGTACAGCGCACAGAGGGACCCGGCCATCGTGTACATCACGAGGTCGAGGCGGTCCAGGGAGTAGAGCACCAGATTGGGAACGGCCGTGGCCACGACCACGCTGGTCGCCGGCTTGAACCACATGTCCGAGGGGCGGGCCAGGCGCAGCGGGGCCGCCAGCGGAATTCTGCGGACGGAGGGCTGCCGGGACCCGATGCTTGTATTACTCACCCAAATACTTTAGCAGGTATTACACACGTAAACGACTTCGCGGGTGGGCGTCCCCGATGGCCCGCTCCGGCCCACGGTCATAGCGTTCAGCTGGGCCAGGAAGCCTGGCGCGTTCCCCCACGCATGGAGGATTCCGAATGAAGCTCACCGCACCGGTGCCCGGCGGTCCCTGCTGGATCGAGCTGAGCACCTCCGACCTCCCGGCGGCGAAGTCGTTCTACACGGCCCTCTTCGGCTGGCGGTGCGAGACCGACCCCCGCGAGGAGGCCGGCGGCTACACCATGGCGCACCTGGGGGACGATCGGGTCGCGGCGCTCAGCCCCGTCTACCGGCCGGGGCAGCCTCCGGCCTGGACGGTCTCGTTCGCCGTCGACGACGCGGACGCGGCGACCCGGAGGGCGACGTCGGCGGGCGGTTCCCTCCTGGCCGGCCCGATGGACGTCTTCGAGGAGGGCAGGTTCGCCGTCCTCGCGGACCCGTCCGGTGCGGTGTTCTCGCTGTGGCAGGGCCGCGCGTTCGCGGGAGCCGACCTGTTCAACGCACCGGGCACACTGGGCTGGACGGAGCTCGTCACGCCCGAGCGCGAACCGGCGCTCGCCTTCTACCCCGGCGTCCTCGGCTGGACGGTCAAGGCCTCGGACACGTACCCGCAGTGGGGTATCGGTGAAGAGGACTTCGGCGGTCTGCTGACGATGGACGAGAACGTCCCGTCCGACGTGCCGCCGCACTGGCTTGCGTACATCGCCGTCGCGGACGTCGACGCGACGGCGGCCACCGCGCAGAGCGGGGGCGGCGATCTGCTGATGCCTTCGACGGACATCGCGGGCGGCCGCAGGATCGCCGTGGTGCGCGACCCTCAGGGCGCCGCGTTCGGCATCTACCAGGCGCCCGACGCGGGGTAGGCGCGACCGGACAGCCTGGCCGGAGGTTCGGCAGCGGCATCGGTATTCCCTCGGCCGGGGTCGCCCGACGGCGGGCCCGGCCGTACGACCCGGCGAGCACATGAAACCGCCCGTGTTCCCCCACACGACGGCTGGGGAACACGGGCGGTTTCCGCGTACGGGCGCGGGCTCAGCCCAGGCCGCGGGCGTCCTGCTTGAGGGCCGTGTCCACGGTCAGCGCCGTCGCCACGACGAGGCTCAGCAGCGGCTCGGGCAGCTGGTAGTGGATCTGCAGCACGTAGTTGTCCGCCGTGGTGAACAGCGTCTTCGCGAGGCCTTCCCAGGTCTTGGTGATCCGGGCTATCTCGGCGTCGTTGTGGTCGACGATCGCGAAGTTCCAGGCCCGCCAGTTCTCCGCCTTGATCGCGCCGACCCGCTGACCGTCGACCATGATCGCGAAGTTGATCTTGCCGATGGCGTTCTGCTGGACGATCTCACCGACCGGCTGCCCGTCGGGGCGCTGCACGATGACCTTGGACTTGATGAACTTCGCCGGACGGGTCAGCAGCAGCTGCGGCTGACCGTACGCGTCGCGGATCTCGAGCCGGTGCGTCAGGTACTGGTCGATGCTGGTCAGGAAGCGCAGCACCTTGCGCAGTGCGCTCTGGCCGACCTGGACGACCGATCCGACGGTGTTGCCCTGCTGGTCGAAGACGCTGTACTCGTTCGTCACCTCGATCAGCTTGGCCTTCTGGTTCACGACCAGGACCTGCTGGTTGAAGAGCGTGCCCGCACCCGGGGCGCCACCATGTTGCTGAGGCATCCCGTGCTGCGGCACGGCGGCCGGCTGCTGCTGGTGAACGGCCGCCTGCTGCTGGTAGTGCTGCTGCTGGTGAACGGCTGCCTGCGGCTGGGCCTGCTGCTGGTACTGCTGCTGCGCGGCGACCTGCGGCTGGGCCTGCTGCTGGTACTGCTGCTGCGCGGCGACCTGCGGCTGGGCCTGCTGCTGGTACGGCTGCTGCTGCGGCACCTGGGCGGGGACCTGCGCGGCAGCCTGCGGCTGCTGCTGCCCGCCGCCCGGATTGGTGTGCTCGGTCCACCGGGAGCCGTCCCAGTAGCGCAGCAACTGCGGGGCGCCGTGCGGATCCGGATACCAGCCCGCAACTATGTTCGAGTGCGTTGTCACCGGGGCACACTATCCCGGCACACCGGGAGCGGAACCCTTTCGTCCGCGATCCACAGGTTCGCCGACCAGGGCCTCACTCATTGAAAGTTCACACAACGCGTACGATGACCCCGATGAACTGGCTGAGCGAACGCACGGACCGGCAGCGGGGCGCCCGTGCGTCGGTGGTGCTCGGCTGGGTGTTCGTCCTGCTCGTCCTCGTGCCGTGCTGCTCCCTGGCGTCCGGACGGCCCGCCGCCGCGCACCAGGGCCCCGCCTGGGCGGCTGCGGCACCCGGGCCCGCCTGGGCAGCCGAGGGGCCCAGGTCCGCCTCCGCGGTGTCCGCGTCCGCCCTGGCGGTGAGGGCCGTGGTGACCGCCGCCCCGGACAGCCGCGGCCAGGGGAATTCCTGTCACGGCGCCTCCGAGCACTCCGCCCCGGTCGTGCTGCCCGGGCAAGCCGCTCCGGCGGCGCTCCCGTCGGCCGTCGCGCCTCTCCTCTCCGCACCGCTCACCGGCGGCGCCGTCATCCGCGGCCCGTCGAACGAGGCCGTGGCCGACGTCGACCGTCTGCGCATTCAGGTTCAGCGGATCTAGCCGGCCGCGACCGCTCCCGGCCGTCCGGAGAGCGGTTCCGTGTGCCCGCCATCCATCCGTGTCACGAACCGAAGGACCCACCATGGCCTCCGCCAAGAAGCAGAACACCCCTGCCGCCGTCCGCCGCGCCAAGCTGGACGAGGCCCGCCGCAAGGAGCGGATCCGCGAGCGCCGCAGCCGCGTCATCACGATCGCCGCGGCCGTCGCCGTCGTGGCCGGCCTGGTCGTCGGCGGCGGCTACCTGATGAACGCCGCCGACGAGCAGGACAAGGCCGAGACGGCGGCCAAGTCCTCGCCCGTCGAGGGGGAGAAGAGCTGGGACAAGCTGACGCAGAACCATGTCGAGAAGAAGGTCGACTACCCCATGAACCCGCCGGTCGGCGGCGACCACAACCCGGTGTGGATGAACTGCGACGCCGATGTCTACACCGAGGAGATACCGAAGGAGAACGCCGTCCACTCACTGGAGCACGGTGCCGTCTGGGTCACGTACACGAGCAAGGCGAGTGCGGCCGACGTCAAGAAGCTCCAGGAGAAGGTCTCGGCGACCCCGTACTCCCTGATGAGCCCGCTGGAGGACCAGGGCGCCCCGCTGGTGCTCAGCGCCTGGGGCAAGCAGCTGGCCGTGAAGAGCGCCGCCGATGCCCGCGTCGCGCAGTTCTTCACGAAGTACGTCCAGGGCCCGCAGACCCCGGAGCCGGGCGCCGCCTGCTCCGGCGGGATCGCCAAGTGACGCCCGCGGCCCGTGCGTCCCGGCCGATGGTGCTGGCCGGCGGGGCGGTTCTGCTGCTCGCGCTCGGTCTGGTCGTGCTGATGCTCGTACGTCCCTCCTCCTCGGCCCCCGCCGCCGTGTCGTCCACGGCCGCTCCCGCCGAGGCCTCGGCCGATGTCGGATTCGCGCGCGACATGGCGGTCCACCATCAGCAGGCGGTCGAGATGTCGTTCATCGTCCGGGACCGCACCTCCGACGTGGCGGTGCGCCGGCTCGCCTACGACATCATCAACACCCAGGCCAACCAGCGCGGCATGATGCTGGGCTGGCTGGAGGTGTGGGGGCGGGCGAAGAGCTCCCCCGGACCGCCCATGGCGTGGATGGGCCATGGCGTCACCGCGCGCGGGGACGGTGCGCTGATGCCCGGCATGGCGACCGACGCCGAACTCGACGCCCTGCGGGCGGCGAAGGGCAGGGACGCCGAGGTGCGGTTCCTGAAGCTGATGACCGCGCATCACCGGGCCGGGGCGGACATGGCGCAGGCCGCCGCCGCCTCGGCGGGGACCGACGAGATCCGCAACCTGGCCTCGGGCATGGTGCTCGGCCAGCAGTCGGAGATCGCGCTCATGGCGGACATGCTCAAGGAGCGCGGGGCCACGGCCTGATCCGCTTCCGGGCCCCGGCCGCACCCCTGCGCGGGGTCCGGCCGGGCCCGGCTCCGTCCGCACCGCGACCGTACTGACGTACGGGATCGCATAGGCTCGGCCCGATATGAAGAGCAACCTCACGCCGCTGGGACCCAAGGCCGACAAGGACACCGTCCGGCGCAGCAACCTGAGCCTCGTGCTGCGGGCCGTCCGTGACGAGGCCGAGGGCGAGGCGACCCGGGCCGGTGTCGCCGCGCGGGTGGGGCTGACCCGGGCCGCCGTGTCCTCGCTCGTCGAGCAGCTGCTCGACAGCGGGTTCCTCACGGAGTCCGGCAAGACGTTCAGCGGCCAGGCGGGCCGGCCCGGAACCGCGCTCAAGACGGCCCGCACCGGGCCGGCCGGGCTCGGCGTCGAGGTCAACATCGACTACGTCTCGGTGTGCGTCGTCGACCTGGCCGGGACGGGCCGGGTCCGCCTCACCGAGCACCTCGACAACCGGGGCGCCCCGCCTGCCGAGGTGCTGGCACGGGCGGCCAGGATCGCCGCGCGCACCCTGGAGTCCGCGCGCGAGCAGGAGCTGCTCCCGGTCGGCGTCGCTCTGGCGCTCCCCGGTCTGGTCTCCGGCGGCTCGGTGCGCCAGGCCCCGAACCTGGGCTGGAACCAGGTGCCCGCCGAGGAGCTGTTCGCCGCCGCACTGGCCGCCGAACGCCCCGGCCACGAGGCCCTGACGGTGAGCTCGGAGAACGAGGCGAATCTCGCGGCGCTGGCCGAGCTCTGGTTCGGCGGGCTGGGGCGGGTCAGGAGCTTCCTCTACCTGACCGGTGAGATCGGTGTCGGCGGCGCCCTGGTCGTCAACGGCGAACTGCTGCGCGGTGCGCACGGCTTCGCCGGCGAGATCGGGCACGTGGTCGTGGACACGGCCGGGCCGCAGTGCCGCTGCGGCTCGCGCGGCTGCCTGGAGCAGTACGCCGGGCAGGCGGCGCTCCTGCGGGCGGCCGGCATCGAGGAGACCGGCAGCGGAATCGGGGTCGCGGAACTGGAGCGGCGCACCCGGGCCGGCGACGAGCGGGCCGTGGCCGCGGTCGCCGAGGCGGGCCGGAAGCTCGGGCGGGTCCTGTCGGGGGCGGTGAACCTGCTGGACCCGGACGCGGTGGTGCTCGGCGGGATCTACCGGAACCTGATGCCGTGGCTGGCTCCTTCGGCCGACGAGGAGCTGACGGACCGGGTGGTGTCAGGCCTGTGGGCGGGAGGCAGCGCGCGGCTACGCGCTTCCTCCGTCGCGGGTGACGCGGCGCGGGGTGCGGCGGCGCTGGTGATGACGGATGTGCTGGCCGACCCGGTGGCGTACGCGGGCCGGGCACGGGTCTGAACGAACGGCGGGGCAGGCCACGAGGGGGACGGCCGCGCCGAGCGCGTCCGTCCCCCTCGTGTCACCGCCGCCGCGTGGCCCGCCGGGTCAGCGGACGCCGAGCAGGTGGTCCATCGCCAGCTGGTCCAGCGCCTCGAACGCCATGCCGCGCTCGGCGGCCGCGGTCACGTCGAACTCCTCGAAGGCCGAGCGGTCGGCCAGCAGGCCCGCCACGCCGTCCTCGGCGGTGCGCTGGGCCAGCTCGTCCAGCCGGGACGCGCGCAGCGCCTCCTGCACCGCCGGGTCGGCACGGAAGGCGGCGGCGCGCTCCTTGAGGATCAGGTAGTTGCGCATGCAGCCCGCGGCCGAGGCCCAGACGCCGTCGTAGTCCTCGGTACGCGGCGGCTTGAAGTCGAAGTGACGCGGGCCCGCGTAGTCCGAGTTCTCCAGGAGGTCGACGAGCCAGAAGGCCTGGCGCAGGTCGCCGGCGCCGAAGCGGAGGTCCTGGTCGTACTTGATGCCGGACTGGCCGTTGAGGTCGATGTGGAAGAGCTTGCCCGCCCACAGCGCCTGCGCGATGCCGTGCGCGAAGTTCAGCCCGGCCATCTGCTCGTGGCCGACCTCCGGGTTGACGCCCACCATCTCGGGGCGCTCCAGGCGCTCGATGAAGGCGAGGGCGTGGCCGATGGTCGGGAGGAGGATGTCGCCGCGCGGCTCGTTCGGCTTGGGCTCGATGGCGAACTTGAGGTCGTAGCCCTGCTCCGTGACGTAGTCGCCCAGCAGGTCGAAGGCCTCCTTCATGCGGTCGAGCGCGACGCGGATGTCCTTGGCGGCACCCGATTCGGAGCCCTCGCGGCCGCCCCAGGCGACGTAGGTGGTGGCGCCGAGCTCGACGGCCAGGTCGATGTTGCGCAGCGTCTTGCGCAGCGCGTAGCGGCGGACGTCGCGGTCGTTGGCGGTGAAGGCGCCGTCCTTGAAGACGGGGTGGGTGAAGAGGTTCGTCGTCGCCATCGGCACGACGAGTCCCGCCGCGTCCAGCGACTGCCGGAACCGCTTCACGATGCCTTCGCGCTCGGAGTCCGTCGAGCCGAACGGGATCAGGTCGTCGTCGTGGAACGTCACGCCGTACGCGCCGAGCTCCGCGAGGCGCTGGACGGAGTCGACCGGGTCGATCGCTTCGCGGGTCGCGTCCCCGAAGGGGTCACGCCCCTGCCAGCCCACGGTCCAGAGGCCGAAGGTGAACTTGTCCTGCGGGGTGGGGGTGAAGCGTTCCGTCATGGTCCAGCCGCCTTCGGTGCCGTGGGTCCGCAGCCGGTCGAGCGGCCGAACCTCAATTTGTTCACTGTCATGACTAATCATGCACGGACCACCCCCTCGACGTAACCCCCCGTCCGGGGAAATCCGGAGCGGCCCCTGTTCCGCACGGGCTCCGTCGAGTAATTTGTTTCTTGTACGATCAAATCCCGTCGGCGTGGGAGCCCGCAGTGCGAGGGTCCGCAGCCCGGGAGCCCCTGAGTCAGAGAATGAGGTCAGCCATGCCGTCGCATGAGGTCGTCATCGGTGTGGACAGCTCCACCCAGTCCACCAAGGCCGCGTTCGTCGACGCCGCCACCGGCCGCGTGCTCGCCGTCGGCCGCGCTCCGCACGTCGTCACCGGCGAGGGCGGGGCCCGCGAGACGGACCCCGAGGTGTGGTGGCAGGCGCTGCGCGACGCGGTCGCCGCCGGACTGAAGGAGTCGGGCGTCGCCGCCGCCGACGTCACCGGGATCGCCGTCGCAGGGCAGCAGCACGGACTGGTCGTCCTCGACGCGGCGGGCCGCCCGCTGCGTCCGGCGCTCCTGTGGAACGACACCCGCTCCGCCCCGCAGGCCGCCGCACTGACCGCCGCACTGGGCGGAGCCGACGCCTGGACCGCCCGCACCGGTTCGGTTCCGGTGGCCTCCATGACCGCGTCGAAGTGGCAGTGGCTGCGGGAGAACGAACCCGGGACCGCCGCCGCGACCGCCGCGATCCGGCTCCCCCACGACTTCCTGACCGAGCGGCTCTCCGGCCGCGCCGTCACCGACCCGGGCGACGCGTCCGGCACCTGCTGGTACTCCACCGCCACCGGCTCCTACGACCCGGAACTCCTCGCACTCCTCTCCATCGACCCGGCGCTGCTGCCGGAGGTGGCGTCGAGCGGGGCGGCGCGCGCCGGTTCACTGACGGCCGAGGCCGCCGAGGCGCTCGGCCTGCCCGCCGGAATCGCCGTCGCCGCGGGTACCGGTGACAACATGAGCGCCGCCGTCGGCCTCGGGCTCGGCGGCGCGGGGCTCCTCGACCACCCGGTCCTCAGCCTGGGCACCTCGGGCACGGTCTTCACCGCCTCCCGCGCCCGGCCGGCCTCCCCTGCTCTCGCCGGATTCGCCGCGGCGGACGGCACGTACCTGCCGCTGGCCTGCACCCTCAACTGCACACTCGCCGTCGACAAGGTGGCGGCGCTGCTGGGCCTTGACCGCAACGACGCGACGCCGGGCGGCGAAGCCGTACTCCTCCCGTACCTGGACGGCGAACGCACCCCCGACCTGCCGACCGCCGCCGGCCTCCTCACCGGCCTGCGGCACGACACCACCCCGCAGCAACTCCTGGGCGCCGCCTACGAGGGCGCGGTCGTCACCGTGCTGCGGGCGCTCGACGCACTGCTGCGGGCCTGCGGGCTCGACCCGGACGACCCCGAGGTGGCGCACCGGCCGCTCCTGCTGATCGGCGGCGGCGCGCAGGGGCGCGTATGGGTGGAGACCGTGCGCCGCCTCTCCGGACGGCCGGTGACCGTGCCCTCCAGCGGGGAACTGGTCGCCCTGGGCGCGGCCGCGCTGGCCGCCGCGGCGGCCACGGGTGCGGACCCGGTCGCGATCGCCGCCGGCTGGGACACGGGTGACGAGGTGCGCCTGGAGGCGGTCGAAAGGGACGTGGCCACCTGGGAGCGGGTCGGCTCGGTGCTGGAACGGGCGGCTAAGCCGCTGCTGGGCGCGACGGGCGGCGGAGCCGTCCGGCAGAGCTGACAGCCCGCCCCGATACGGCGCACCCCGCCCGCGGGCCGGCCCGGAGAAGCTGACCGGCTGTCATGTCCCGTCGCACGCCGCACACAAGCGCGTGCGACGGGCAGCGGCCGTTTTGGCAAGCGAACTGTTGTTCACTACTATCCGGCGATGATCATAAGAAGAAGGCTGACGGTCGGGGTGGGCATTCTGCTCGCCACCCTGACCGCCGGGCTCGGCTCGGTGCTCCCCGCCGCCGCCGATGAAACCCCCACCAAAGCCTCCCCCAAGGTCGAGCTGGTGCTCGACGTCAGTGGCTCCATGCGGACCCGCGACATCGACGGCCAGTCCCGGATGACCGCGGCGAAGCAGGCGTTCAACGAGGTCCTGGACGCGGTGCCCGAGCAGGTCCAGCTCGGCATCCGGACCCTGGGCGCCGACTACCCGGGCGACGACCGCAAGGTCGGCTGCAAGGACACCAAGCAGCTCTACCCGGTCGGCCCGCTGGACCGCACCGAGGCGAAGACCGCGGTCGCCACGCTGGCGCCCACCGGCTGGACCCCGATCGGCCCGGCCCTGCTGGGAGCCGCCGACGATCTGGAGGGGGGCGACTCCACCCGCCGGATCGTGCTGATCAGCGACGGCGAGGACACCTGTGGTCCGCTCGACCCGTGCGAGGTCGCCCGTGACATCGCGGCGCGCGGCATCCACCTGGTCATCGACACCCTCGGCCTGGTGCCGAACGCGAAGATCCGCCAGCAGCTCACCTGCATCGCGGAGGCCACCGGCGGCACGTACACCGCCGTCCAGCACACCGATGAACTCTCCGGCCGCGTCAAGCAGTTGGTGGACCGGGCGGCCGAACCCGTCGTGACCCCGGTCGCCACCGAGGGCGCGGGCAGCTGCACCGACGCCCCGCAGCTCAAGCCGGGTCTCTACACCGACCGGGAGAAGTTCGCCGAGCACCGCTGGTACCGGGTCGACGTGCTGCCCGGCCAGGAACTGCGGGCCTCGGTCAGCGTGTTCGCCGACCGGGCCGTCAACAACGACTACGGCATGCTGCTGCGTGCGGTGACCGTGCACGGCCGGGAGATCGTCAGAGGTGCGGAGTCCGGCACCGGACGTACCGACGCGATCTCGTCGGGGCTGCGCTACCCGAAGCCCGATGAGGACACGGACGGCGACGTCAAGCCGGCCGCGGAGACCGTCTGCCTCCAGGTCTCCAACTCCTTCTCCGCCCCCGCCTCGGTGAAGACCGCTCCCGGCATGCCGGTCGAGCTGACCATCGACCTGGTGGACGCCCCCGACGCGGCGGCCGACCCCGCGGCGTTCGGCCTCGGCCGCGGCTGGTGGCTGCTGGGCGTCCTCGTCCTGACCGGACTGATCGCGGGTCTGCTGACCGGCTGGATCTCGCGCTGGCGCTTCGCCGTCTGGAGGACCCACTGATGTTCCGTACGAGACGCGTGCTCGCGGGTGCGCTGCTGACCGGTCTCGCCCTGCTGACCGGGGCGGGAGCCGCCGTGGCGGACGACCCGTCGCCGAGCCCGAGCGCCTCGGGCGACGGGGCCGGCCCCACGGAGGCGGGCACCGCCTTCCGCACCGCCACGGCCATCCAGCAGGACCAGACCGCCACCGCCGGGGCGTCGACCGGCGACTACCTGTACTGGGTCTTCCCGGCCGACGCCGGACAGCGGGCCACGGTCAAGGCGAAGGTCACCCTCCCCGAGTCCGCCACCCGGCACGGCGCCTCGACCTGGCAGGTCGATGTGTACGACGGGCTGCGCCGCCGCCAGGCCTGCATGTACGGGCGGCAGACCGGTAAGGCCGGGGCCGATGCCGCCACGGTCGAACTGACCTGCGTGCTGCGCACCGTCAGGGCCTGGGCCGAGCCGTGGGCCAACGACCCGCTGCCCGGCAGCTATTACGTACGCCTCACCGTCGTGGACCTGCCGGACGCCGACCTCGGGCTGCCGGTGCGGACCGAGGTCCAGGTCACGACGGCCGACCAGGGCGGCGCCGCGGATGTCGACGGCAGCCTCTCCGAGCCGCTGGTACCCGGTGTGTCCTCGGTCGAGCAGGCCGCCGACGGCGCGTCGGCGGCCCCGGTGGCCCTCGCCGGCGAGCCGGAGGACGGCTGGTCCTCCGGCTGGTGGACCAGCCGCTGGCTGTGGACGATCGGCGGCGGTGTGCTGGCCTCGTTCGCGGCCGTCTTCGGTTACTCGCTGACGCGCGGCAACGGCCGCCCGTCCCGGGTCCCGCCGGGCGTCTGACGACGTCGCCGCCGGGCGGGTCGGTCGACCGGCCCGCCCGGCGGCGCGCGTGCCCCGAGCGGCCACGCGCAGGTCGCCACCGGCCGCCCCGGTGGGCAGGCCGCCCGCGCACGGAAGGGCCGCGCCGGCGCTCACCTCCGTGCGCACGCAAGGGTCAGCCGGAAACCGGCAGCACACTCAGCTGGCTGCCCAACTCACGGAAGCCCAACGCCCTGGCGACACTGCGTGACTCCGCCGGCCTCGCCCGCCACTGCGGCAGCTGTCCGGAGGCGAGCGCGTGCGCGGTCGCGGCGGACGCCACCTCGCGGGCGAGCCCCCTGCCTCGCGCAGGGGGCGCGGTCAGGACGCACAAGTGGGCCGTGGAGTGCGGCCAGTGCCGGTATCCCGCAGCCGCGACCACGGTGGGCCCGTGCCGCACGACGAACGCCGGCGAGGTGATCTCCGCCAGTCCGCACTCGCCCGCATCCTCCTCGCTCACCGAGGAGAGCAGCCGCAACAGATCTTCATGCCCCGCCGGCAGCCGGTCACATTCACCCGCGACCCGGAGCGAGGGGCGGAAATCGTCGACAGCCAGATAGGCGAGCGTGGCGGGCCCCAGCACCTCGGCGACCGGCCATACCCGGGCCAAGGCCCCGGGGTCGGTGAGCGACGGGGCCGGCACACCGCGCAAAGCGCGGCGGACGGCGTGCGCCACGCCTTCCGTGGGCGCGGTGACGACGGCCGCGTCGCCCAACAGCACGGTGCCCACCCAGCCCGGTGGAGCCAGGGCCGACGCGGGTGCCGTGACCACCGTGGGACCGCCGGCCGACGCGAACGAGACGGGCACGCCGGCGAGCGACTCCCACAGGAGGCGGGCCCGTGCCATCAGGGGGTCTGTTTCCATGGCCCGATCCTCCCCCGGGCGGTGCTGCTCTCCTCCCGGTATTCCGGATGGCGGACGCCGGCTGACACCGACCCCGCACCCGGACCGGCCGTTCAGGCGGCGCGGCCGGGGGCGAACGGGCCGTCTCCGGTGAACACCAGGCCGGCGAATCGGTCCCCCATGCGGCGGTGCGTGGCCGCGTCCGGGTGGAGCTGGTCGGGGAGCGGGAGTTCGGCGTGGTCCGCCTCACCGTAGAGGCCGCGCCCGTCGAGGTAATGCAGGTTCGGGTCGTCGGCCGAGCGCTGCGCCACGAGGCGGCTGAGCTCGTCCCGGATGACCTGGAGCGTCAGCTTTCCGGCGGCGCGTTCGGCGGGGTCGCCCGCCGCCACGAACCGGAGCCTTCCCTCACCGAGGCCGCTGAAGTCGGGGGCGCTCGGGCCCGGAGTGTCCTCGTGGATGGGGCACAGGATGGGCGAGACGACCAGGAGGGGGGTGGTGGGGTGCCCCTCCCGGACGGTGTCGAGGAAGCCGTGGACCGCCGGGACGAAGGCGCGCAGCCGCATCACATCGGCATTGACGAGATTGATGCCGATCTTGACGCTGATCAGGTCGACGGGGGTGTCGCGCATGACGCGGGCCGTGAACGGGTCGAGCAGGGCGCTGCCGGCCAGACCGAGGTTGATCAGTTCCACGCCACCGAGCGAGGCAGCGCGTGCGGGCCAGGTCGACGCCGGGCCCGCCGCCTCGGAGCCGTGGCTGATGGAACTGCCGTGGTGCATCCACACCTTGCGGCCGCTGTCCGGGGCGGGCTCGACCGGGGCGTCGGTGCGCAGGGCGATGAGCTCGGTGCTCTCGTTGTACGGCAGCCAGATCTCGACGTCCTTGGCCCCCTCGGGCAGCACCGGGAACCGGACGGTGCCGACCGGGCCCGGCCGGGTCTCCGCGGATCCGGTGGCCATGTCCACCACGTGGACGTTCCCGCCCGTGACGGCCGCCTGCCCGACGGGACGGCCGTCGACGAGCAGGTCGTACACGCCGTCCGGCCGGGGCGGTGCGCCCACGTAGGCCGTCTTGGTGCGCAGGGCGTCCAGTTCGATGGTGGTGGCGCGGGTGCGGAAGGCCAGCCGGACGCCGGAGGGCTGGGCCTGAGCCATGGCCAGCTGCCCGTCGGCGTACTGGGCACGGGCCCACGCGGGCAGTCGGTGCGGGCGCAGCCCGTGCGCGGTGTGTTCCAGGTCGAGCGCACCACGCAGGAGGGCGGCGGTGACCGGGGTGATGATCGGTTCGGACTCGGTGTGCATGTCTCTCCGCCTGTTGCTCGGAACGTCCGAGAAGTGGGGTGTCAGCCGGCCGGCTCGGGCCGTGGTCAGGGTGCGGGCCAGTTCCGCAGCAGGGCGTCGAGGGCGTCCACGATCCGTGACCAGGATTCCTGCGAGTCGGGGGCGCTGTGGCTGAACCCTCCCTGCGCCTCCAGGCTGACGTAGCCGTGGAAGACACTGCCCAACAGCCGGACCGCGTGCGTCTGATCCGGTTCGCTCAGGTCGTAGCCGCGCAGGATCGCCCGCGTCATCTGCGCGTGCCGGCCTCCGGCACTGGCGGCGGCCGCCTCCGGGTCGAGCCTGTACTGAGCCGCGGCGTAACGGCCGGGGTGCTCACGGGCGTAGTC
This sequence comes from Streptomyces sp. NPDC005803, assembly GCF_040630435.1. Classification (NCBI taxonomy): domain Bacteria; kingdom Bacillati; phylum Actinomycetota; class Actinomycetes; order Kitasatosporales; family Streptomycetaceae; genus Streptomyces; species Streptomyces sp. NPDC005803. The sequence continues at coordinate 180,398 of NZ_JBEXXO010000007.1, read as the reverse complement.
GCGGTACACGTCCGCGAAGGCGCCCAGGGCATCCTTGCCGGCCCGGCCCGCCAGTGCGGCCGCGCCGCGGTCGGCGAGCTCCTCCAGGGCGAGCAGGGCGATCCGGGTCCTGAGGTCGTGCGAGCTCTTCACGTGCGAGTACAGGCTGGCGACCTTGACGTCGAACCGCCGGGCGAGTGCCGACACGGTCACCTGCTCGAATCCCACCTCATCGGCCAGCTCCGCTCCCGCCCGGGTCAGCCGTTGCGCGGTCAGCCCCGCACGCACCATGGGTTCCTCCTCTTTCACCTACAACCATCATGCGGCTGCCTAATACCTTTAGGCAAGTGGCGGAGGAACGCGGAGCGGGCGGGCACCCCGCCGGGCCGCCCCACTGCCCGCGGCACATCCCGGCTACTCTCGACAACTCACCTACTCCACAAGGCCGGTGGCGCGCCCCCGGCCGGCCGGACCGTCAGAGCGGAGACCTTCATGTCCACGGAGAACGGCCCGGCCGTCGACGCACGGCCGCGCGGCCACCGGATCGTCCCGGGCCCGAGAGGGCTGCCCTTCCTCGGCAACATGCCGCAGTTCGGGAAGAACCCCCTGGCGTTCTTCGAGCGCCTGCGCGCCCACGGCGACCTGGTCCAGTGGCGCTTCGGCCCCCACCCCTGCGTGTTCGTGGCCGATCCGGAGCTCATAGGCGAACTGCTCACCGAGACGGAGCGCACCTTCGACCAGCCCGCGCTCGGCGTCGCCTTCCGTACGGTGATGGGCAACGGCGTCGTGGTGGCCCGCGGCACCGAGTGGCGGCGCAAGCGCTCGCTCGTGCAGCCGTCCGTGCGGCCCAAGCAGGTCCGGTCGTACGCGGCGACCATGGCGGGCAGCACGGTCGAGCTCGCCGACACCTGGTCGGGCGGCGAACGCATCGACGTGAAGCGGGAGATGGCCGCGCTGACGCAGAAGATCGCCGTCCGCACGATCTTCGGCGTCGACACGCCCGCCGACGCCGACGCGATGGGCCGGGCCATGGACGTGGCACAGGCGGAGATCGGCAAGGAGTTCGCGGGCATCGGCGCACTGCTGCCCGACTGGATGCCGACCCCGGGGCGGGCCAGGATCAAGAAGGCCGCGGCGGTCATCGACGCCGAGGTGGCCCGGGTCGTCGCCCGCCACCGTGACGGCGGGGACGAGCGCCCCGATCTGCTCAGCCGGCTGCTCACCGCCGTCGACGAGACGGGCACGCGGCTCGACGACCGGGAGATCCGCGACGAGACGGTCACCCTGTACATCGGCGGCCACGAGACGACGAGCTCGACGCTGGTGTGGGCCTGGTACCTCCTCTCCCGCAACCCCGGGGCGCGGGCCGCGCTGGCCGAGGAGCTGGACCGGGTGCTCGGTGACCGCGAACCGGGGTTCGACGACTACGCGCACCTCACGTACGCGCAGGCGGTGGTCAAGGAGACGCTCCGGCTGTACCCGACGATCTGGCTGGTCACCGGGGTCGCGAAGGAAGGGGCGCGGATCGGCGGCCTGCCGATTCCGGAAGGCACCCGGGTGTGGAGCAGCCAGTGGGCCACCCAGCGGGACGAGCGGTGGTTCCCCGAGCCGGAGGAGTTCCGCCCGGAGCGCTGGGACGCGGAGACGGGTGACGAGATAGCGGAGTACGCCTGGTTCCCGTTCGGCGGGGGACCCCGGGTGTGCCTGGGCACCCGGTTCGCGATGGTCGAGGCGGTGCTGATCCTGGCCGTGCTCGCCCGCCGTTTCGAGCTGGACGTCGATCCGGGCACGGTCGGCCCGGTGCCGACGCTGACGCTGCAACCCGACCGCGAGGTGATGGCCACGGTCCGGGCGCGGTAGCTCCGGTGCGGCCTCCGTGCGGCGCGGGTGGCCGCAGCCGGGCAGCGGGCACTCGGCGCCGGCGCCCACTTGCCCGCCGGCCCGCTTGCCGGGTTGCTCACTTGCCCGGTCGCCCGCCACCCCGGTGGCCCGCTCCCCCACTTGCCGGCCAGCCCACTTGCACGCATGCCCGGTTCGTAGCGACAGATACTGAACCGATATGTCCGATCTATCGCCATGAACCAGGCATTCCGTCCATGATGTCCCTGTCGGCCGTACCGGCCACCTGGGCCCTCGGGTCCCGACCGCAGGCTGTCGATCCAAGGGGAGACACACCATGCGTCCGAGCTCCACCCTCACCGCCGCGCTCACCGCCGCGGCCGCCCTGGCCCTGACGGCCGCCGGGGCGTCGGCCACGGCCGGCGCGGCCACCGACGGGGCGCGGAGCCGCCCCGTCCCCTGCCAGGAGAAGGCCCTCAGGATCTCCGCCTCACCCGGCGGGCACCACAACGTGGCGCGGATCGCCGTCACCAACCGGGGTGGCCGGACCTGCGTCGTGGACCGTATCCCGACGATCACGTTCCGGGGCCTCGACGGCTCGGCCCAGCCCGTCCCGCCCGCCACGAGCGGTTCCTACGTGCTCTCGCCGGGCGAGCGCGGGTACGCCGCCGTGCGGACCGCGGAGCGCGGCACCACCCGGGGCCATGTCGTCCGCAGCCTGTCCGTGGCGGCGGACCCCGCGCACTACGGGGTCACGTTCAGCGCGGCCACGGTGGGCATGGGCCGCGGGATCCGGGTGTGGGAGCCGGTGACCACGCTGTGGCACACCTCGCGCGGCGCGGCGGACCGGGCCCTCGCCCGCGCGACGCGCTGACCCCGTCGTACACCGGCCGGACGCACGGGGGCGGTGCCGTCGGAGCGGTGATCACCACCGCCCCGACGGCACCGCCCCCCGCGTTCAGGCGCCGGGCAGCGTCACCGTGCCCGTCCCCTCGGCCGTGGCTCCCGTCGGCTCGTCGACCACGCGGTACAGGCGGTCCGTGCCCTCGGAGGTGACGGTCAGGGTCGCCCCGTCCCGGACCACCCGGAACCCGGCGGCGGTCGCGCCCGTCAGGTCCGGCACCGTGACGGACGTGGCGTCGTCGCCGGCCGCCCCGCCGAAGACCCGCAGCGTGAGCCCGTCCAGCCAGTCGCTGTCGGGGCGCTGGTCGTCCGCGCCCCACGGGAGCACCGCGCCCGGGCGCACCAGGACCGGCAGGCTGTCGAACCCGTGGGTCTCGTGGCGCCAGACCGGTCCGGTGACGGTCTCACCGGTCAGCAGGACCGTCCAGGTGCCCTCGGGAACGTAGTACTCGACCTGACCGTCCTCCGTGAAGACGGGCGCGACCAGCAGGTCCGGGCCGAGCATGTACTGGCGGTCCAGCATCCGGGTCGTCGGGTCGCCGGGGAACTCCAGCAGCATCGGGCGCATCATCGGGACGCCGGTGCGGTGGGCGGTGACGGCCGCCCCGTACAGGTACGGCATCAGCCGGTGCTTGAGCAGGGTGAACTTCCGGGTGACGTCCACCGCTTCCTCGCCGAACTCCCACGGCACCCGGTAGGACACGTTGCCGTGCAGGCGGCTGTGCGAGGACATCAGGCCGAAGGCGAGCCAGCGCTTGAAGACCGCCGGATCGGGGGTGCCCTCGAAGCCGCCGATGTCGTGGCTCCAGAAGCCGAAGCCGGACAGCGAGAGGGAGAGGCCGCCCCGCAGCGACTCGGCCATCGCGGTGAACGAGGCGAAGCAGTCGCCGCCCCAGTGCACGGGGAACTGCTGGCCGCCCGCCGTCGCCGAGCGGGCGAAGAGGACCGCCTCTCCGTGGCCCCGCTCCTTCTCCAGGAGCTCGAAGACCGTGCGGTTGTAGATCTGCGCGTAGTAGTTGTGCATGCGCTCCGGGTCGGAGCCGTCGTGCCAGACGACATCGGTGGGGATGCGCTCGCCGAAGTCCGTCTTGAAGGAGTCGACGCCCTGGTCGAGCAGGACGCGGAGTTTGCCGGTGTACCACTCGCGCGCAGCCGGATTGGTGAAGTCGACCAGCGCCATGCCGGGCTGCCACAGGTCCCACTGCCAGATGTCGCCGTTGGTCCGGCGCACCAGGTAGCCGATTTCGGCCCCCTCGGCGAACAGAGCTGATTTCTGGGCGATGTACGGGTTGATCCACATGCTGATCCGCAGCCCGCGTTCCTTGAGCCGGGCCAGCATGCCCTCCGGGTCGGGGAAGACGTCCGGGTCCCACAGGAAGTCCGACCACTGGTACTCGCGCATCCAGAAGCAGTCGAAGTGGAAGACGGAGAGGGGGATGTCGCGTGCGGCCATGCCGTCGACGAACGAGGTGACGGTCTCCTCGTCGTACGAGGTGCAGAAGGACGTGGTGAGCCAGAGGCCGAAGGACCAGGCCGGCGGCAGTGCGGGGCGACCGGTGAGCGCGGTGTAGCGGGCCAGCACCTCCTTGGGTGTCGGCCCGGCGACGATGTAGTACTCCAGCGACTGGTCCTCGACGCTGAACTGCACCTGGCCGACGGACTCCGAGCCGACCTCGAAGGAGACCTTGCCGGGGTGGTTGACGAAGACGCCGTAGCCGCGCGAGGAGAGGTAGAACGGGATGTTCTTGTAGGCCAGTTCGCTGCTGGTGCCGCCGTCCGCCTGCCAGATGTCGACGGTCTGACCGTTCTTGACGTACGGGGTGAACCGCTCACCGAGTCCGTAGACGTTCTCCCCGACGTCCAGGGCGAGTTGGGCGATCATGTGGTGACTGCCGTCCGGGGCGGTGGCGAAGGCGGTGCCCTTGGCGTCGACACCGGTGAGGCGCCGGCCGTCGCCGTCGAGGAAGGACAGCCCCCAGGGCCCGTCGCCGTCCATGCGCAACGTCAGCGGCCCGCTGGTCAGTTCGGTGACCGCGCCGTCCCGCCGGGTGCGGGCCCCGGCGGCTGCCGGGTCGAGTCCGGGGAAGGCGAAGTCGGGTCCGCGGTGCACCGCTCCGGCATGGTGGGTGGTGCGCACGCCGATGATTCCCTCGGCCGGGGAGAAGCAGTCGACGGTGATGAGCGGGGTGTTGAGGGTGTCGCCGCGTGCGGCGACGTGCTTGACCGACGCGTAGGCGGTGAACTGGTCCGCGCCGACGCGCAGATCGCGGATCTCGGTCGCGTAGGAGGCGCGTACGCCCTCACGCATGAGCCAGAAGCCGTCGGTGAACTTCATGCGGACTCCTTGCCGGGGGCAACTGGATGAGGAGGGGCGGGGTCGGGCGGGCGGGGAGCGGGCCGGTTCACTCGCCGGCCCCGGTGAAGGTGATCCGGGCCAGGCGCACCGAGCCGCGCAGGGTGATGCGCAGGTCTCCGGTTCCGGAGGCGGTCAGCTGGGCCCGCACGGTCCGGAAGTCGTACGGCCCGTCGGTGGCGGCGACCGGGACGGTGACCGTGGTGCCGCCGGCGGTGATCAGCACGGTCCCCTCCCCCGCGGCCAGCACCTCGGCCTCTCGTACTCCGGCGGCGAAGTCGCATCCGCGGTAGAGGAGTTCGTTGGTGTCGGCGACGGCCGTGACCGCGTCGCCGTCCGTCTTCGCCCGGTCGACGATCGCGGTGCCGAGCTGTTCGTCGTAGTCGGCGGCCTCCAGACCGCGCGTCAGGACGGGGCGGGGCCCGGCCGGTTCGCCGTCGAGGGTGACCACGGTGATGATCCGGATGTCCGCGCTGGAGGCGCCCGCCTGGATCTCGTACGCTCCCGGCTCGACGCTCCAGCGGCCGTGCGCCACGTCCCAGTGGCCGAGCCCGGTGACGGGGAGGAGGAAGTCGACGCGCTCGGCGGCGCCGGGTGCCAGGTGCAGTCTGCGGTGCCCGGCCAGCTGGCGCAGCGGCCGCACGACGGACGGCGCCACCGCGCGCACGTACAGCTGGGGGACCTCGTCCGCGGGGACGGCCCCGGTGTTGGTGACGGTCAGCGACACCCGCAGCAGGTCGCCGTCCTGCTCGGCGCTGAGGGCGCTGTAGGCGAAGTCGCTGTACGAGAGGCCGTGGCCGAACGGGTAGAGCGGGGCGCCCTCGTAGTAGAGGTAGGTCTGCCGGGAGCCGATGATGTCGTAGTCCAGCAGTCCGGGCAGCTCCGCGTCGGAGGTGTACCAGGTCTGCGGCAGCCGGCCCGCCGGGGAGACGTCACCCGCGAGGACGCGGGCGAGGGCGGTTCCGGCGGCCTGCCCGCCGTGCGCGGTCCACAGCAGGGCGGGGAGCGTGGCCGCGGCGTCGGTGAGTGCGTAGGGGTAGGCGGAGGTGACCGCCAGGACGGTGCGCGGGTTGGCGGCGTGGGCGGCACGCCACAGGCGTTCCTGCTGGGCGGGGAGGTCGAGGGTGGTGCGGTCCTCGGTCTCGCGGCCGTTGATGTGCGGATCGTTCCCGGCCACCACGATCACGACGTCGGCGGCGGCCGCCGCGCGGGCCACGGCGTCCTCGCCGCGCTCGGCGATCTCGATCTCGAAGACCGTCCCGGCGGCTTGCGGGGTGCCGGAGATTTCTTCGCCGGGCGCGGCAACCTTTACGCCGTCGGCGGCGACAGAGACATACCTACCCGTTCCCACGTGCAGAAGGCGGTGACCGCCGGCATGACCCTCCACCGCTTCCCAGCGGAACGTCTCCTGGACGATCCAGCCGCCCGGTTCGTCCGCGGAGGCGCGCACATAACCGTCCTCGGCGACCGACAGATAGCGGCCGGCCGGTTCCCGCAGGGTGATCACGCCGTTGCCCCAGTCGGTGAGCGCCAGCTCGGACGGGGTGTCGCCGCAGGTCAGCGGCGGCAGGTCGGTGCGGCCCGCGAGCAGCGCCGGGTCGAGGGCGCCTTCCGCGCCGCGCACGGGTTCCTGCCCCGCGTCGGCCGCGGGGATCCGCAGCCAGCCCTCCGCGCACTTCAGCCGGACCAGGTCGACGCCCTCGGCGTGCACGACGTGCTCCGCGCCGAAGCGTTCCCGCAGTCCGTCGAGCGGCGTGGAGCGGTGGATGAGCGTGCCGCTGTACCAGTCGAGCTTGCAGGCGTCCGCGAGGAGTCCGACGACGGCGACGGTCTGCCCGGCGGCGGGGTCGAGCGGCAGCAGGCCGTCGTTCTTGAGCAGGACGACGGCCTGCTCGGCTGCCTCCAGGGCGAGCGCCCTGTGGTCCTCGGTGTCGAAGTCGGCGGTCTTCGCGTACGGGTCCAGGTCGGGGTCGAACTCCCCAAGTGCGAAACGCAGTTCGAGCAGGCGGCGGACGGCGGTGTCGATGTCGTGCTCGTCGAGGAGTCCGTTTTCCAGCGCGCCTCGGATGCGGCCGGTCATGATGCCGGAGTCCTGGCCGTGGTCGGTGAAGCTGTCCACCCCGGCGCGCAGGGCGGCGGCCGTCGCCTCCTCGTGGGTGTCGAAGTAGTGCTCGGAATCGACGAGGTTGGAGGGTGCCCCGGCGTCGGAGCAGACCACCAGCGACCGGTCGGTCCAGGCGCGCAGATGCTGGGACAGGAGCGGCGAGACGTGGTTGGGCCGCCCGTTGACCAGGTTGTAGGCGGGCATGACCCCGGCCACCGCGCCGGCCCGCACGGCGTCACGGAACGCCTTGAGGTCGTACTCGTGCAGGACCCGCGGGCGGACCGAGGAGGAGGAGGTGTCGCGGTCGGTCTCGTTGTTGTGGGCGAGCCAGTGCTTGAGCACCGGGGCGGTCCGCCAGTAGAGCGGATGGTCGCCGCGCAGTCCTCGGGTGTACGCGACCGCGATGGCGGAGGTCAGCCCGGCGTCCTCGGAGTAGCCTTCCTCGCCCCGTCCCCACAGCGGGTTGCGCAGCAGGTTCACCGTCGGCGCCCAGACGTTGAGGCCGACGCGGTCGTCCTCGGCGCGCTTGGCGCGGACCTCGTTGCCGACGGCCTCGCCGATGCGGCGCACCAGTTCGTCGTTCCAGGTGGCTCCGAGCCCCACGGCCTGCGGGAACACCGTCGCCGGGCCCATCCAGGCCACGCCGTGCAGAGCCTCCTGACCGGTCCGGAAGGCGCCGAGTCCGAGCCGGTCGACCGCCGGTGCGAACTGGTGCAGCATCGCGATGCGCTCGTCGAGCGTGAGCCGCTGAAGCAGATCGTCGACGCGCTGGGCGAAGGGCAGCTGCGGGTCGCGGAAGGGCTGCGGTTGTTCCGTCACGTGCGGGTCCCCTTGGAGAGGTGGGAGGTATTCCGGTGTCAGCGCCTCGCGCGGACATCCCGGGGGCCTCGGAAGATCTTTCGAAGCGCTTCGATGCTCAATGCCCAACCCCGCGCGTGTCAAGGCCTCGTCTTCGACCTCCGTACTCGACAACCCCTCAGAGCGTCAGGAAACGGTTCGGAAACAGGTCGGAGGAATCTGGAAACGGACTCTTGTGCGGCTGGAGCCCTTCACTTAACCTCGCTGCAACATCGAAGCGCTTCGACGGAGCTTCGATGGGGCGCCCGGCGCCCGTGATCTTCCCGGGACGGCGACAGGTTCTGCCGTTTCCCTGTTGAACCGCTTCACCTGCGGCCGGTCATGCCGGCCCAGTCAGCAACGCTCCACCTCAGACACAGGAACCGAACGGCGGTCGCCCGCCACGTGTCGTCCTGGTGCGCCTCGAAGGGTTGACGCAATGACGCCGAATTCCACCCCCTCCTCCACGGCTCCGAGCCGGAGAAGCTTCCTCGCCACGGGCGCGGTCGCCGCTGTCGCCGTGGCCGGAGGGGTACCGCTGCTCGCCGCGTGCGGCGGCTCCGGTTCCGGGTCCAAGGACAAGGAGGGCACGACCACGGGCAAGGCGCTCAAGAAGGTCGTTCCGTCCTACGTCCCGCTGAACCTGGTCCAGCCCGACGTCCCGAGCGTCAACGGTTCGAGCCCCGGCTTCACCAAGCTGCCGGACCCGCTGGTCGTCTCCGTGAAGTCGGTCCCGGGCAAGGGCTCGTCGTTCCGGGTCATGACGCCGCTGTGGGGCACCGTCCCGAAGAAGAACAACCCGTACTACACGGCCGTGAACAAGGCCGCCGGCGCCACGCTCAACTTCGACCCGCAGGACGGCAACACCTACCAGGACAAGATCGGCGCGGTCCTCGCCGGCTCGGACATCCCGGACGTCATGACGATCCCCGGCTGGAACATGCAGGGGCAGATCCGCAACGCCATCAGCGCCAAGTTCGCGGACCTGACGCCCTACCTGGCGGGCGACGCCGTCAAGAAGTACCCGAACCTGGCGAACATCCCGACGGGCGCCTGGCAGTACTCCGTGTTCGGCGGGAAGCTGCGCGGCCTGCCTATGCCGACGCCGATCATCGGCAACGCGATCTTCTACCGCAAGGACCTGATCGGCTCCGGCGCCGTGCCGGCCAGCACGGACGACCTGCTCGCCTTCGGCAAGGAGCACACCGCGCCCAAGCAGAAGGTCTGGGCCTTCGACGACCTCTGGACCTGCATCCAGAAGATCCACGGCCTGCTGCCCGACGCGCCGCACTACTGGCAGCTGGAGAACGGCAAGCTGGTCCACAAGATAGAGACGCAGGCGTACCGCGAGGCGCTCACCTTCGCCCGCAAGCTGCACGACGGCGGGTACGTCCACCCGGACGCCGACGCCGGCAAGGACGCCGACTCCAAGATCCGCTTCACCAGCGGGCACGTGATGATGTACAACGACGGCACCGGTGGCTGGAAGGGCATGGTCACCGAACAGAAGGCGTCCAACCCGAAGTTCGACATGCAGGCCCTCGACTTCTTCAGCCCCGACGGCGGCAAGCCGGTGCTGTGGCAGGACGACCCGGCGGGCATCTTCACCTTCCTCAGCAAGAAGCTCCCCAAGGCGAAGATCGAGGAGTTCCTCGCGATCGCCGACTACGCGGCCGCGCCGTTCGGCACCGAGGAGTTCATGCTGACGAACTACGGCGTGAAGGACACCCACTACACGATCAAGGACGGGTCGCCGACCTACACCCCGCAGGGGGTCGAGGAGGCGCAGCCCTCCACCTTCCTGTTCCTCGCCTCGCCGCCCACCTCGATCGCCTACCCGGACCAGCCGCAGCTGGCCAAGGACTACGCCGCCTGGATGGCGCGCCAGGCCCCGTACATCAAGAAGCCGCTCTTCTTCGGCATGCAGGTCGTCGAGCCGCAGCGCTACGCCTCCCTGTACACGCCCTTCGACGACCTGCAGAAGGACATCCGCCGCGGCCGCAAGAAGGTCAGCGACGTCGAGGAAGCCGTGAACACCTGGAAGAAGAGCGGCGGCGACAAGCTGCGCGCCTGGTACCAGGACATTCTCGACAAGAACGGCTCCGGCGTCTGACGCGTACGACACGCACCAGCCGTACGCGGGACAGCGAAAGGGCCGCCGGGCGCACGAAGCCCGGCGGCCGGGGCACGGAGCACGACATGGGGAGCACACGGTGAAGCCACGGGCCACGGTCACGACCGACCCGGACCGCACCTCCGACGGGGCCGGCGCCCCGGCCGGCGGCGGCGGCAGCGGTGACGGCGAGGACAGGGAAGCGGGCGGCGGACGGGCGGGCAGGTCACGGGCGACCGCTGTCCGGCGCACGGCGAGGAGCGAACCGGCGAAGAAGCGGCCGGGGGCCGGACCACAGGCGGGCGGCATCACCTGGCGCCAACGGCTGCGGCGCGACCGCACCCTGGTCCTGATGACGCTGCCGGCCATCGGCCTGCTGCTGATCTTCAACTACATCCCGTTGCTCGGCAACATCGTGGCCTTCCAGGACTACGACGTCTACGACCTGGGCATCACCGGCAGCCCCTTCGTCGGCTTCGACAACTTCACCCGGATCTTCGAGGACTACCGCTTCTGGGAAGTCCTCATCAACACCCTCGTCATCTTCGTCACCCAGCTCGTCCTCTTCTTCCCCATCCCGATCGCCATCGCCCTGCTGCTCAACACGATCATGAGCGCACGGGTCCGGGCCTGGGTCCAGGCAGTCGTCTATCTGCCGCACTTCTTCTCGTGGGTGCTCGTCGTCACCGTCTTCCAGCAGATGTTCGGCGGCGCGGGACTCGTCGCCCAGTGGGCGCGCGAACACGGTCACGAGGGCTTCGACCTGATGACCAGTCCGGGCTTCTTCAAGTTCCTGGTCTCCGCCCAGGCCGTGTGGAAGGACGCCGGCTGGGGCGTGATCGTCTTCCTGGCCGCGCTCGCCGCCGTCAACACCGACCTGTACGAGGCGGCGGCCGTCGACGGGGCGGGCCGCTGGCGCCGCATGTGGCACGTGACCCTGCCCGCACTGCGTCCGGTCATCGCGCTCCTGCTGGTCCTGCGGGTGGGCAGCGCGCTCAACCTCGACTTCGAGCAGATCCTGCTCCAGCGCGACCAGGTCGGCGCCGGCGCTTCCGAAATCCTGGACACCTACATCTGGTGGACGGGCATCAAGACCGGCGACTTCGGCTACGCGGCCGCCGCCGGTGTCTTCAAGGGGCTGTTCAGCGTCGCCATGGTGCTGGGTGCCAACAAGGTCGCCCACATGCTGGGCGAGCAGGGGGTGTACTCCAAGAAATGACAACTCTCCTGGAACTTGAGAAGGACGCGGCAGAGCCCGCGCCCCGCGCGGAGACCCGGCTCCAGCGCGCCCTGCGCATGGAACCCCGCCCCGTATGGGAGGAGGAGCCCACCAAGGCGGGCCTCGCCTTCAAGGGCTTCGGCCTCGTCGCGATCTGCGCGATCGTGATCATCCCGATCTGGGTGGTGCTCGTCACCAGCCTCTCCGACACCAAGACCATCAACGACGCGGGCGGCCTGGTCGTCTGGCCGAGGAACATCACATTCGTCGCCTACAAGGAACTCCTCAGCGGCGGCGCGGTGACCCGCGCGGCGGCGGTGAGCGTCGGCCTCACCGTCGTCGGCACGGTGGTCAGCATGGTGGTCTCGATCCTGTGCGCGTACGGGCTGAGCCGCCGCGACTCGTACGCCCACCGTCCGCTGCTGATGACCCTGATGGCGACGATGTTCTTCGGCGCCGGGCTCATCCCCACGTATCTCCTGGTCACCGGCATCGGGCTGAGCAACAGCTACTGGTCGATGATCCTGCCCAGCGCGATCAGCGTCTTCAACGTGCTGGTCCTGCGCGGCTTCTTCATGGACACGGCGCCCGAACTCATCGACGCGGCCCGCATCGACGGCGCCGGCGAGGTGCGCATCCTGCTCCAGATCATCATGCCGCTGTCGCGTGCCGTGATCGCCGTGATCTCCCTGTTCTACGCGGTGGGCTACTGGAGCCAGTGGTTCAACGCGATGCTCTACATCCAGGACAGCGACAAGTACCCGCTGCAGATGATCCTGCGTCAGCTGGTCCTCCAGCACCAGGTCCCGCCGGGCGCGATGGGCGCGGCGGTCAGCAGCGGCGAGATCAACAGCCTGGCGGTGCAGATGGCCGTCATGATCCTCGCCCTGATCCCGGTCGCGGTGCTGTCCCCGTTCGTCCAGAAGCACTTCCAGAAGGGCATGCTCACGGGCGCCGTCAAGGGCTGACCCGGCACGGCTCCCCGCTCATCTCCCGTTCCGCCTCGTCCTGTTGTCCCCTGTCCGGAAGGTGTTCGCCATGCGCGCTTCGTCCGCGCCCACGCCCAGCCGCAGAACCGTGCTCGCTTCGGCGGCCGTCGCCGCCACGGTCGTCGCCCTGCCGGCCGCGGGCACCGCCGCCGCGACCTCGCGGGGGCACCAGGACAGCGCCGCCGAGCCCCACCGCTGGCGGACCGCGACGATCGGCGGGACGGGATTCGTCACCGGGGTGCTGTTCCACCCGACGGTCAAGGGGCTGGCGTACGCCCGCACCGACATCGGCGGCGCCTACCGCTGGGACAGCGCCGCGGCCCGCTGGACCGCGCTCACCGACCACCTCGGCTGGGACGACTGGAATCTGCTCGGCATCGAGGCCCTGGCCGTCGACCCCGAGCACCCGGACCGCCTCTACCTGGCCTGCGGCACGTACGCCCAGTCCTGGGCGAGCCCCGGCGCGGTGCTCCGCTCCGAGGACCGGGGGGCGACCTGGCAGCGGGCCGACCTGACCGTGCGGCTGGGTGCCAACGAGGACGGGCGCGGCGCGGGCGAGCGGCTGCTCGTGGACCCCCGGGACAGCGAGACGCTCTGGCTCGGCACCCGGCACGACGGGCTCCTGCGCTCCACCGACCGGGGCGCGACGTGGGCTGCCGCGCCCTTCCCCGCCACTCCGTCGGCGAACGGCCAGGGGGTGATGTTCCTGGTCGCCGCGGGCCGCTCCGTCTACGCGGGCTGGGGCGACGGCGGCAGCACGCTCTACCGCACGGACGGTTCCGGCGGCTGGGAGGTCGTGCCCGGGCAGCCGTCCGGGAGCGCGGCGACGAAGGTGCCGGTCCGGGCCGCGTACGACGCCCGCGGCCGGGCGCTGTACGTCACCTACGCGGACGCCCCGGGCCCCAACGGTCAGTCCGACGGCTCGGTGCACCGGCTCGACACGGTGACGGGCGCCTGGCACGAGGTCACCCCGGCGCGGCCCGACGCCGCCGCCGGTGACGGCTTCGGCTACGGCGGTGTCGCGGTCGACGCGCGCCGCGCCGGCAGCCTCGTCGTCACGACCAACAACCGCTGGTCGCGGATCGACACGGTGTTCCGCTCCACCGACGCCGGCGCCACCTGGACCTCGCTGAAGGACACCGCGGTCCTCGATGTCGCGGAGACCCCGTATCTGCGGTGGGGCGGGGAGTCGGCCAAGTTCGGCTGGTGGATGCAGGCCGTGGCCGTCGACCCGTTCGACTCACGGCACATCGTGTACGGGACCGGCGCGACGATCTTCGGTACCCGGGACCTCGTCCACTGGGCCCCGGAGATCCGGGGACTCGAGGAGACGTCGGTCCGGTTCCTCATCGCCCCGCCGGTCAAGGGCGGCCGCCTCCTCAGCGGCCTGGGCGATATCGGGGTGATGTACCACGACTCGCTGACCGCCTCCCCGTCACGCGGCATGGCGTCGAATCCGGTCTTCGGCACGGCCACCGGCCTCGCCATGGCCGCGCTCAGGCCCTCGTACGTCGTACGGACGGGCTGGCCGTCGGGGTCGAGCTCGGCCGGGGCGTCCTCGGACGACGGCGGCAGGACCTGGCAGCCGTTCGCCGCCCAGCCGGAGATCGCCGCCTCCGCCCCGGGGCCGGTCGCGGTCTCCGCCGACGGGTCGGTCCTGCTCTGGTCGTTCGTCCACTGGGACGGCACCAGGTACCCGGCGCACCGCTCCACCGACGGCGGGGCGAGCTGGACCGAGGTCACCACCTTCCCCAAGGGCGCCGCCCCGGTCGCCGATCCGCTGGACCCGAGGCGCTTCTACGTCTACGACACCGACACCGGAGCGGTCTTCCACTCCGCCGACGGCGGGGCGACGTTCACCCGCGGCGCGACCGGACTCCCCTCCGGCGACGTGCAGTTCAAGGTGGCGGCCGCGCCCGGACGCAGCGGTGACCTGTGGCTCTCCGCGAAGGACAACGGACTGTTCCGCTCGACGGACGGCGGGCTGACGTTCACGGCGGTGGCCGGCTGCCAGGCCTCGCACGCCCTGGGCTTCGGCAAGGCGGCACCGGTGCGAAGCCGCGAGCGCCCCGGCGCCGGCTACCCGGCCGTCTTCCAGACGGGCCGTGTCTCCGCGGCGTACGAGGGCGTGGCGGTGCTCCGCTCGGACGACGCCGGCGCCACCTGGGTCCGGATCAACGACGACGCCCACCAGTGGGGCTGGACCGGCGAAGTGATCACCGGTGATCCCCGCGTCCACGGCCGTGTCTATCTGGGCACCAACGGCCGCGGCATCCAGTACGCGGAACCCCGGAGGACCTGACGGTGGGGGGCGGCGTCGCGGGGTGGGTGCACGCGTCCGCGGCGTTGTCGTCCCTCACCACTCCGCCTCGCGGCCGCACGCGCCCGTCTCCGCTCCTTCACCCGTCCCCCGATCGTCAGACCCGCTGAGAAACGAGAAACGCCATGCCGTCCCTGCGCGACGCGGCCCGTGGCCGCATCCTCTTCGGAGGCGACTACAACCCCGAGCAGTGGCCCGAGGACGTGTGGGAGGACGACGCCCGGCTGATGAAGGAGGCCGGGGTCAACTCCGTCACCCTCGGCGTCTTCTCCTGGGCGAAGATCGAACCACGCCCCGGTGCACGGGAGTTCGGCTGGCTGGACCGGCTGATGGACCTGATGCACGCCCACGGCATCGGCGTCGTGCTCGCCACCCCGACCGCCTCCCCGCCGCCCTGGATGGGGGCCCGGCACCCCGAGACCCTGCCGCGCACGGAGGACGGCTCGGTCGTCTGGTACGGCTCGCGCCAGCAGTTCTGCGCCAGCTCCCCCGTGTACCGGCGCTACGCCGCGGCCCTCACCGAGGACCTCGCGGCGCGGTACGCGGACCACCCCGCGCTCACGGTGTGGCACATCAACAACGAGTACTGCACCCACTGCTGGTGCGACGAGACGGCCGCCCACTTCCGCCGGTGGCTGCGCAGCCGGTACGGCACGCTCGACGCGCTCAACGAGGCGTGGGGGACGGCGTTCTGGAGCCAGCGCTACGACTCCTGGACGGAGATCCTGCCGCCGCGCAAGGCGCAGTACATGAAGAACCCGGCCCAGGTGCTGGACTTCAAGCGGTTCACCTCCGACGCGCTGATGGAGTGCTACGTCGCCGAGCGCGACATCGTCGCCCGGCACACCCCGCGCATCCCGGTGACCACGAACTTCATGCCGCTCTGGTCCGGCCAGGACGCCTGGGCCTGGTCGGCGCAGGAGGACATCGTCTCCGTCGACATCTACCCGGACCCCCGGGACCCGCAGGGCGGCCAGTACAACGCGATGCTCGCCGACATGACCCGCTCGCAGGCGGCCGGCCCGTGGATGCTGATGGAACAGGCGGCCGGACCGGTCAACTGGCGGGGCGTCAACCACCCCAAGCCCGAGGGCCTGAACCGGCTCTGGTCGCTGCAGGCCGTCGCGCGCGGCGCCGACGCCGTCTGCTACTTCCAGTGGCGGCAGTCCCGGCAGGGCTCGGAGAAGTTCCACTCCGGGATGCTCACCCATGCCGGCGAACAGGGCCGCACCTTCCGCGAGATCAAGCGGCTGGGGGCGGAACTGGCCACGATCGGCCCGGCTGTCGGCGGCAGTGACGTACCGGCCGACGTGGCGGTCCTGCACGACTGGGACGCGTGGTGGGCGGGCGCGCAGGAGGGCCGGCCCTCCTCGCTGCTGGACTACACCGAGGTCGTGCAGCGCTGGCACCGGGCGCTGTGGGAGAACGGCGTCGTCACGGAGTTCGCCCGCCCGGACGCCGACCTGAGCCGCTTCAAGGCCGTCGCCGTACCCCACTTGTATCTGCTGGACGACGCCTCGATCGACAATCTGGTGGCGTACGCGCAGGGCGGCGGGACTCTGGTCTGCGGATTCTTCAGCGGGATCGCGGACGTGGACGACCGCATCAGGCCGGGCGGCATGGACGCGCGACTGCGCGAGCTGTTCGGGATCCGCACGCTCCACGAGTGGTGGCCGCTGGACGCCGGCTCGGTCGTGGCGTGCGACGGCTTCGACGGCACCCTGTGGTCCGAGGAGCTGGAGGCCGCGGAGGGCGCCGAGGTGGTGTCGGCGTACCGCGACGGGGAGCTGGCCGGCCTGCCCGCCGTGCTGCGCATGGGGCGGGCGCGCTACCTGTCGACGCTGCCGGAGCCGCAGGCGCTGCGCGGGCTGCTCGGGGACGTGGTCCGGGAGGCCGGCGTGGCACCGGTGCTGGCCGGGCTGCCCGACGGCGTGGAGGCGGTCCGCCGCGGCGACCTGCTCTTCCTGCTGCACCACGGCCGGGACACCGTCACCGTGAGTGTGCCGGGGGCGTACGAGGACCTCCTGACCGGCCGGAGGGCCGACGGCCGGGTGGAGCTGGGCCGTCACGGCGTGGCCGTCCTGCGGAGCGCCGCTCCATGACCGCCCGCACGCACATCGACGGCACGTGGGAGCCGCGCCCCGCCGCCCGCTGGGAGGACGCCTTCCTCGGCGGCAACGGCCGGCACGGAGCGATGGTGTACGGCGACCCGGCCGACGACCGCGTCATCGTCAACCACCACACCCTGGTCCGGCCCAACGGCAGCGAGCACCTCCGGCCGCCCGAGCTCGCGGACCGGCTGGACCGGCTGCAGAGCGCCCTGCTCGCCGGGGACACCAGGGCCGCCGAGCAGTTCGGCGCGGGCCGGCCGCTGGCGTGGGTGCAGCCCTTCCATCCGGCGTTCCAGACCAGGATCCGGCCCACGCCGGGCTCGTCGTCCGGGTCCGAAGGCGAGGGGCCGCCCGCGGGCTACCGCCGTACGGTCGACTTCGCCACGGGTGAGATCACGGCCCGGTGCGAGGGGCGGCGCAGCCAGGTCTTCGTCTCCCGCGCCGACGACGTGATCGTCCAGTACGTCACCGGCCCCGGGCTCGCGGTGGACCTGGTCCTGGACCACGCGCTGCCGGGCGTTCCGCCGCGTCTGGCCGTCGGTCGCAGCACCGTACTGACGCCGGGGGGCGGCCGGCTGGCGCTGCGGGCGGGTTACCCGGACAGCGACCTCGCCTACACCGGGGTGAGCGTGGTCCGCGCGGACGGCGGCACGGTGTCGGTCGCGGGCGAGGGCATCCGGGTCGAGGGGGCCCGGAGCCTGCTGCTGGTCACCCGGGTGCGCCGCCACCCGGGCAGCCTGGACCTGGCCGCGGAGTGCGCCGCGCTGCCGCGCGACGACTACCCGACGCTGCTGGCCCGGCACCGCGCGCTGCACCGCCCCGCCTTCCAGCGCGCCTCCCTGACCCTGAACGCCGATCCGGCCGAGCGGGCCCTGCCGGGCAGTGAGCTGGTTCGCCGTCCGGACAGCCCCGCTCTGCTGGAGCGGCTGTTCGCCGCGGGGCGCTACCACCTGTACTCGTCGTCCGGGGCGCTGCCGCCCCGGCTGACCGGTTTGTGGACGGGCGACTGGGACACCGCCTGGTCCGGCGCGTTCACCACCAACGCCAATCTCAACCTCCAGATCGCGTCGGCGGCGGCCGCCGCGCTGCCCGAGGTCTCCGAGGCCCATGCCGCGCTGGTGTACGGGCAGTTGGCCGACTGGCGGGACAACGCCCGGGCACTGTTCGGGGCGCGGGGCATCGTCGCCCCGTCCCACACCGACGGCGAGTCCGGCCACACCCGCCACTTCCAGCGCGCCTACCCGCTGCACCTGTGGACGGCCGGGGCGGACTGGCTCCTGGAACCGCTGATCGAGCATGCCGAGACGAGCGGCGTGACGGACCCGCGCCTGGTCGGCGCGCTGCACGAAGCCGCCCAGTTCTACGAGGACTTCCTGACCCGGACCGGCCCCGACGGCAAGGTGGCGGTGGTGCCCTCGTACTCACCGGAGAACCGTCCGGCCAACGCGAGCTGGGGGACGGTGAACGCGACGATGGACGTGGCGGCGGCCCGCCACGCGCTCACCGTGTCCGCCGACCGCTCCCCCACCCATCCGGCGTCCGCGCGGCGACGGGCGCTCGCGGACCGGCTCGCCTCCTACCGGGTCAACGAGGACGGCGCACTCGCCGAGTGGGCGTGGCCGGGCCTCCAGGAGACGTACGACCACCGCCACCTCAGCCACCTCTACCCGGTGTGGCCGCTGGACGCGATCAATCCGTACGACACCCCGGACCTGGCGGCCGCCGCGCACCGCGCACTGGAGCTGCGCGGATCGGAGAACGACTCCGCGCACGGACATCTGCACCATGCGCTGATCGCGGCACGGCTGCGGGACGGCGAGCGCGTCTCGGCGGCGCTGAAGGCCGTGCTGGCGGGCGACTTCTTCCACGATTCGCTGATGAGCGCCCACTACCCGGCCCGCGACGTCTACAACGCGGACGCCGCCCACGCCCTGCCCGCGGCGGTCATCGAGTCGCTCGTCCAGTCGACGCCGCACCGGCTGGTCCTGCTGCCCGCGCCGCTGACCGGCTGCCCGGGCGGCGAACTGCGCGGCGTGCGCACCAGGTTCGGCGCGGGTCTGGATCTGCGCTGGTGGGCCGACGGCACCGCCACCGCCCTGCTTCACCCCACCCGTGACGCCCGGATCGACGTCCGTACGGGCGACGGAAGCACCCTCACCGATTCCTCCGCCGGAACACCCGCGGCCCTGGAGCTGACGGCCGGCGTGGACCGCGTCCTCGAACTGAGGCCGCGGTAGCGATCCCCCCACCCCATCCCCCCACCATGGAAGGGACAACCATGGCACGACGTACCCGCATCCTCAGCAGGTTCGTACTGGCCCCGGCGACGGCGGTGGCGGCCCTCGTCGGCTTCGCCGCCGCCCCCGCCCAGGCCGCGATCTGGTCCTCGTCGGACCAGTGGGGCAACTACACCACCTCCGACGGCTACACCCTCTACAACAACATCTGGGGCTCCGGCGCAGGTGCGCAGTCCATCTGGGCCAACTCCTCGAGCAACTGGGGCGTCTGGGCGAACCACCCGAACACGGGCGGCATCAAGTCGTATCCCAACGCGAAGAAGGTCGTCGGCAAGTCCCTCACCTCGCTGTCGTCGCTCACCAGCACCTACAACGTCACCGTCCCGTCGTCGGGTGCGTACAACACCTCGTACGACATCTGGGACAGCGACTACGACTACGAGGTCATGCTCTGGGTCAACTACAACGGCGCCGTGGGCCCCCTCGGCACCTCGCAGGGGAACGTGACGCTCGGCGGCCACACCTGGACCGTCTACAAGGGCGACAACGGGGCCAACCAGGTCTTCTCGTTCCTGCGCACCTCGGACTCCACGTCGGGCACGGTGAACATCCTGCCGATCCTGAAGTGGATCAAGGACACCAAGGGCTGGTGGGGCAACGAGACCATCGGTGACGTCCAGTTCGGCTACGAGATCACCTCGTCGTCGGGCGGTCTGGACTTCCGGACGAACGGCTTCGGCGTCTCGTCCAGCTGATCCGTCCGCACAAGGAGCCCCCCCCCCCCCGTGCGGGGGGCCGGCTCGTGCGCGCGTGGGGGCCGGGCACTACCTCGGTGCGGGCCCGGTGCTTTCCCGTACCGTCAACTCGGGTGCCAGCAGCTCGACTTCGTCCGTGCCGCGGCCGGAGAGCTTGGCGACGACCTGCTCCACCGAGCGGCGCCCCATCTCCTGCGCGGGGATGGCCACGGAGGTGAGCCGCACCGAGGCCTGGGAGGCCACCTGCTCGGGACAGATCGCGACCACCGACACGTCCTCGGGCACGGCCCGGCCCTGTTGGCGCAGGAGGTTGAGCAGCGGCTCCACGGCTGACTCGTTCTGCACGATGAACCCGGTGGTGCCGGGGCGCTCGTCGAAGATCCGGGACAGGGTCTGCGCCATCGCCGGGTAACCGCCCTCGCAGGGGCGGTGCAGCACCCGCACGCCGGTCTCCCGCGCCTTGGCGCGTATGCCGTCGACCGTCCGCTCGGCGAAGCCGGTGTGCCGCTCGTACACGGCGGCCGCCTCGCCGATCACGGCGACCTCACGGTGGCCGAGGCCGGCGAGGTGGTCCACGCAGAGCGCACCGGTCGCCTCGAAGTCGAGGTCCACACAGGTCAGCCCGTCGGTGTCGGAGGGCAGTCCGATGAGCACGGCGGCCCGGCCGCTGTCACGCAGCAGCGGCAGCCGTTCGTCGTGGAGCTCGACGTCCATGAGGATCATCGCGTCGGCGAGCGAGCTCCCGGCGATGCGCCGCACCGCCGCGGGGCCCTCCTCCCCGGTCAGGAGCAGGACGTCGTAGCCGTGGGTGCGGGCCGTCGTGGCGACCGCGATGGCGATCTCCATCATCACCGGGACGTACATGTCGGTGCGCAGCGGCACCATGAGGGCGATGATGTTCGACCGGCTGCTGGCGAGCGCCCGCGCGCCGGCGTTCGGGTGGTAGCCGAGCTGCTGGATGCTCAGCTCCACCCGCTCCCGCGTGGACACCGAGATGGACCGCTTCCCGCTGAGGACATAGCTCACCGTGCTCGCGGAGACTCCGGCGTGCTGCGCGACCTCGGCAAGGGTGACCATTCAGCTCTCCATCAAGGGACGTCGTCGGACACCGGCACGGGGACCGGCTGCACCGGCAGCTTCGGCCGGAGGGGGCGAAGCGCTTCGACTTCGGCTCGGTCCGCCTGCGACATGCCCGGATGAGGTGAGCCTAGACCTGCCCGCACAGCGTGTCCATAGGCCCGTCGAAGCGCTTCGACTCACTGTCCTGGGCGACTGCCCCGAAGGACCGTGGCAGCCGTTCGGCTACCGCCACGATATGCCCGTCGCCGGGCGTGGGACATCAGCGGGACAGGGGTGTTCGGGTCAGGAGGCGGGCGGGTCCGGTCCGGGAGGCCGGCGCCGAGCTCGGATCTCCCGTCCTCCCGGCCGTCGCACGCCTACCGCCGTGCCGGAACGGCGGCTAGCATGCTCGGCGACATCGCGTGTCGGTCGCCGGCTGGGTGAGGCATGGAGGTGTCGGGAGATGCCTTCGGAGGCATTCCTTGTCAGTCGAGTTGAACCACACGATCGTCCACGCCCGGGACAACCGGGAGTCCGCCGCGTTCTTCGCGGGCCTGCTGGGCCTCGAGATCGGCGCCGAGTGGGGGCCGTTCGTCGCCGTCGAGCTGAGCAACGGCGTCACGCTGGACTTCGCCGCGATCCCCGCGGACAAGATCACCCCGCAGCACTACGCCTTCCTGGTCTCCGAGGCGGAGTTCGACGCGGCATACGCGCGGATCACACAGCGCGGCATCGAGCACTACGCCGACCCGCACCGCCGGCACCCCGGTGCGATCAACCACAACGACGGCGGACGCGGCGTGTACTTCATGGATCCGGCCGGCCACGCCATGGAGCTCCTCACCGTCCCGTACGGTGGCCGGCCTGCGTGAACCCCTTGGGCCGGGGGCCGCAACCGCGTGCCGGGGTGCGGCCCCCGTTCCCGGTCCTCCTCAGGCGCCGAGCAGGACGGGAAACGCCTCCATGTCGTTCTGCGTCATCACGGGAAGCTTGCGGATCTCGGAGTCCGGCACCGCGAGCCGCAGCCCCGGGAAGCGCGCGAACAGCGCCGGCAGGGCGATCCGGGCCTCGACGCGGGAGAGAGCCGCACCGGGGCAGATGTGCGGACCGTGGCCGAAGGTCATGTGCCGGATGGGGGTGGGGCGGGTGATGTCGAAGGCGTCGGCGTCGGGGCCGTGCTGTTCGGGGTCGCGGCCGATCGCCCGGTAGGAGATGACCACGCCCTCGCCCTTGGCGATGACACCGTCACCCACCTGGATGTCCTCGGTGGCGAACCGCATCAGCAGATGGGTGGTCGGGGTGTCCCAGCGCAGGGTCTCCTCGATCACGGTCTCCCAGGAGACCTCCCCGTCGAGGACCATCCGCAACTGGTCGGGGTGGGACAGCAGGGCACGTACGGCATTGAGGATGAGACCGATCGTGGTCTCGTGCCCGGCGGCGACCATGGCCTTGAGGTTGCCGATCACCTCTTCCTCGGTCAGCGGCTCGCCGCCCTCGTCGGCGAGGATGAGCGCGGAGGTCAGGTCGTCGGTGGGCTGCGCGGCCTTCTGGCGGACGAGCCCGGCGTAGAAGACGTCCAGGTCGGCCAGGAGGGCCAGCCGCTCGTCCTGCGGGGTGAGCATGGAGAAGAAGGCCTTGTACTGACGGGTCAGCATGGCGTTCTCGGCGGGGTCGACGCCCATCAGCATGCCGACGACCCGCATGGGCAGCGGCTGCGCGAACACGGACTTGAGGTCGACGACGGCCCCGTCCCTGCCGCCCTCGGCGAGCGCGTCCAGCAGCTCCTCGGTGAACTTCTCGATGTCGGGCCGTATCGCGTCGAGCCGACGGGGCGTGAGCGCCTGGGAGGTCTTGGTCCGCAGCCGGCGGTGCTCGTCGCCGTCGACCGTGAACATGGACCGGCCGGCGTCGATCATCCCGATGAGCGGCCACGCGTGCGTCACCTCGCCGCTCTGCCACAGCCCCCAGGCGTCGAGGTCCTTCACCAGCCGCGGATCGAGCAGGAGCTGCCGGGCGTCGGCGTGCCGGGTGAGGGCCCAGGCCGGCACACCGAGCAGTTCGATCCGGGCCAGCGGTCCGGCGTCGCGCAGCCGCGCCGTCTCACCGTCCAGGTCCTGGACCATCGGGTCGATGACGACGGTCCCGCCGTTCCGGGCTGCTGCCTGGGCGGCGGCATGAGGGCAGGTCACGAGAAGTCTCCTGTCGTACGAACGGGGGTGAACCGGACGGGGAGCGAGGTGGAGCCCCGCAGGAAGGCGGAGGGCCGCCGTACGAGGTCCCCGGCGGGGACGCCGAGCTGGAGATCGGGCAGCCGGTCGAGCAGCACCTCGATGCCGGTACGGGCGATGACCTCGGCGATCTCCTGGGCGGGGAACGGGCACCGGTACTCGCCATGACTGAACGCGAGGTGCGCGCCGTTACCGCCCTGCGTCGGTGCTCCGATGCCCGACACGCTCTGGCGGACCAGCGGATCGGTGTTGGCGGCGCCGAGCCCGAGCAGCAGCATGTCCCCCGCCCTGATGCGCTGTCCCCCGAGCTGGGTGTCGCGCACGGCCCAGCGACCGGAGAGGATCTGGGTGGGCGTGTCCTCCCAGAGCACCTCGTTCATGGCCTCGCCGATACTTCGCCGGCCGCCGGCCATGGAGTCGGCGAACTCGTCCTCGGTCAGCATCAGCCGCAGGGAGTTGCTGATCCAGTCGGCGGTGGTGAGGTGCCCGGCGGCCGTGATGGCCATCAGGTCGAGCATGTACTCCTCGTCGGTGAACGCCTCGGGGAAGGCGAGCATGCGGGAGGTCACGTCGTCCCCCGGCGCGGCCCGCTTCGCGGCCACCAGCCGGGCCATGTGCTCGCCGAATCGCAGGTGGGCGCTCTGCGCGTCCGGGCCGCCGTCAGCAAGATCCTTCAACACCCGGGCGATGTCGGCGCCTTCGTCGTCGGGGAACCCGACCAGGCGCGCGAGGACGAGCACGGGAAGGGGTTCGCAGAAGTCGGCGACGAGATCGGCCGTCCCCCGGCTGCACACATCGTCGATCAGGCGGTCGGCCAACTGCTCGCAGTCCCTGCGGATCTGATGCGGATCGGCGCCTTCGAGGGCCGGCCCGACCATGCGGGCATGCCGCAGGTGTTCCTCCCCCGCGCTGAAGTAGATGGACGGCAGGGGCCGTCCCACCATCGGCAGCAGCGGCCAGTCGTCGGGGATGTGCGGCCACTGGTTCCACAGCCCCACGTCGCGCGGGAACAGCGCACCGTCGCTGGTGACTTGGTGCAGTTCGCGGTACCCGATCACCAGCCAGGCGGGGAACCCGCCCGGAAGCTCCACGGGGACGACCGGCCCGTGGTCGCGCCGCATGGCGCGGTAGACGGCCTGGGGCTCGGTCTGGAATGCGGCCCCGCCGAGCGGCACGGCCCCGGCGTGCGCCGGACACCCGGGAGGCGGAGGAGGAGAGGCCGGCGCGGGCTCTGCGGAAGAAGGGCGCGTCATGAGTCCTGACTCCTGTGGCGACAGCTGCACGCGTCCCGATCATGCGATCAACGCAGCTTCACTATAAGGATTTTGTGTGACGCCGGAACGGTCAACGGCGATCAATCTCACACACCGTCCGGGCAACGCGAAGACATCTCAACACAATTAATGACCATAACGATCTACCGCCCCGGGAGCTCCGGGACGGCTGCGGCAGGGGACCGGCCGGCCCGGTCCCCTGCCGAAACCGTGCGGCCGACGCCCGCGCGGCGACCGGGCGGGACGGACGCATCAGGCCCGGGAGGAAAGGCCCCGACTCACGCGGCCCCGCCCTCGCAGAGCTCCCCGCCCTCCAACGCGACGTTGACCAGTCCCGCACCCCGCCCCGCGGTGCCCCCGATGCCGTCACCGTCGCCGTGCACCAGCTTCAGCGCGTGCCAGCGCGACAGCCAGTACACCCGCCCACGATGACCCGCGAGCGTCTCCCGCAGGGCCTCGGGGGTGTGTGTCCAGACGGCGGGCAGGTCGCTCGCGTAGTCGAAAGCGGGCCGCAGCCCGACCCATCCGTCGTCCCGGACGTCATCGGAGGTGAGCAGGATCTCGACGGCCTGCCCCGGTTCCTGGCGGCACTTCTTGGCGTGGATCCAGTGCACACGGTGGCCCGCGGCGTAGCGGGAGCAGCCGTCGCTCCGCACGGAGCCGTTGTCGGTGAGGTGACGCAGCATGGTGGGGTTCGCCTTCCGGGGTGAGGACCCCGAGTGCCCCGCACCGCGGTCCGCTGTTCCCCGCACCCTGCGCACGGGGCAGGTCGTCACCCGGAGCACCCGCAGCGGAGCGGGGTGCCGTCCAGCAAGCCGGGGCTGCGCACTGGAACTCATGACCCATACACGACTCTAACTCACCCGCACCGGCCGGCCCGACGGGCGGTCAGGAGCGTGCGCTCGCCCGTCCGCGGCGCCGCTCGCCCCCGGCCCGCCGCCGGACCGACGCGCACTCACCCGGTGACGAGCCCCGGGTCGCTCGAACCGGCCTGGCCGTTCTCCACGTGTCCGGCGAACCGGCGCAGGAAGGTGGCGTCCGCGTCGGAGACGACCGTGACGTCGTACCAGCGCTTGCTCCCGCGCAGGTCGAGCACGTGCTTCACGGTCGCCCCCGCACGGACCGCGAAGGTCTGCGCCCCTCCCCCGTAGCCGGCGGCACTGCGCACGGTCAGGCGCACGGTCGCGGGACCACCGTTGACGAACGTCAGCTGGAGCCCGCCGGAGGCAGCGTCATGGCGGGCCGTCACCTCGGGGCCCGCCGCCTTCCCGCCCGCCCGGAAGGTGCGCAGGAAGCCGTTGGGCCCGTGGACGGTGAGGTCGGTCACTCCCTTCGAATAGGCGGTGTTCCAGGTGTCCGCGAGGGACTTCCCGGCCTCGGTGGTGTAGGTCCAGGGCCCGTCGGTGCGGTTCGCGGAGGTCACCAGGAACTGCGCCCCGGCGGCGGCTCCGCCGCTGAAGGTGAGGCGGTACTTGCCGGTGGCCGTATCGGCGGCGCCGTCGACGAAGGGCGCGTAGCGCAGCGGCCGGGTGGGCCGGGCCCCCTTCTCCTGCTGGGGCACGCTGCCGGCGGCGGGCGGCGCGGGGACGTAGTCGGGGTGCCGGTCGCTGTCCGGCGGCTCGTACTCGTCGGTCGACGGCAGCGGCACCGCCGAGGTGTCCGTACGGCTGAAGTCGAAGGCGGAGGTGAGGTCGCCGCAGACGGCGCGCCGCCAGGGCGAGATGTTGGGCTCGCGCACACCGAAGCGCTGCTCCATGAACCGGATGACGGAGGTGTGGTCGAAGACCTCGGAGCACGCGAATCCGCCGGTGCTCCACGGGGAGACGACCAGCATGGGGACCCGCTGGCCGAGGCCGTACGGCCCGGCCGCGTACCGGATGTCACCGGGGAAGAAGTCGGCGGAGGTGTCGACGGTGGACAGCCCCTGCGCGGGCCCCGACGGGACGAAGGGCGGCACGACGTGGTCGAAGAAGCCGTCGTTCTCGTCGTAGGTGATGAAGAGGGCGGTCCGGCCCCAGACCTCGGGATCGGCGGTCAGCGCGTCGAGCACCTGCGAGATGTACCAGGCTCCGTAGTTCGCGGGCCAGTTGGGGTGCTCGCTGTAGGCCTCCGGGGAGACGACCCAGGACACCTTGGGCAGCGTCCCGGCCCGGACGTCGGCCTTCAGGTCGTCAAGGAGGCCGCCACCGTTCTTGATGTCGGTGCCGGTGCGCGCCTTGTCGTAGAGGGGGTCGCCGGGTGCGGCATTGCGATAACTGTTGAAGTACAGGAGCGAGTTGTCACCGTACGTACCCCGGTAGGCATCGCCGATCCACCCCCAGGACCCGGCGGCGTCGAGCCCGTCGCCGATGTCCTGGTAGACCTTCCACGAGACCCCGGCCTGCTCCAGCCGCTCGGGGTAGGTGGTCCATCCGTACCCCGCCTCGTCGTTGCCGAGCACGGGACCGCCGCCGGACCCGTCGTTCCCCGTGTGCCCGCTCCACAGGTAGTAGCGGTTCGGGTCCGTGCTCCCGATGAACGAGCAGTGGTACGCGTCGCAGACGGTGAACGCGTCGGCGAGGGCGTAGTGGAACGGAATGTCCTCGCGTGTGAGGTGCGCCATCGTCGTCGCCGTCTTGGCGGGCACCCACTGGTCGTACGCACCCTTGTTGAACGCCCGGTGGCCGCCGGCCCAGTCGTGGTTCAGGTCCCGGAGGAACTGCATGCCGAGATCGTCGGCGGGCGGACGGAACGGCAGCACCTCCTTGCCGAGCCCGTCCGTCTGGTGCCAGACCGGCTTCCCGCTGGGCAGCGTGACCGGTCGCGGATCACCGAAGCCGCGGACGCCCCTCATGGTGCCGAAGTAGTGGTCGAAGGAACGATTCTCCTGCATCAGGACGACGATGTGTTCGACGTCCTGGAGCGTGCCCGTACGACCCCGCGCGGGCAGGGAGGCGGCGCGGGCGATGCTGTTCGACAACGCGGTGTAGGCGGCCGTGCCTCCGGCGAGTTGGAGGAGGCGGCGACGGCTGAGTTCTGCCATGGGTGGGGGCCTCTGCGGGTGAGGGGGCGTGGGGGCGAAAGCGACTGGAGTGTTCCAGAATCGGACGGCCCCGCGGAAGACCCGTGCGGTGTGCACGTGGTGTCGGCCGGCGGAACAGTGGAGGACGGCGAGGGGCGGAGCAGGGCTCCTTCCGCCGGGGCCGCCGTGCCACGTCCGCACAGGCCGGCATCGGGGCGTTCTCAGGAGGGGTAGCCCCCGGGCGCTCTGGGGGGAAACCCCCACACCGGCTGGGGGGTAACCCCCAGGAAGATCGGGGAGAAACCGGGTCGTCCGGAGGACGCCGGGTCCGTAGGTTCAGGGGTGAGATAAACACACCGCTCCCCACCGCCTTCGGAGGCCCCCTCGTGACCGCCCCATCGCTCCAGCCGACGCGCACGCTTCACCCGCTTCTGGCGGCCTTCGTGCGCTTTGTGATCTGCGGCGGCGGGGTCGGGGTCGCCTCCAGTGGTGTCCTGGTGCTCCTCCACGGCCGGATGCCGCTGGCCGTCGCCAACGCTCTGGTCACGGTCGTGTCCACGGTGATCGCGACCGAGCTGCACAGCCGGGTCTCCTTCCGCAGCGGGCGCGGGGGGTGGGGCGTTCACCTTCAGTCCGGGCTGACCGTCGCCGTCAGCTACGCCTTCACGACCGGGGCGCTGCTCTGCCTGTACGCGATCCAGGCCGAGCCGTCGACGCTCGTCCAGCAGAGCGTCTACCTGTCCGCCTCGGCGCTCGCCGGTGCCGGGCGGTTCGCGCTGCTGCGGGTGGTCGTCTTCCGCGAGCGCGCGGCCGACGGGGTGCGTGAGGGGTCGCTCGGCAAGTCGTCCGTGGTCATGGCGGCCTGAGTACGACAGCTCACACGTCAGCGCGTGGCGCGTGAAGGTTGGTTATCCTGACCAGCGTTCCAGCTGATCACGGTGGGCCCCGTCGGCCACCGGCGCGGGCTGCGCGCCCGTCGAGGGGAGTGCACGTGCAGGGTCCAGCGGCGAGCCGGGGTTCGGTCAGGAAGGCCGAACAGGCCTGGAGCCAGGCGATGGCGCTGATGCAGCGCGGGGACACCGCGGGCGCCGGCATGCAGTTCACGCTCGCCACGACCCACGATCCCTCCGCCGCCGACGCGTGGCTGGGGCTGCACGCGACCGGTCAGCGGCAGGAGGAGGCGCTGGACGCCATGCTCCGGTGCTCCGGGACCTTCGGGGCGCTGCGCACCAAGTTCGGGCTGCCGCTGCGGTCCACGTTCCAGATCGGCCACTACGTCACCTTCCGGCTGGAGAACGCACGCGACCTGTGGCTGGCGGCCATGTCCTCGCTGCTGGACAAGAAGCGGGTCGACGAGGCGTGGGCCGGGCTGAGGACCGCGCAACTCGACTGTGACGAGACCAAGTTCGTCTGTACGCGCTACGCGTTCGTCAAGGAGGACTGGGCGCTCGTGCTGAGGTTCGCGACCGGTATCGGTGACGCGTTCCTGTACGACGAGGCGCAGTTGTACGTCGGGGCGGCCCTCTTCGCCCAGGGGGTCTACCACGAGGCGCTGAACGTCCTGGCGCCGCTGCCGCACAAGCTGGAGACCGGCAGCCGGTTCGACGCCGAGACCAAGTACTTCATGGGGCGGTCGCTGGAGGAACTGGGGCGGCACGAGGAGGCGTTGAAGCGGTATCAGTACGCCTTCCGGTGTGCGCCCGGCCTCTTCGACGTGGACACCCGCGCCCAGGCCCGGCCGGCGCCCGCCCCGGCCCCTCCCCAGCCCCCGGCCCCCACCGCTGAGGACCTGGTCCCGCCGAGGCCGCGGCAGCCCGAGCCGCCGGCACCGACCGTCCCGGCACCGACCGGGGCGCCGTCGTCCACGAGCGGCGCCGGCGGCGGGCAGGATCCGTCCGAAGGGCTGTCCGCCGACGCGCGGGCCCGGTTGCTCGCCGAGGCGCAGAAGTCGCTCGACAAAATGATCGGCCTCGAACCCGTGAAGCGCCAGGTACTCACGCTCATCGCCCAGTTGCGCATGGCTGCACTGCGTGAGGAGCAGGGGCTGCCGGGCGGCGCCCGGCCCCGGCACTTCGTCTTCGCGGGGCCGCCCGGCACGGGGAAGACGACGGTCGCCCGCATCATCGGCAAGGTCTTCGCCGGTCTGGGGCTGCTGAGTTCGGGGCACGTCATCGAGGCGCAGCGCGTCGACCTGGTCGGGCAGCACCTCGGGTCCACGGCCATCAAGACGAGCAAGGTCATCGATTCGGCGCTGAACGGGGTGCTGTTCATCGACGAGGCGTACGCACTGTCGAACAGCGGGTACAGCGGCGGCGACGCGTTCGGTGACGAGGCGTTGCAGGTGCTCCTGAAGCGGGCCGAGGACGACCGTGACCGGCTCGTCGTCGTCCTCGCCGGCTACCGCGACGAGATGGCCGGCCTGCTCGCCGCGAACCCCGGGCTCGTGTCCCGCTTCACCACGCGCGTCGACTTCCCCTCCTACTCCGCGCAGGAACTCGTCCGCATCGCCCGGTCCGTCCTGGCCGCCCAGGGCGACGAACCCGACGACGGGGCGGTCGAGGTCCTCGGGACGTTCTGCGCGGCGATCGTGGACGGCGGTATGGCCGACACCGTGGGCAACGCCCGGTTCGCGCGCGAGCTCTGTCAGAAGGCGTCCGCGCAACGGGATCTCCGGCTGTACGCCACGCACGGCGAAAGCACACCGACCCGTGCGGAGATGGTGACGGTGCTGGCCGAGGACGTGGTGGCGGCGCACCAGGAGCTCATGGAGTCCCACGGGAGCGGGAGCGGAGCGTAGGCGAAGGCCGCTCCTGCCTCACGGCGCCGTGAAGAAGGCCGGGAACCGCGGCCCCAGCCACGGCTTGCGGCCCCACGCGAGAACCCGTCCCCGGGCCATGGCGCCCACCGGCGAGCTGCGGCCGAGCGCCATCAGCAGGAACGTGACCGGCTCGATGGAGATCGTGCAGTCCGGGCGGTCCGGCAGCGCGTGGTCCACGGCCGCCGTGCCGTCGGTGAACGTCACTCCGAAGCGGCCGCCGCCCCACAGCCGTATCCCGTAGCGGGCGTTCAGCCCTGCCGTGGCGGCGGCGTCGGTCACCCGGGGCATGGCCACGACCATGAACGGGAGCGCCAGACGGACCCGGGCGGGGTCGACCATGTGCGGGCGCCTCAGCGCGCGGGCCAGGTCGTAGCCGTGGCCCAGCATGTGCGTCAGCAGGTAGGAGCCGAGCACCTCGCGGTTCATCGGACCGAGCGGCGTCATCAGGATCTCGTCCGCCGGGTGTGCGGTCATCGCGTCGAGACAGGCGGCTGCCTGCGCGACGATCATCGCTGCCAGCGGCTCCGCCGCGCGCTCACCGAATGCGGCGAGGGCCTCCTCGTTGGCGGCGGCGATGCCCTGCGGGGTGCCGTCGCCATGGGCTCGCGGGTGCCCGGCCGCCACGTGGGCCATCAGCGCGTTGGCCTGAGCCAGGTGCGCCGCCACCTCCCCCACCGTCCACGTCAGTCCCGGTACGGGAGCGCCGGTGTCGGGGGCCGCACGCAGCAGCTCCGCGATCTCCTCGGCCGTCGCACGGATCGCGCCGGCCAGTTGCTCGGGCAGGCGTTCGGGCAGCCTGCCCGGCAGCTTCTGACCCTGATCCGCCGCTGAGCCCATCCCGTGATCGCTCCCGTGAACACCGTGCCCGTCGCCCGGGCCCACCGCCCGCGCCTGCTCCTCACGGGTCGGACAAGCAGTCCCGCTACCCGCGGGTACAGAAGAGCAGTTCACCCGCCTCCCGGCAAGAGGCCGGCCCATGCACGTTCGAACCCCTTTACGATCGAGCGTGTGTGCGCAAACGTGATCATCGCCGAGGACGACGAGAAACAGGCGGAGCTCCTCCGCCGCTACCTCGAACGGGAGGGGCATGCCGTCACCGTCGTCGGCGACGGGCTCGCGGCCCTCGACGCGGTCCGGCACGGGGAGCCGGATCTGCTGGTCCTCGATGTGATGATGCCGAGGGCCGACGGTCTCGACGTGGTGCGCGTGCTGCGCGCCGAGTCCCGGGAGGTGCCGGTGCTGATGCTGACGGCCCGCACCACGGAGGACGATCTGCTGCTGGGCCTCGACCTCGGTGCGGACGACTACGTGACCAAGCCGTACAGCCCGCGCGAACTGATGGCCCGGGTACGCACGCTCCTGCGCCGCAACCGGCGCGGGTCGGGCGCCGCCGAGGCCGGCCCGGCGGACGCGGACGTCCTGACGGTGGGGACGCTCGTGGTCGATCCCACCCGGCACGTGGTGTCGGTCGACGGCGAGGCGGTGGAGTGCACTCCGGGTGAGTTCAGGATCCTCTCCGCCCTGGCGGCCGAGCCCGACCGGGTCTTCACCCGGCAGCAACTGCTCGCGGAGCTGCACGGCTTCGACCGGTACATCAGCAACCGCACGGTCGACGTGCACGTGATGAATTTGCGCAAGAAGATCGAGCCCGCACCGCGCCGGCCCGCCCGGCTGCTGACCGTCTTCGGCGTCGGCTACAAACTGACCGACCCGGCGAAGGCGGCGGCACGTGCGTCGTCGTAGCGAGGGGCGGCCCCGGGGGCGTACACGTGGTACGCCGCCGGAGTCCGGGCGGTCGGAGCCCGGCTCGGCGACGTCCAGGTCGAGGCCGGCGGAGCCCGGGGTGTCGCGGACGCGGCTGCCGCTGCGCAAGAGCCTGCTCGCCCGGCTGCTGGCCGTATCCGCCCTGGTGGCGGCGTGTTCGGTCGCCGCCACGGCCTGGCTCGCCGTCCAGACCACGTCCGGCGCGATCCTGCAGGAACAGGGGCAGAACCTCACCGCCGACGCCCGGATCTACCACAGCCTGCTCGGCTACGCGGCGGCGCATCCCACCTGGGAAGGTGTCGGGAAGACCGTCCGGGACCTGGCCGAGCAGTCCGGACGCCGCATCGCGCTGACCACCGAACAGCGTGCGCCGCTCGCCGATTCGGCCGCCCCGGAGACAGCCGCCGCGCTGCCGGCCCAGGCGTCGGCGATCGTGGACCCGCTGTCCGTGGACACCGCGCTGGCCGCGGAGAACGCGGGCCCGTCCGGCACCCCCGCGGACCGGGTCGATCCGCGCGCGGTCGGGCCGTTCCGGCTGCCGGCCGCGGAGCGTACGGCGTTGCGGCAGATCGCGGACCGGGGCGTGGCCTGCCTCAGCGAGGCCGGGATCGCCTCGGACGTCGTCCGCACGGCGAGCGGGCGCCCGGTGATCCAGGTGGTGGGCAACGACCCCGACCGGCTCCAGGGGACACGCTGCACCACCGACGCGCTCGACACCCCGACGGCCACCGAGAAGCGGGCCCTGAAGGCGCTCAACCAGCTGGCCGACGCCTGTCTGAAGCGCCAGGGCCGCGCGGGCGTGCACCTGCAGCTCGACCTGTCGTGGGGGCAGAGCGCGGAACCCATGCCCACGGCGGTCCCCACCATGCCGCCGAGCGAGGTGCCGAGCCCCGCACCCGCCAGGGCGCGGGATCTCGCGCCACGCCCCACCCCGAGCGCCACGCCGACCGCCATGCCGGGCACCGGCCCCGCGCCGGCCGTCGGCACCAGTGAGGACGACCGGGCCATCGCCTCATGCGTGGGCACGGCCCGTCGCGAACAGCTCAGCTCGTACGTCGCCTCGCCCGCCCTGCTGTTCATCAGCGACACCGGCGGCACCACCGTCCCCGGTTTCGACCTCTCCCCCGCGAACACCGCCAGGATCGCCGGTGCGGCCGCCCTCGTCCTGGCCCTCACCGTCGGCGCGTCGGTGCTCGTCGGCGCGCGGCTCGTCCGACCGCTGCGCGCCCTGACGGGCGCCGCCCAGCGGATGCGTGACGGGGAGGACACCGCGCCGGTGCTGGTCACCGCGGACAACGAGATCGGGCGGCTCGCCGCCACGTTCAACGACATGTCCGCCCACCGCGCCCGGCTGGAGGCGCAGCGCAAGGCCATGGTCAGCGATGTCGCCCATGAGTTGCGCACCCCGCTCAGCAACATCCGCGGCTGGCTGGAGGCGGCGCAGGACGGGGTGGCCGATCCGGACCCGGCGTTCATCGCCTCCCTGCACGAGGAGGCCGTGCAGTTGCAGCACATCATCGACGACCTCCAGGACCTGGCCCAGGCCGACGCGGGCGCCCTGCGCCTGCATCCCGAGCCGGTACGGATCGAGGAGCTGCTGGGCCAGGTGGCCGCCGCGCACCAGGCCCGGGCCGAGACGGCCGGGGTGACGCTGACGGTGCGGGCGCTCCCGGCGGACCGGTCGGCGCCCGGGCTGACGGCCGATCCGGTCCGGCTGCGCCAGGCCATCGGCAATCTGGTCTCGAACGCGGTGCGCCACACCCCGCCCGGCGGGCGGGTCACCCTGCGCGCGTACGGCTCCGAGCCGGGGGACGCGGTGCTGGTGGACGTCTCCGACACGGGCACCGGCATCCCGGCCGAGGACCTCGTCCACGTCTTCGACCGCTTCTGGCGCGGCGAGAAGTCACGCAGCCGTCGTACCGGAGGCAGCGGGCTCGGGCTGGCGATCGTACGGAAGCTCACGGAGGCGCACGGCGGGTCGGCTTCGGCGGTGAGTGTGCCGGGCGAGGGCTCGGTGTTCACCCTGCGGCTGCCGGCCGACCGCCCCGGCGGCGCCGGCACGGCCGACGCGGAGGCGGCCCCCGTCGCCGGGCCCGCGGCCGGTCCCGGGACCGGCCCCGCAGACCCCTCCGAGCAGCCCTGATGCGATGACCACAGCGTCCTGACAGCTTCTTCATAACTTCGCGCCAGCCTGTCGCCACGCCTCGCGCCGCGGTGCACCCCCGCATCGCGGCGCCGTCGAGGCCGACCTGGAACGGAGCCATGTTCATGCCCCTGCGTACGTCTCTGCGTACCGCCCTTCTCACCGCTGTCGCGGTCGGCGCGGTCTGTGTGCCCGCCACCTCGGCGTTCGCCGACAGCTCG
Organism: Streptomyces sp. NPDC005803; assembly: GCF_040630435.1. Lineage (NCBI taxonomy): Bacteria > Bacillati > Actinomycetota > Actinomycetes > Kitasatosporales > Streptomycetaceae > Streptomyces > Streptomyces sp. NPDC005803. The sequence continues at coordinate 146,131 of NZ_JBEXXO010000007.1, read as the reverse complement.
CCCGCACCCAGGGCCACGCCCTCGGCCGCTCCGGCGTCGCCGAGCGAGCAGCCCACCCGGGCACCCTCCACCGCCACCCCGTCCGAGGTGCCGCGCGGGGGCGTGGCCGCGGGCGACAGCCCCGCTCCCGCACCGACGCGGCCGGCGGCCGAGCCGTCGGCCGCGCCCCGGGGCGGTGTCGCGGCGGGCGAGGAGCCGGGCGGTGCGTCGGACGACAACACCGCCGCGGTGACCGGTTCCGCCGTGGCCGCCCTGCTGGTCGCCGGCGCCGGGACGGTCGTTCTGCGCCGCCGCCACACCGGCCGCCGCAACGGCTGACCCACCCGTAGCCGCACAGCGCGCAGTGGCGCCGTCCTTCACCGGGCGGCGCCACTGCCGTCCCCCGACCCCTTCTGGAGCCCGTTCCCATGTCCCGTACGTCCCCGTCCCTTTGGCGTGTGCGCACCGCCCTTCCGGTGTACGCCTGTCTGGCGCTGGCCGCGCTTCCCGCGCTGACGGGCTGCTCCGACGCCTCAACGTCGAAGTCCCCGGCCGCCGTGGCGCAGGCCCCCACCACGGCCGGCGCCTCCGCCGCCGAAGCCGCCGGCACACCCCCGGCGAAGGACCCCGCCCGGCCGCCGGTCCACGTCTCCATCCCGTCCCTCGGGGTGGACAGCGACATCATGCGCCTCGGCCTCAACGCCGACGGCACGGTCGAAGTCCCGCCCGCCGAGAAGGGCATGACGGTCGGCTGGTACACCGGCGGCTCGGTACCCGGCGAACCGGGGCCCGCGGTCCTCATCGGCCACAACGACACCCGTTTCGGCCGGGCCGTCTTCCATGACCTGAAGAAGATCGCCCAGGGCGCGGACATCACCGTCCGCGACGAACGGGGCACCGAGATCCACTTCGAGGTCACCGGCCGCGAGACCGCGAGCAAGACCGCGTTCCCGACCACCCGGGTCTACGGACGGACCGACGCCAGGGCCCTGCGACTGATCACCTGCGACGGGGCGTTCGACGCCCAGGGGCACCCCGTGGACAACCTCATCGTGTACGCGACGCGGCGGTGACGGACGCGCGGGCGCGGCGGAGTCGTCCGAGGCGGGAACTAGTCTTCGCCCCATGTTCCGTACGACTCCGCCCCGCCCCGTCGACATCGCCGCACACTTCCCGGAGTTGGCGCCCCTCGCACGCACCGCCGTCCGCCTGCACCCCCGGCCCGGCGCGCCGACGGCCGCCGACAGCTCCGCCGGTGGCCCGCTCCTGTGGCCCGCGGACGAGCCGTGGCCCGTGTGCCCCGAGCACGCCGGGCCCTGGCTCGTCGGTTACCGGCAGGAGGATCTGCGGAAGCTGCGCCGCATACTGACCGAGGGCTGGTCCCGGCCGCAGATGCCCGGGACCGACTTCCTCACCCCGGACGAGCGCGCCTTCGTCAGCGGTCTCGGATACAGCGGCGTGCGCCTGCCCGTCGACGGTCCCGTTCCGCTGCTCCCGGTTCTCCAGGTGTACGCGAGGGACGTACCGTCGTTGCCCCGCCCGCCCGGCACCGATCTGCTCCAGGTGCTCTGGTGTTCCTTCGAGCACGGCGACGACTGCATGCCCGGAGTTCAGCTGCGCTGGCGCGCCGCCGGCTCCGTCGGCGAACCGGCGGCCCATGTCCCGGCGGCCGTGGTGAGTGAGGGCGAGGCACTGCCCGAACCGTGTCTCCTCCACCCGGAACGGGTCGTCGAGTACCCGGCCCCGCACGAGTTGGCAAAGGACCTCCGCGAGCGGATCCACGCATGGGAGGAGGACCGTCCGTACGACTACCACGGCGACCTCGCCGTCGCCCCGGGCTGGAAGCTGGGCGGGTGGGGCAACTGGAGCTTCTGCGATCCCTGGCCGATGAACTGCGAGGAGTGCGGCAGCCGGATGAGCCCGCTCCTCACGGTGGACAGCAGCGAGTGGGACGGCGGCACGGGCAGCTGGTGCCCGCAGGAGGAGCCCGCCGAGGAGGAACGCCCCCGCTATCCGCTCTCCCACGAACCCACGATGGTCTCGATCGGCCGCGGCTACACGATGCAGGTGTACGTGTGCCCGGAGTCGTTCGGCCATCCGCCTCTGCAGGTGATGCAGTAGAACGGGGGCGGCCCGGCCGGGACGACGGCCCGTCACCTGCCGGACGGCGGCGGGCCTGTCTCCAGGCACCCGCCGTCTACCCACGGGTAACTCCCCCTGCTTACATGGAGCCAGGACCTCACCACCCCCAACTGCAGCAGCAGGATCAGGAGTCCAGGTGCCCTACTCCGCTCTTCGCCGCGTCTCCGGCGTGACCCTCACCGCCGCGCTCGCCGCCGCCACCCTGACCGTCGGCGCCCCGCCCGCGTCGGCAGCAGGCACGCCGTCGCTGCGCGTGCTCACGTACAACACGTTCCTGATAAGCACGACCCTCTACCCGAACTGGGGCCAGGCCCACCGGGCGGCGGAGATACCGAAGACCGGGTTCTTCCGTGGCAACGACGTCGTCGTCCTCCAGGAGGCCTTCGACAACGCCTCATCGGACGCCCTGACGGCCAATGCCTCGGCCCAGTACCCCTATCACACCCCGGTGGTCGGCCGGAGCAAGAGCGGCTGGGACGCCACCAGCGGGTCCTACTCCGCCCTGACACCGGAGGACGGCGGCGTCACGGTCCTCAGCAAGTGGCCGATCGTCCGGCAGGAGCAGCACATCTACAAGGACGCCTGCGGCAGCGACTGGTGGTCCGCCAAGGGCTTCGCGTATGCCGAACTGAGCGTGAACGGCGCCCGGGTGCACATCGTCGGCACCCACACCCAGTCGACCGATCCGGGATGCGGCGCGGGCGAGGCGGCGGAGATCCGCGCTCGGCAGTTCCGGCAGATCGACGCGTTCCTCGACGCGAAGAACATCCCGGCGTCCGAGCAGGTCATCGTGGCCGGTGACCTCAACGTCGACTCCCGCTCCCCCGAGTACGCGTCGCTGCTGGCGAACGCCGGACTGACCGGGGCCGACGCCCGCACCGGGCACCCGTACTCCTTCGACACGCAGGACAACTCGATCGCCGCCGACCGCTACCCCGACGACCCGCGCGAGGACCTCGACCACGTGCTGCACCGTACGGGCCATGCGAAGCCTGCGGGGTGGACGAACGAGGTGGTCAAGGAGGGCAGCGCGCCCTGGACCGTGTCCAGTTGGGGCACGGACTACACGTACACGAACCTTTCGGACCACTACCCGGTGGTGGCGTCGGGGCAGCAGACGGCCGCCGCACACTGACGCGGCTCGCTGACGGCCGGCGGAACCGCCCCGGGGCCGAGCGCCTCGGGGCGAGGCCGCTCAGCCGGCCCGCTCCCCCTGCGCACACCGGTTCGTCTTGACGTACTCGCCCCTGTCCGGCCCCCACCCAGGACCTCCGCACCCCTCACACGCAGCGCCACTAGGTGCGCGGCAGCACGCCCAGGAGCGTCGAGGTGATGGAGATCCGCAGGGCGTCTCCCAGCTCCATGTGGAGCACGCCGAGGGCCGGTTCGTCCGCGTAGGCGGCGAGGATGCTGGGCGGCGGCGGGACGTACGCCGACAGGGCGCCCGCCGAGACCAGGCTCATCAGGCAGAACATCTGCGCGCTGTCGCCGAGCTCGGGCACGTGACGGCGCACCAGGTCGGACATGGCCGCGAGCCTCGCGAGGGAGGACCGCTTGTGCCGCTTGGCCACCTCGACGGAGACGTTGTGCTCCAGGACGCCGCCCTGCGCGCCGAAGAGGTCGCACAGCACCACCCGGCTCGCCAGCGACCGGCTGAGGATCTCGGCCAGCCGGCTCGCCCGCACCTCCGGCGCCGCGTGCGCCTCGATGCCCTCGGCCAGCTCGTCCGCCAGCTCGGCGAGCCAGCTCTCCAGGAAGACGTCCAGCAGTTCGAGCAGCACCGCCTCGCGTGACTCGAAATACCGCAGGACGTTCGACTTGGCCAGGCCCACCCGCCGGCTGAGCTCGTTGAGGCTCACCTCGGCCACGGGCATCTCGTCGAGCATCGCCGCCGCCGTGTCCAGGATCGTCCGGCGGCGGATCTCGCGCTGCTCCTCGCTTCGCGCTCGCTGAAATGTCACGCCGTCAGCCTAACTTAAAGACCACTGGTTCCTTGACAGAAGACCGCCGGTCTCTTACGGTGTTCGTAACAGACCGATGGTTCTTTAGGAGTGCGTCATGAACGGCAACTGGACCGAACAGCACATCCCCGACCAGCACGGCCGGGTGGCGATCGTGACCGGCGCCAACACCGGGCTCGGCTTCGACACCGCCCGGATGCTCGCCGGGCACGGGGCGACGGTGGTCCTGGCCGTCCGCGACGTGGAGAAGGGCAAGAAGGCAGCCGCCCGCATGACGGGCGACGTCACCGTCCAGGCCCTCGACCTGACCTCCCTGGACTCGATCCGGTCCGCGGCGGCCGACCTGCGCGCCGCCCACCCGCGCATCGACCTTCTGATCAACAACGCGGGCGTGATGTACACCCCTCGGCAGAACACCGCCGACGGCTTCGAGCTGCAGTTCGGCACCAACCACCTCGGCCACTTCGCCCTGACCGGCCTGCTGCTGGACCGGCTCCTGCCCGTCCCCGGCTCCCGTGTCGTGACGGTCAGCAGCACCGGTCACCGCATCCGGGCCGCCATCCACTTCGACGACCTGCAGTGGGAGCGCTCGTACAGCCGCGTCGCCGCCTACGGCCAGGCCAAACTCGCCAACCTGATGTTCACGTACGAACTGCAGCGCCGGCTCGCACCCCACGGCACCACGGTCGCGGTGGCGGCCCATCCCGGCGTCTCCAACACCGAGCTCGTCCGCAACGTGCCCACCGCGCTTCGCGCGCCCATCACCTGGCTCGCGCCGCTGCTCACCCAGAAGGCCGAGATGGGCGCCCTGCCCACCCTGCGCGCCGCCACCGATCCCGCGGTCGTCGGCGGGCAGTACTACGGCCCCGGCAACCGGGGGGAGATCCGGGGCTACCCGAAGCTCGTCACTTCCAGCCCCGCCTCCCATGACCAGGCCACTCAGCAGCGGCTGTGGACCGTCTCCGAGGAACTCACCGGGGTGACCTTCCCCGTGCGGTGAAGCGGTGACTCGACCACGCAGGGATTCCCCGGCGGGGCGCTGGGGCTGGTTCCCCCGCGCGGACGGGCCCGGCAAGGGCGGAGCCCGGCAGGGCCCGGTCCCCTCGTGCCCGGCTCGCCGCCCGCATCAGCCCGGGCGACCATGGGGTGAGCGATCCGTCGGGGGCCAGGCACCGGGAGGCTTCCGTGGCACGCGACCACACCACCGACGTACTGATCGCGGGCGCGGGGCCCGTCGGGCTGAGTGCGGCCGCCGAGCTTCGCCGTCGCGGGGTGTCGTGCCGGCTCGTCGACCGGCTGCCGGCCCGGCTCCCGTACGCCAAGGCCGTCGGCGTCCAGCCGCGCACCCTGGAGATCTGGGACCGGATGGGGCTGGTGCGCACCGTGCTGGAGGCCGCCGTCCCGATGCGCGGACAACTGATCCATGTCAACGGGAGCGAGGTGGCGCGGATCGATCTCGCGCTGCCGCCCGAGGTGCCCTACGGCTTCGCGGCGCTTCCGCAGTACGAGACGGAGCGCATCCTCGAGGAGTACGTGGCGGGCTGGGACACCGTGGTCGAGCGCGGTACCGAGCTCGTGTCGTTCACCCAGGACGCGGACGGGGTCACGGCGCGGCTGGACGGCGGTTCCGGTGCCGAGGAGGTGCGCGCCCGTTTCCTGATCGGCTGCGACGGCGCGCACAGCACCGTACGCAAGGGGCTGGGGCTGTCGTTCGAGGGCTGGGCGTTCGCCGAGGAGTACATGCTGGCCGATGTCGTGGCCGACTGGGACCTTCCGTACGGATACGGGGTGCGCGCGAGCCACACGGGCGAGAACGGCTCCACCGATGACCTGCTGGTCTGCATTCCGCTTCCCGGGGCGGGGCGGTACCGGATGTCGATGCTGGTGCCGCCCGCACTCTCCACCCGCCCGGCGGACGGCGCCGAGGTCGCGCACGGGCTGGAGGGCAGCCGTACTCCCGAGCTCTCCGACATCCAGGCCGTCGTCGACCGTCTGGCCCCCAGGCCGACCACCCTGTCCGGGATGCGCTGGGCTTCCGTCTTCCGCATCAGCCACCGGATCGTCGACCGGTACGGCGACGGCCGGGTCTTCGTCGCGGGCGACGCCGCTCACATCCACCCGCCCACCGGAGCGCAGGGCATGAACACCGGCATCCAGGACGCCTGCAACCTGGCCTGGAAGATCGCGCTGGTCCTACGCGGCGAAGCCGGCTCCGCGCTGCTCACCAGTTATGACGCCGAACGGCGGCCGGTCGGCGAGGAGGTCGTCGGCCGGACCGTCCGGCACGCCACGCGGGGCATGGAGAACGACGCCGACGACATGGAGACGCTGATGCTCCGCGAGGCACAGTTGCTCGTCGGCTACCGGGACGGTCCGCTGGCCACGGCTCCCCACGGCCCGGACGACGCGCCCCAGCCCGGTGACCGGGTCCCGGACTGCGCCGGTCTGACCACGCCGGTGGCGACCTACCCGCTGCGCCTGTTCGACGTCCTGCGCCGGCTCACCGGTCAGGTGCTGGTCCTGTACGCGGAGTCGGGCGCCGACACCGATCTGGTCGAGGCGACCGGGGCGGGCGGGCTGCACACGGTCACCGTCGTCGGCCGTGACTCCCCGCTCGACACTCCCGCGTACCGCGATGCCGCAGGGGAGTTCGCGCGGCTCTACCGCCCCGACGGCCCGACCGGCTTCGTCGTGCGCCCGGACGGCCAGCTCGGCGCACGCTTCCCGCTCTCCGCGACGGCGAAGGCCGTGTCGGGCTACTTCGCCGCCCTGTCCGGTGTGAATCCACCCCCACGCGTGCTGCGCCATCCCTGAATGATCTTCTGCTGTACCCCTTCCGTTAGCCGGGCCTGGCTACTCTCCAGTCGCCCGGTCCAGCACGGAAGAGGTACGTCCATGAGCACCCCGGTCTACCGCACCCCGTCCCGGCAGTCCGTGACTGCCGGGACGCCGGCCAGGCAGGGCAAGGACCGGAGCCCGGCCGGGAGTCCGGTCAGGAACTCGGGGGCGCCCGCCCTCCTCGAGATGCAGTCCAGCGTCGGCAACCGAGCCGCGACCGCGGTGGTGCAGCGCGCCAGAGACACTGCCAAGGGGAAGGGGAAGGGGAAGGAGCCGGAGAACGGCACCGCTTCCACCGGATCGAAGAGCTATCGCGACCGGATCGCCGCGGTCCTCGACAAGCTGAAGAAGAATCTCGAGTTCATCGACACGTTCGTCAAGGGCGTCCACGTCCCCGCCAACGCGGGCTTCTCCCAGCAGGCCTCCGCCACGGCCAACGAGGGCCTCAAGCACTCCGCCGCCGCCTCGGGGACCGCCGCCGCGTCGGAGAACCTCCTCACGGAGACCGCCGGCACCGTCCTCAGCGGCATGGAGGCGGTCAAGGCCAAGAAGGACGCCACGAAGCACAAGACCGGGGCCGCCTTCCACGGAGCGGACAAGAAGGCCAACGCCAAATCGGCCGACGCGGTCATCGGCGCCGCCGGCGCGGGCAACTACGCCCTCGGTATCGCCAAGGAGCTGACCAAGGCACAGAAGGCGGCGCACGCGGCGACGGCGGGCGAGGCGAGCGGCATCGGCTCCAGTGTCGTCGGCGCGGTGAAGGGCGCCCGTGCGGCAACCCGCTTCGGGCTGACGGCCCGCAAATACCATGCGCTCAAGGAGCTCGGAAAGCCCGACCGGATCGACGAGGGGGCGCTGGACCGGCTGAACCAGGCGCGGCAGGAAGCCGAATGGGCCGCGGCCGAGGCGTACGTCGCTCTGGACGCCCACTGGGGCCACGAGGGCGACGACCGGCTGGAGCGCGTTTCCGCGGCCATCGACGCGGCCTGGGCTGCGATGGGTGACGCCCGGGACGCCGGCAGAGACCTCCGGCGCGCCGAGGACGTGAACACGATGAACACGGTGCACACGTACGCGCTCGGCAAGCAGCGCAACAAGATGGGCAAGCAGGCGTTCACCGCCGTGGGCGAGTCCACGAAGGCAGCGGGGGGCATCGTGACGGCTGTCGCCGCCACGGCGGGAGGGGCCGGACTGGCGAGCAACCCGGTCGGCTGGGGCCTCGCCGCGGGTGCGGCGGGCCTCATCCTCGGCGTCACCGCCTACCGGGCCGGCCGGGCGGGCATGAAGCGTTACGACGGGGCGCGCCACCCCGAGCGCTGGGCGGCGGGCGAAACCCCGGCGGAGCCCGCCTCCCGCGAGGATGCGCTGAAGGAGGCCCTGAAGTTCTGGAAGAAGGTGGAGAACGGTGAGCGCCAGGCCATGGCACGCAAGATCTACGGCCTGGCGGCGGGCGCGGACATCAAGGGGAGCGGCGACACCACGGCCGACATGCGGGACTCGGCCAGAGCCCTTCTCATCGCACTCAAGGCAGGCCCCGCGAAACACCGGCAGACCCCGGACGAGTGGGCGGCTTCCCTCAACGACCCGGAGAAGAGCGCCGCCTGGGTCAAGGAGATAGCAGAACAGCTGTCGTCGGCCTGAACGGGAGGCGCTGCCTCAGGCCGAAGTCTCCCGCATGCGGCGGACGTCTTGGTGGGAGGGGAGGCCCGCCGCGCGCCCCGAGGTCGCTCTTCAGGCCACAAGTTGGAGCAGCCGGGGCGCTGTGCTTCGGTGGAGGCGAACAGCCGACCCAGCAAGGGCAGGAATCCCGCCGGGACATCCTTCCAGTCAGGAGCCCACGGCGCCGGGGCCCCGGTGTACGGGGTTCGTCCGGCTGCCGTGAAGAAAAGCGTGGACCCGATCGCGTACACGTCCACCGACGCCTTCACGTGCTTGCTGTCCTCGTACTGTTCCCACGGCATGAAGGCGGGGGTGCCCAGCGCCCATCCCGTCTTGGTCAGCGCGTTGCTGAAGTCCTGCCGCTCGGCAAGGACCGCGAGGCCGAAGTCGAGAACGACCGGCCCGTTCGGACCGAGCACCACGTTCCCCGGTTTCAGGTCCCGGTGCAGGAGGCCCGCTCCGTGGACAGACTCCAGCGCCTCCACCAGACCGAGCCCCAGGGCTGCCCATGCTCCCACGTCCGTGATGGGTCCGCCTAGTTTCACCTGCGTATCTAGGGACGGGCCGGCGATGTACTCCATCGCGAGCCACGGCTCGGCGGCCTCGGGTGCGGCCCCGAGGAACGCCGGAATCCTCGGCCCGACCACGGTGCGAATCGCATCAACCTCGGCCACGAACCGGGCCCGGTTCCGTTCAACCTTGCTGGCGTCCTCGTCAGTCAGCAGCTCGGTCCGAATCGTCTTCAGCACAGCCAGCGAGTTCTCGCCCGGGGAACCGGCGTCAGCATCGGCTATCCGGTACGCGGTCTCCCAGGATCCGTCCCAGCCCTCCAGCGGAAGCCGTCGCGCGAGATACGCCCGTCCCATGCCCCCCTGCCCCAGGAGGGCCAACGTCTCGAAGGGCCCGCGGACTCGGGGGTCGCGGTCGTAGTCCAGTGGCTCCATCGGCGCTCTCGTACCCCCGGCGAGTCGGCTTCTGATCACCGATGGCCTGGGCCCGGCTGCTCCCCACCTCATGAGTCGGGGCGGCGCGGACCAGCGGGCACCCGCCTGGCCGTGCGGCTCAACGAGCAGTCTACGGCGCGTGCCCGTCCGGGATGGCCTCGTATGGGAAGGAGCTGTTGCGTGACACCAATGACAGCCGTCAGGGGACGCGGGTCGCGCAACCAGGTCTGCGCAGCGCGGTCAACTCCGCGGAATGCGAACCGGGCGAGCACGATCAAGTTCGGCCGCGTAGCGGCGGCGGATCTCCAGTAGCTGGGCGTCGTCCCTGGCGACGCGATCCCTGGCCGACCAGAAGGTCCAGCCACGGTTGGTGATCCTCTCGAGGCCACGTCACAGCAAAAGAGCCAGGGTATTCAGTGAATACCCTGGCTCTTCCTGGTGTCCGAGGGGGGACTTGAACCCCCACGCCCGATAAAGGGCACTAGCACCTCAAGCTAGCGCGTCTGCCATTCCGCCACCCGGACCAGGTGATCCGCCCCGGTCTCCCGCGGCGACAAGGAAAACAATACCAGGGGTTTGGGGTCCCTCTCACCTGCATATCCCGTGGTCATCGCCCTGGTCGGTGCGGTGCGAGGGCATCGGCGGGGCCTGGCGGGCCCGGCCCGCGCCGACTGCGTACGGTCCGTCGACGACCGCCTACGCACAGTGCGTCCGGAGGGTCGGCGGCCGGGTCCACCGGTGGGCGGGCGACGCGGGCTACGTTCGCGGTCATGAGTGATCGCGGCTACCGGCCACCCCGCGCGCTTTCGGCTCTGCGTGAGCATCTGCGCGAATCCTTCTGGTTCGCTCCGACGCTGACCCTGATCTGCGCCGTCGTGCTCTGGCTCGTCGCCTCGGCGATCGACGAGCAGATCGTGGCCCACCTTCAGGACGAACAGGCGTACGACGAGATCAAGGATCTGGTCTCGATCGCCGAGGACACGAAGACGATCGTCACCACGGTCAGCTCGGCGATGATGACCTTCATCGGTGTGGTCTTCAGCATCTCGCTGGTGGCCGTGCAGATGGCGAGCGGGCAGCTGACCCCCCGGGTGGTACGGATCTTCGTGCGCAGCCGGATCAGCAAGCTCACGCTGTCCGTCTTCCTCGCGACCTTCGTGTTCTCGCTGCTGGTCCTCAGCTCGTACGAGAGCACGGTCAATCCGCGCCGCGTCGTGTCCGTCCCCTTTCTGCAGAGCGTCCTCACCGCCGGGCTCGTCGGGCTCAGCCTGCTGCTCTTCATCGCGTACGTGAGCGCCACGCTGCGGCTGATGCAGGTCGGCCCCGTCGTCGACCGGATCACCCGTGACTCCTTCCACGTGCTGCGGCGGATGCCCGTCGGCGGGCCGCGGGAAGGCGCGCTCCCCGCCAGGTCCGGGCAGATCCTGTACGAGGGGCGGGCAGGGGTGCTGCGCGACGTGAACGTGGCGCGGCTGGTGCGGGCCGCCCGGAAGCAGGGTGTGGTGCTGCGACTGATCCCCCGGCTCGGCGACTTCGTCGTGCCGGGCACACCGGTGCTGGCGGTGCACGGCGGGGCCGCGCCGCCCCGGCGCGCGCTGCGGTACACGGTGTTCGTCGGGGTCGAGCGCACGCTCCACCAGGATCTGGCGTTCGGGCTGCGGCAGCTGTCGGACATCGCTCTGCGGGCCCTGTCGTCGGCGGTGAACGATCCCACCACCGCCGTGCAGTGCCTGGACCGGATCGTGCAGTTCCTCGCGGCCGTGGCGAAGCTCCCCCTCGGCGTCGTCCACCACCGGGACCGCAAGGACGTGGTGCGGCTGGTGCAGGACGTGCCGGGGTGGGCGGACCTGGTGGATCTCGGGTTCGAGGAGATCCGGCGGTGCGCGACGGACAGCCCCCAGGTCACCCGGCGGCTGCTGGCCGGGATCGACGACCTGGTGCTGCTGGCGGGGCCGGAGCGGCAGCACCCGCTTGTCCGGCACCGTGAACTGCTGGTGCAGGCGGTGCGGCGCGCGGCGCCGGACGCGGCCGAGCGGGAGTTCGCGCTGCTGCCCGACCGGCAGGGCATCGGATGAGGGGGCGTGGCGTCGTCACGGCATGAGGTGGTGGTCCGGGGAATGGTCGGGGAGCCGGAGGGGGCGTGGCGTCGTCACGGCATGAGGTGGTGGTCCGGGAAGTTGCCCGGCAGCCGGTCGCCCGCCGGGCCGTCGGTGACCGCCCGCACCAGGAGTTCGCCGCCGACGAACGCCCCGCGCCAGGAGGCGCCGAAACCACCGAAGAGCTCCTCCCGGTCGCCTCGTGACCGTGGGATGCCGTGGCCGGTCTTGAACGCGCGGATCTGCGGTGCCAGGCGTGCGTACGTCGCCGGGTCGTCGGTCGAGAGGGTGGCGACCAGGGCCCCGTTGGAAGCGTTCATGGCGGCGAGCAGCTCGGCCTCGGTGTCGACCAGCACGATCGTGTCGACCGGGCCGAACGGTTCCGCGTGGTGCAGCGGGGAGGACGGGGGCGGGTTGAGGAGGGTGACCGGGTGCAGGTACGCGGACGTGTCCTGGCCAGGGAGGAATCGACCCGTGGCCTCGGCGGCGCGGTGCAGCGGGACCGCACCGCGGTCGATCGCCTCGGCCACCTGGTCGGCCAGCTCCTTGGCCTTGGCCGCGTTGATCAGCGGGCCGAAGTCCAGGTCGGGGAGCGGGTCGGCGGGGTCGGCCACCGCGAGGGGGTGGCCCACGCGCAGCGAGCGGACCGCCGGAAGGTACGCCGACAGGAACGCGTCGAACGCGCTCCGCTGCACGACGAAGCGGGGATAGGCGGTGCAGCGCTGCTTCCCGTAGTCGAAGAGCTTCGGGATCACGGCGGTGAGCGCGGACCAGTCGGTGTGGTTCCAGAAGCCCCAGGTGTTGAGTCCCTCCTGTTCGAGGATGTGCCGCTTGCCGAGGTCGGCGACCGCGGTGGCGATGCGGGCCCCCGTGTCGCGGCCCCCGACAAAGGAGACACAGCCGATCTCGGGTGAGCGGACCAGGGCCTCGGAGAGTTCGCCGCCGCTGCCGCTGACGAGGGTGAGGGGCACGCCCTCGCGGGCGGCGAGCGCGCAGGCCAAGGTCAGGCACGACACACCCCCGTCCGTGGGGGCCTTCGCGATCACGGCATTGCCGGCCAGCGCCTGTACGAGCATCGCGTGGACCAGCACGGACATGGGGTAGTTCCAGCTGGCGATGTTGGAGACCGGGCCGGGCAGCGGGCTGCGGCCGGTGAGCATGCGCTCCATGTGGTCGACGTACCACCGCACTCCGTCGATGGCCCGGTCGACGTCCGCCGTGGCGAGGCGCCACGGCTTGCCGATCTCCCAGACCAGGAGGAGGGCGAGCAGTTCGCGGTGCTCGGTGAGGGCGTCGAGCGTGGCCGCCACGCGGGCGCTGCGCTCGCGAAGCGGTAGGTGGCGCCAGGCCCGGTGCTGGTCCTGGGCCGCGCGGACGGCGCGGGTCGCGGTGAGGGCGTCGAGGCGGGGCGGGCCTGCGAGAGGGCTGCCGTCCACGGGGGTGGTCGCCGGCAGGACACGGCCGTCGCGTTGCCAGGTGGAGGCCCAGAGGTTCAGCACCCGGTCGTCCTGGAAGGCCTCGGGGGCGGTGGTCAGGCAGCGGGTCCAGGCGTCGTGCCAGGCGGTGCCGGGTTTGAGGGTGAGGGGGGTGGTGGGGGTAGTGGGGGTGTTGGTGATGGCGGTGGTTGTGGGGGTGTTGCTGGGTGGCATGGGGTCTCCGCTCTCGGTGCACGGTCGGTGCGGGGTGGGCGGGGTGCGGGTGCGGGGTGCGGGGTGCGGGTTCGGGGGCGGGGTGCGGGTTCGGGGGCGGGGTGCGGGGGTCTGGTGGGGCGCCTGCGGCGGGCTCTCTCCCCACCCCGCCCCTTCCCGTAACCGGGGCTCCGCCCCGGACCCCGCTCCTCAAACGCCGGAGGGGCTGGGTCGGCCGGGTTGGCCGGACGAGCTGAATGAAGCCCCCGGAAGCAGGCGGGCCCTCGTCAGGGACGCCGTCTCCGTCGGGGTCGAGCCGACCGCCACACCCGCCGCCTCCAGCGCCCGCTTCTTCGCCTCCGCCGTGCCCGACGAACCCGAGACGATCGCGCCGGCGTGGCCCATCGTCCTGCCCTCGGGTGCCGTGAAGCCCGCGATGTAGCCGATCACCGGTTTGGTGATGTGCCTCGCGATGTGGGCCGCCGCCCGTTCCTCCGCGTCACCTCCTATCTCCCCTATGAGGACGATCAGTTCGGTGTCGGGGTCCTGGTCGAACGCGGTGAGGCAGTCGATGTGCGTGGTGCCGATGACCGGGTCACCGCCGATGCCGACCGCCGAGGAGAAGCCGATGTCGCGGAGTTCGTGCATCAGCTGGTAGGTGAGGGTGCCCGACTTGGAGACCAGGCCGATGCGGCCCGGAGCCGGGGCGATGTCGGGCGGGATGATGCCCGCGTCGGACTGGCCGGGGCTGATCAAACCCGGGCAGTTGGGGCCGATGACGCGGGTGGAACGGGCCCTCGCGTGGGCGTGGAAGGCGACCGCGTCATGGGCCGGGATGCCCTCGGTGATCACGACCGCGAGGCCGATTCCGGCGTCGGCCGCCTCCATGACGGCGGCCTTGGCGAAGGGCGGCGGGACGAAGACGACCGTGACGTCGGCCCCCGTCGCCGCCATTCCCTCGTGGACCGAGCCGAAGACGGGGACGGGGCTGCCGTCGATGTCCACGGTCCGGCCCGCCTTCCGCGGGTTGACGCCGCCGACGATCCTGGTGCCCGCCGCGAGCATGCGACGGGTGTGTTTCATGCCCTCGGCGCCCGTCATGCCCTGGACGAGTACCTTGCTCTCCTCGGTGAGGAAGATGGCCATGTCCGCACTCCTTATGCTGCGTCGGCGAGTCGGGCGGCGCGGCGCGCGGCGCCGTCCATGGTGGCGGCCTGGTGGACCAGCGGGTGCGCGCGGGCGTCGAGGATCGCGCGGCCGCGCGGCGCGTTGTTGCCGTCAAGGCGGACGACGAGCGGTTTGGTCACGCGTACGGTCTCCAGCGCCTGGACGATGCCGTCGGCCACCGCGTCGCAGGCGGTGATGCCCCCGAAGACGTTGACCAGAACCGACTTCACGTCGGGATCGGAGAGGATGAGGGACAGTCCGTCGGCCATGACCCGGGCGGAGGCGCCGCCGCCGATGTCGAGGAAGTTGGCGGGGCGTCCGCCGCAGCCGGCGACGACGTCGAGGGTCGACATGACGAGTCCGGCGCCGTTGCCGATGATCCCGACCTCGCCGTCGAGCTTGACGTAGTTGAGGCCTTTGGCGGCCGCCTCGGCCTCCAGGGGGTCGCCGTGCGGGTCCCTGCCGTCCGTTCCCCAACGGGACTGGCGGAAACGGGCGTTGTCGTCGAGCGTGACCTTGCCGTCCAGCGCGAGGATCCGGCCGTCCACCGTACGGACCAGGGGGTTGACCTCGACCAGGAGGGCGTCCTCCCTGGTGAGGACCTGCCACAACCGGCTGAGCACGGGGGCCGCCTCGGCCGGCAGCCCGGCGGCCTCGGCGATCTGCCTCGCCTTGTCGTCCGTCACCCCCTCCGCCGGGTCGACCGGGACCCGGGTCACCGCGTCCGGGCGGGTGGCGGCCACCTCCTCGATCTCCATGCCGCCCTCCGCGGAGGCGATGGCGAGGAAGGCGCTGGAGGCCCGGTCCAGGACGTAGCTCACGTAGAACTCCGCCTCGACGTCCACCGGTTCGGCGAGCATCACCGTGCGAACGGTGTGGCCCCTGATGTCCATGCCGAGCATCTGGCGTGCCGTCAGTGCCGCCGCCGCGGGGTCCGCGGCCATCTTCACCCCGCCCGCCTTGCCCCTGCCGCCGGTCCTGACCTGCGCCTTGACGACGACGCGGCCGCCGAGTCGCCGGGCTGCCCGCTGCGCCGTGGCCGCGCTGTCGACGACTTCGGCGCGTGGTACCGCTATGCCGTGTTCCGCGAAGAGTTGCCGTGCCTGGTGCTCGTACAGATCCATAGCCACTCCCGATCGTGCCGATTGTGAAAGTGCCGCACGCCCCCTGGACACCACCCACCGGATGCGGGATAACAAGGTTCATACAGTATTCGTCGACTGTATGCAATGTACGCGGGAGTACCCGGCGCGGCTCCCGCACCCCCTACGAAGGGACAGGGATCTTCATGCCCGAGGACAGCCAGGACCTCATTTCCGGTGGGCACTTGGTCGCGAAGGCGTTGAAGGCCGAGGGGGTGGAGCGCATCTACACCCTCTGCGGCGGGCACATCATCGACATCTACGACGGCTGCGTCGACGAGGGCATCGAGGTCGTCGACGTACGCCATGAGCAGGTGGCCGCCCATGCGGCCGACGGGTACGCACGGATCACCGGCAAGCCCGGATGCGCCGTGGTCACCGCGGGGCCTGGCACCACGGACGCGGTGACCGGGGTCGCCAACGCCTTCCGCGCCGAGTCACCGATGCTGCTGATCGGTGGTCAGGGGGCCCACACCCAGCACAAGATGGGCTCGCTCCAGGACCTGCCGCACGTCGAGATGATGGCGCCGATCTCCAAGTTCGCCGCCACCGTGCCGGACACCGCACGCGCCGCGGACATGGTCTCCATGGCGTTCCGCGAGTGCTACCACGGGGCTCCGGGCCCGTCCTTCCTGGAGATTCCGCGCGATGTGCTGGACGCCAAGGTCCCGGTGGCGAAGGCACGGGTGCCGCAGGCCGGGCAGTACCGGGCTTCGACCCGCTCACCCGGTGACCCCGCGGCCGTCGAACGGCTCGCCGACCTTCTGGTGCACGCGGAGAAGCCGGCGATCCTGCTGGGCAGCCAGGTGTGGACCACCCGGGCGACGGACACCGCGATCGAGCTCGTACGGACCCTGAACGTCCCGGCGTACATGAACGGGGCGGGCCGCGGCACCCTGCCGCCCGGCGATCCCCACCACTTCCAGCTCTCGCGCCGCTACGCCTTCTCCAACGCCGACCTCATCGTCATCGTCGGGACGCCGTTCGACTTCCGGATGGGCTACGGCAAGCGGCTCTCCCCCGACGCCACCGTCGTACAGATCGACCTCGACTACCGCACGGTCGGCAAGAACCGCGACATCGACCTCGGCATCGTCGGCGACGCCGGGCTGGTCCTCAAGGCCGTCACCGAGGCCGCGAGCGGACGGCTGAACGGCGGTGCGGTCAAGCGCAAGGCCTGGCTGGAGGAGCTGCGCGCCGCCGAACAGAGCGCGATCGACAAGCGGTTGCCGAGCCTGAGGTCGGACGCCTCGCCGATCCACCCCTACCGGCTGGTCAGCGAGATCAACGACTTCCTCACCGAGGACTCGATCTACATCGGGGACGGCGGCGACATCGTGACCTTCTCCGGTCAGGTCGTGCAGCCGAAGTCGCCCGGGCACTGGATGGACCCCGGCCCGCTCGGCACCCTCGGTGTCGGCGTTCCGTTCGTGCTCGCCGCCAAGCAGGCCAGGCCCGACAAGGAGGTCGTCGCCCTCTTCGGTGACGGCGCGTTCTCGCTGACCGGATGGGACTTCGAGACGCTGGTGCGCTACCACCTCCCGTTCGTCGGCATCGTCGGCAACAACTCCTCGATGAACCAGATCCGTTACGGCCAGAAGGCCAAGTACGGCGACGAGCGCGAGCGGGTCGGCAACACCCTCGGCGACGTCCACTACGACAAGTTCGCCCAGATGCTGGGCGGTTACGGCGAAGAGGTCCGCGATCCCGCCGACATCGCCCCGGCCCTGCGGCGCGCCCGCGAGTCCGGGCTGCCGTCGCTGATCAACGTCTGGGTCGACCCCGACGCGTACGCCCCCGGAACGATGAACCAGACCATGTACAAGTAGCCAGAGGAGCCGTTGGCATGACCAAAGCTCTTGAGGGCGTGCGCGTCCTCGACATGACGCACGTACAGTCCGGCCCCTCCGCCACCCAGCTGCTCGCCTGGCTCGGGGCGGACGTGGTGAAGCTGGAGGCTCCGGGCGGAGACATCACCCGCAAACAGCTGCGCGATCTGCCCGATGTCGACTCCCTCTACTTCACGATGCTCAACTGCAACAAGCGGAGCATCACGCTGAACACCAAGAGCGAGCGCGGCAAGGAGATCCTCACCGAGCTCATCCGCCGCAGCGATGTCATGGTGGAGAACTTCGGGCCGGGGGCCGTCGACCGGATGGGATTCACCTGGGAGCGGATCCAGGAGATCAACCCGAGGATCGTCTACGCCTCCATCAAGGGGTTCGGTGAGGGCCCGTACACGAACTTCAAGGCGTACGAGGTGGTGGCCCAGGCCATGGGCGGCTCGATGTCCACCACCGGCTTCGAGGACGGTCCGCCGCTGGCCACCGGGGCACAGATCGGTGACTCCGGCACCGGGATCCACGCCGTCGCCGGCATTCTGGCCGCACTGTTCCAGCGCGAGAACACCGGGCGGGGCCAGCGCGTCAACGTGGCCATGCAGCACGCCGTGCTGAACCTGTGCCGGGTCAAGCTCCGGGACCAACAACGCCTGTCACGCGGCCCGTTGGCGGAGTACCCGAACGAGGACTTCGGCGACGAGGTGCCGCGCAGCGGCAACGCGAGCGGGGGAGGGCAGCCCGGGTGGGCGGTCAAGTGCGCGCCCGGCGGGCCCAACGACTACGTGTACGTGATCGTGCAGCCCGTCGGCTGGCAACCGCTCGCCTCGCTGATCGGCCGCCCCGAGCTGGTGGACGATCCCGAGTGGGCGACGCCCGAGGCCCGGCTGCCCAAGCTCGGCAAGATGTTCCAGCTCATCGAGGAGTGGTCGGCCACGCTTCCCAAGTGGCAGGTCCTGGAGCAGCTCAACGGGCACAACATCCCCTGTGGTCCGATCCTCTCCACCAAGGAGATCATCGAGGACGAGTCGCTGGCCGCCAACGAGATGGTCGTGCGGGTCGAGCACCCTGAGCGCGGCGCCTTCACCACCGTCGGCAGTCCGCTGAAGCTCTCCGACTCCCCCGTGGACGTGGTGACGTCGCCGCTGCTCGGCCAGCACAACGAAGAGGTGTACGTCGGTGAACTGGGCCTCGGCGACGAGGAACTGCGGTTGCTGAAGACGAGCGGAGTCATCTGAGCATGGTCGAATCACAGGATCGCGAACAGGTCAGCCTGCTGCTCGCATCCGTGCGGGCCTCCGGCCGCACGGCGCTCACCGCCCCCGAGGGCAAGATCGTGGCGGACGCGTACGGGATCGTGGTGCCCGGCGAGGAGCTGGCGCAGGACATCGACGAGGCGGTCGCCCACGCGGACCGGCTCGGCGGGCCCGTCGTACTGAAGATCGTCTCCCCCGATGTGCTGCACAAGACGGATGCCGGCGGAGTCGTCGTCGGGGTGGAGGGCGCCGCACAGGTGCGGGAGGCCTTCTGCCGCATCATCGAGAACGTGCGGGCCCACGCTCCGGAGGCACGGATCGACGGCGTGCAGGTGCAGCAACTGGTGCCGCCCGGACAGGAAGTCATCATCGGCGCGGTGACCGACCCGACGTTCGGCAAGGTGGTCGCCTTCGGGCTGGGCGGTGTGCTGGTGGAGGTGCTGAAGGACATCACCTTCCGCCTCGCCCCGGTCACCCCCGACGAGGCGCGGTCGATGCTCGACTCGATCGGTGCGGCACAGATCCTGCGCGGGGTACGTGGCGCGCCGCCGGTGGACCGGTGGGCGCTGGCCGAGCAGATCCGCCGGGTGTCCCAACTGGTCACGGACTTCCCGGAGATCGCCGAGGTCGACCTCAATCCGGTCATCGCGTCGCCGCAGGGCGCGGTCGCCGCCGACATCCGGATCCTGCTGGCCACCGAGGCGGTGAAGGAGCGCCGGAGGTACCGTCGCGAGGAGATCCTCACGTCGATGCGGCGGCTGATGGAGCCGCGCTCGGTCGCGGTGATCGGCGCCTCCGAGGAAGCCGGGAAGATCGGCCACTCGGTGATGCGCAATCTCATCGACGGCGGGTTCTCCGGGGAGATCCATCCGGTGAACCCCCGGGCCGATGACATTCTGGGCCGCAAGGCGTACAAGAGTGTCACGGACATTCCCGGTGAGGTGGATGTGGCGGTCTTCGCGATCCCGGCCAGGTTCGTGGCGCCGGTGCTGGAGCAGGTGGGCCGCAAGGGCATCGCCAACGCGGTCCTCATCCCCTCCGGCTTCGCCGAGACCGGTGAACACGCCTTGCAGGACGAGATCGTGGCGATCGGCGAGCGGTACGGAGTGCGGCTGCTCGGGCCGAACATCTACGGCTACTACTCGACGTGGCAGGACCTCTGCGCCACCTTCTGCACCCCGTACGACGTGAAGGGCGGGGTGGCGCTGACGTCCCAGTCCGGGGGCATCGGCATGGCGATCCTCGGCTTCGCGCGGTCGACCAGGACCGGCGTCTCCGCGATCGTCGGGCTCGGCAACAAGTCGGATCTCGACGAGGACGATCTGCTGACCTGGTTCGGCGAGGACCCGAACACCCGGTGCATCGCGATGCACCTGGAGGACCTCAAGGACGGGCGTGCCTTCGTGGAGGCGGCGCGGGCGACCGTGCCGAAGAAGCCGGTCGTGGTGCTGAAGGCGGGCCGTACGAGCGCGGGTGCGAAGGCGGCGGGTTCGCACACCGGCGCGCTGGCCGGCGACGACGCCGTGTACGACGACATCCTGCGCCAGGCGGGGGTGATCCGGGCGCCGGGGCTGAACGACATGCTGGAGTACGCGCGGGCGCTGCCCGTGCTGCCTGCGCCGAAGGGTGACAACGTCGTCGTCATCACCGGCGCGGGCGGCTCCGGCGTACTGCTGTCGGACGCGATCGTGGACAACGGCCTGTCGCTGATGGAGATCCCGCCGGATCTCGACACCGCGTTCAAGGCGTTCATCCCGCCCTTCGGCGCGGCCGGCAACCCGGTCGACATCACGGGCGGCGAGCCGCCGTCGACGTACGAGGCGACGATCCGGCTGGGGATGGAGGACCCGCGCATCCACGCGCTGGTCCTGGGCTACTGGCACACGATCGTGACCCCGCCGATGGTCTTCGCCGAGCTGACCGCCCGGGTGGTCCGGGAGTTCCGGGACCGCGGGATCGAGAAGCCGGTCGTGGCGTCGCTGGCCGGGGACACCGAGGTCGAACAGGCGTGCGCGTACCTCTACGAGCGCGGCGTCGTGGCCTACCCGTATACCACCGAGATGCCGGTCGCGGCGCTCGGTGCGAAGTACCGCTGGGCAAGGGCCGCGGGGCTGCTGACCTGACCCTTCCCAGGCACGAGGAGTTTGGACAGGGGGCGCTGGCCAGGTTCTTTCGAAGCCAAGGGGTGTTTCATGAGCACAGACGGACAACCGGGCGCGTCAGCCGTCGCGTACCGGGAAGTGACGGACAGCAAGGGCCGCGTCTACCGGGTCGGCGAGACGGACCGCGGCATCCTCGGCCACAGCCGGAAGACCATGGTGTACCTGCCGTGGATCGCGATGATGGCCATCAGCGTGTCGGAGTACGCCTACGGGTCGGCGGAGGACACCCTCTCCGAGGCCCATGGCTGGACGCAGAGCAACACCTTCTGGATCCTCAGCGTCTGGGTCTTCTTCCAGGCGGGGATCGCGTTCCCCGCCGGGTGGCTGCGCGAGAGGGGCATACTGACCGCCCGCCGGGCGATGTTCATCGGTGCGGGGCTCTGTCTCGTCGGATTCCTCGCGCTGTCGCACGTCGACAACGTCTTCGGCGCGATCTGCGGCTTCGGTGTGGTCGGCGGGCTGGGGTCCGGGCTCATCTACGCCACCTGCATCAACATGGTGGGGAAGTGGTTCCCGGAGCGGCGCGGCGCGAAGACGGGCTTCGTCAACGGCGGCTTCGCGTACGGCGCGTTGCCCTTCATCTTCATCTTCAACTACGCCTTCGACACGAGCAACTACAACGAGGTGCTCGACCTCATCGGCGTGTACGTCCTGCTCGTCGTGGCGGTGTGCGCCTGGTTCTTCAAGGACCCGCCGAAGAACTGGTGGCCGGCGGAGATCGATCCGCTGAACTTCACCGGCAACGCGAAGAGCGCGGCGAGCCTCGCGAAGAACCCTCCGGCGGCGAAGCAGTACACACCGAAGGAGGCCATCAGGACCGGCATGCTTCCCCTGATGTGGATCACCATCGTCCTGACGGCCGGGGTGTCCATCTTCGGGATCTCGTTCCAGGTGGACTACGCGAAGGACGTCGGGTTCGGTCCGCTGGTCGCGGCGTCCTCCATGGGCGTCATGGCCGTCATCAACGGGGTCGGCCGGGCGGTCGTCGGCTGGCTGTCGGACCTCTGGGGCCGGAAGCTGACGCTGGTGTTCGTCATCGTCGTCCTGGGCCTCGCCCAGTTCGGGGTGATCTGGGCCGGCAACATGCGCAGCGAGTGGCTGTTCCTGTTCTTCGCCTTCCTCTCCGGTTTCGGGGGCGGGGCGTTCTACCCGATGTTCGCCGCCCTGACCCCGGACTACTTCGGGGAGAACTACAACGCCACCAACTACGGTCTCGTCTACAGCGGCAAGCTGATCAGCGGGCTGTTCGGCGGTGGCCTCGGTTCGATGGTGGTGGACTCCTGGGGCTACGACGGGGCCTACGCGCTGGCGGGAGGCATCTCCATGGTGGCGGCGTGCATCGCGCTGTTGCTGAGGCAGCCCGGCCGGCCGCGGGTGCGGGACATCGTCCCCAATCCGCAGCCGGTCAGCCGGGAAGTCGTCTAGGGCGACGTGCCGCACGAAGGGCCTCCCGGTGCGGGAGGCCCTTCGTGCGCGGCCCTTCGAAGGCCGTCGCCGGCGCTACTTGCGCAGTGCCGCCAGGTTGCCGTAGCCGATCCGCGCGTGGTTCAGGGACTGCTCGGGGACGGACGAGCTCGGTGCGTTGTCCTGCTCGACCATCGGGTTGTGGTAGTTCTTCGCGCCGACGCGGCGGAAGAAGGTCCGGTAGTCGATGACGCCGGTACCGAAGGGGACCATGTCGTAGCCCTCGCCGCTGGAGGTGTTGACCACCCCGTCCTTCGCGTGGAACAGCGGGTAGCGCTTGGTGTTGCGGCGGACCAGGGCCGCCGGGTCGAAGACGTTCTCGCGCGTCGACCCGTCGTGCGCGGTGTAGGTGTGGAACTTGTACTGGGCGACGTGCGCCCAGTAGATGTCCATTTCCAGCCATACGGTCTTGGGGTCGGTGGCCTGGAGGAAGTACTCGAGCTTGCGGATGCCGGAGCTGCGGGTGGGGCGGCCCTGGGCGTCCAGCGGACCGCCGTCGAGCAGGAAGCCGTAGGCCGCGTCATGGTTGTGGGTGTACAGCTTGATGCCCGCGCGGTGGGCGATCTGTCCCAGCGCGTTCCACTTGTCGGCGGCCACGTCCCAGTCGGCGCGGTAGGCGCTGCCGGTGGGGTCGCCGCCGGTGCCCATGTGCTCCATGCCGAGGATGTTCGCTATTTCCAGGTGTCGCTTGAACTGGTCCAGGTCCCCCTGGTTCAGCGGCCAGGACGACGGGATGAAGCCGTGGTTGCCCTGGGCCCGCAGGCCGTAGTCGTCCAGCCATGAGCGCAGCAGCTTCGCGCCTTCCACCGATTCGAGGTTGTTTCCGCCGGGGGCGTTGGCGTGCTGGCCGTACCCGGCGAACTCGACCTGCTTGTAGCCGTAGCGGGCCAGCTCCTTGAAGACCTCGCGGAAGCCCGAGGGAAGGCTGGTGCTCAGCGGGTCCCGGCCCGTGGCGTCGCGCACGGTGTACAGGATGATGCCTCGTTTGTCTGCCGGGACCAGAGCCTGGCCGTGGCCGTGCCCCTGGTGGGGAGCGGGCTGGGCGAAGGCCGGCGAGGCGCCGAAGGCGGGCGCGGCGATCGCCGTCGCCGCGGCGGCGGTGCAGGTGCTGAGGAAGCGGCGGCGGCTGACGCCGAGGCTGCGGCGCAGGTCGCCGTCCGTTCCGGCTGCGTCGTTGTACTCGGTCACGGTCTCTCTCCTTCTCGAAGATGCTCGGCACGCTGTGCGGGAGCCGGCCTCATGTGAGGCCGGCGAGCGTGAGGAGCAAGGACTTCACTTCGGTGGCCCGGACCGGGCCGGTGAACGCGTGGGGGGTGGAGCAGAGGATGAGCGGACCTTCTTCGTCGCTCAGCGGGAGGCGGCCGTGGCTGCCTCGGATGGGTGAGGGGTCCAGTGGCACGACCGCCATGCGGTAGCGCATGCCCAGCTTCTTGCGGGCGACCGCCGTGACCGCCTTGACCCGTACGTAGGGGTCCTGCGGGTCCATGAAGAGCTCGACGGGGTCGTAGCCGGGTTTGCGGTGGATCTCGACGAGCTGCGCGAAGTCGGGAGCGCGGGCGTCGTCGAGCCAGTAGTAGTACGTGAACCAGGCATCCGGGTCCGCCACGGCGACCAGCTCACCGGAGCGGGGGTGGTCCAGGCCGTGCGCCTTCTTGCCCTCGTCGTCGAGGAGCTGTTCGATGCCCGGCAGGTCGCGGAGGGCCTCGCGGGCCGCTTCGAGGTCTTCGGGGCGGCGTACGTAGACGTGCGCGATCTGGTGGTCGGCGACGGCGAAGGCCCGGGAGGCCATCGGGTCCAGGTACTCCATGCCGTCCTGGGTGTGGACCTCCAGGAGTCCGGCGCGGCGCAGCGCCCGGTTGATGTCGACGGGCCGGTCGACCCGGGTGATGCCGTACTCGGACAGGGCGACGACGGTGCGTCCCTCGCGGCGCGCGTCGTCCAGGAGCGGGGCCATGGCCCGGTCGAGGTCGGCGGCGGCCTTGAAGGCGCGCGGGTCGTCGGGGCCGTAGCGCTGGAGGTCGTAGTCGAGGTGCGGGAGGTAGCACAGGGCGAGGTCGGGGTGGCGGGTGTCGAGGATGTGACGGGTCGCGTCGATGATCCACCGGGAGGAGACGAGGTCGGCGCCGGGCCCCCAGAAGTGGAAGAGGGGGAAGGTGCCGAGTTTGTCGGTGAGCTCGTCGTGGAGGGCGGGGGGCCGGGTGTAGCAGTCGGGTTCCTTGCGGCCGTCGGCGTAGTAGACGGGGCGCGGGGTGACGGTGTAGTCGGTGTCGGCCCCCATGGCGTACCACCAGCAGATGTTGGCGACGGTGTAGCCGGGGTGGGCCCTGCGGGCGGCGTCCCAGAGCCGGTCGCCCTCGACGAGTCCGTTGTGCTGGCGCCACAGCAGGACGTCGCCCAGCTCGCGGAAGTACCAGCCGTTGGCGACGATGCCGTGCTCGGCGGGGGTGGTTCCGGTGAGAAAGGTGGACTGGGCGGCGCAGGTGACCGCGGGGAGCACGGTGCCGAGCGGGGCGTGGGTGCCGGACTGTCCCAGGGCCTTGAGGTGGGGCATGTGGTCGAGGAGGCGGGGGGTGAGCCCGACGACGTCGAGGACGAGGAGGGGCGTGGGTGCGGCGGCCGTCCCGTCGGTGGTCATGGCAGCTCCTTGAGGCCGAGGTCGACCAGGAGGTCGCGGGCGAGGGTGAGTTCGGCGGCGATGCCGTCGGCGAGCTGGGCGCGGGTGCGGGGGCGCAGTGCGGCCGGGAGCGCCTGCCAGGTGTACGTCTCGACCTCCAGGTGCCGGGTGAGCGGCCGGGCCCCGCCGACCAGGCGGGTCAGCGTGGCGCGGAGTACGGGAAGGGTGGAGCTGAGCGGGGGCGCGGGGGGTGCGTGCAGGGGGACGTGGAAGTGGGCGCGCCAGGGGGCGCTGTCGGGCAGCGCGTCCTGGGTGACGGCTTCGTCGAGGTCGTCGGTACCGCGCAGGCCGGCGGCGGTGGCGACGCGGGTCTGGTGGAGGAAGCGGGGTTCGGCGAAGGCGGCGAGTGCGGTGCGCACCTCGGGGAGGTGGGGGTGTTCGGCGTGCAGGGCTGCGGAGAGCTGCGCTTTGACGGCGGGGATGCCGGCCGCGGTGAGCGCGTCGAGGGCGGTGTGGGGGTCCTCGAAGGAGGTGGCGAGGTGGCAGGTGTCGATGCACAGGCCGATGCGTGGGTGTCCGACGGCGGTGAGGGGTGCGATCGCGTCGGCGGTGGTCTCGACGGTGCATCCGGGTTCGGGTTCGAGACCGATCCGGATGGACTTCCCCGTGAGCTCGGCGAGTGCGTCGAGGCGTTCGCCGAGGGTGGTGAGCGCGGCGAACGCGGTGCGGGCCGCTTCCTGGTCGCCCGTGTACGGGGTGCGCCAGGCGAGGGGGAGGGTGGAGACGGTGCCCTCGGTGACGTCGTCGGGCAGCAGTGTGGCGAGCAGCCGGGCCAGGTCGGTGGTGTGGGCGAGCCGCTCGGGGTCGGTCCAGTCGGGCTTGTAGACCCGGTACTTGACCTCTTCGGCGCCGAACCCCTCGTACGGGAAGCCGTTGAGGGTGACGACCTCGAGGCCGCGGTGGTCGAGTTCGGTGCGCAGGGAGCGCAGCTGGGACGGGTCGTTGATCAGGGTGCGGGCGGCGTCCCTGGCGAGCCAGAGGCCGATGCCGAGGCGGTCGCGCCCGAGCCTCCTGCGTACGGGTTCGCAGTGGTCGCGCAGCTGGGCGCGGACGCCCTCGAGGGTTTCGGCGGGGTGGACGTTGGTGCAGTACGCGAGGTGGACGACGGTGCCGTCGGGGTGGCGGAAGCGCATGGCCTCACTCCCCGCCCCGGAGGATGGAGTTGCCCTCGTGCAGCGGTTCGGGGGCGGCGGTGTCGAGGTGGAGCCGGCCGCTGCGGCCGTAGAAGGCGACGGGGTTGCGCCACAGGACCTGGTCGACGTCGTCCTCGGTGAAGCCGGCGGCGAGCATGGCGTCCGCGACCCGTCGGGTCTTCAGCGGATCGCTTCTGCCCCAGTCCGCCGCGGAGTTGACGAGGATCCTCTCGGTGCCGTACAGACCGAGGATCGCGACCATGCGGTCCTCGTCCATCTTGGTGTCGGGGTAGATGGAGAAGCCGGCCCAGCAGCCGCTGTCGAGGGCGTCCTTCACCGTCGTCTCGTTGAGGTGGTCGAGCAGCACCGCCTCGGGGGCGAGGTGGGACTCGCCGACGACGTCGATGGTGCGGCGCAGACCGGCGAGCTTGTCGCGGTGCGGGGTGTGGACGAGTGCGGGCAGCCCGTGGTCTGCGGCGAGCTGGAGCTGGGCGGCCAGCGCGTGGTCCTCGGCCGGGGTCATCGAGTCGTAGCCGATCTCGCCGACGGCGACGACGGAGTCCTTGACGAGGTAGCGGGGCAGCGCGTCGAGGACGGGGGTGCAGCGGGGGTCGTTCGCCTCTTTGGGGTTGAGGGCGAGCGTGCAGTGGTGGGCGATGCCGTACTGGGCGGCGCGGAAGGGTTCCCAGCCGAGCAGGGCGTCGAAGTAGTCGAAGAAGCTGGCCGGCGAGGTGCGGGGCTGGCCCAGCCAGAAGGAGGGTTCGACGAGTGCGCGGACCCCGGCGTCGTACATCGCCTGGTAGTCGTCCGTGGTGCGGGAGGTCATGTGGATGTGGGGGTCGAAGATGCGCATCAGGACTCCTGCGTCGAGGCCGTGTGGACCGTGGGGGCGGCGGGCTCGGGAGTGCCCGGGCCGGGGGCCGTGAGGGCGAGTACGCGGTGCAGGTCCGCGGGGACGGGGCGGCTCGCCGCGATGCGTTCGGCCGCGTAGTCGCCCAGCATCCGGGCGAGTTCCGCGTCGCCGCGCGACCTGCGGGCGAGCTGGTCGACGGCCGCGACGGGAACGCCGGTGAACAGGCACTTCAGGACGGCGTGGCGCCAGCTGTGCGGGTCGAGTCGGTCACCGGCGTACGGGCCGACGGCCGCGGCGACCAGCGTCGTGTCGTTCGTGCGCAGGGCGTCCTCGACGAGCGGCACGGCGGTGGCGCCGAGGTCCAGGGCGGGAAGGGCGAGCAGGACGGCGCGGCGTTCGGCGGCCGTCCCCTGTTCGTACAGGCGCGTCAGGGCGGGCAGTCCGGCGCGGGCCTCGACGAGCAGCAGGGCGCGTACGGAGTCGGCGTGTTCCAGACCGCAGTGCCGGCCGGCGGCGGCGTAGCGCAGCTCCCACGGAGGTACGGCGTAGGTGGTGCCCGGGGGCTCGGCGTCCGGGTGGGTGGCGGCGTGGGCGGCCTCGGCGAGGGCTTCGTCGAGCCAGGCACGGGCGGCTCCGCCGAGCAGGGTGTCGAGTTCCTCGCGGGTGAGGAGGGGGGTCGTCGGGGTCTTCGTCATGACGTGCTCCCTTCGGCGGTCTCAGTGGCTCGGCGGGCGGTGCTTGTTCAGGAAGTCGAGGCAGTTGCGGGCGAGTTCGGGGCCGGCGTGGGAGTGGCGGGGCAGCTCGACGACGGTCAGGCCGGTGTATCCGTCGTCGCCGAGGGCGTCGAGTGCGGCGAGTACGGGCGGGAAGTCGATCTCGCCGTCACCGAAGGGGAGGTGTTCGTGGACGCCTCGGCGCATGTCCTCGATCTGTACGTGGCGCAGCCAGGGTGCGGCGGCGCGTACGCAGTCGACGGGTGGGGCGGGCTCCAGGCACTGGCAGTGGCCGATGTCGAGCGTGAGCCCGAGCGGGGCCGGGTCGCCGCACAGCGCCCGGAGGTGGTGGAAGCCGGCGAGGTCGGCGAGGAGGTGGCCGGGCTCCGGCTCGATCGCGAGGGGCACGCCCGCTCGTTCCGCGGCGTCGAGGACCGGGGCGAGGGCGCCGGTGAGCCGCTCCCAGGCGGTGTCCGGGGCGGTGTCGGGGGGCGTGATGCCGCTGAAGCAGTGCACGGCGTGGGCGCCGAGTTGGGCGGCGACGTCGACGGCCCGGACGAGCAGCGCGGTCCTCGCGGCGCGGGCCTCGGGGTCCGGGTCGAGGAGCGAGGGGCCGTGCTTGCGGCGCGGGTCCAGGACGTAGCGGGCGCCGGTCTCCACGGTGACGCCGAGGCCCAGCTCCTGGAGGCGGGCCGCGACCCGGCCGGTACGGGCGGCGAGGTCCGGGGCCATGGGGTCGAGGTGCATGTGGTCGAGGGTCAGGCCGACGCCGTCGTAGCCGAGGTCGGCGAGGAGTCCGAGTGCGTCGTCCAGGCGGAGGTCGGTGAGCCCGTTGGTCCCGTAGCCGAGGCGGAGTGTCATGTGGGGCTCACCTTTCGGGAGAGGGCGCGGGCGAGCGGGACGAGGCCCATGACGGCGAGCCCGGAACCGGCGGCTCCGGCGCGTGTGGCGAGGGCGGCCTGGAGCGGGATCATCGCCCGGATGCCGCTGCCGACGGCACGCTGGGTGAGCGGAGGCGAGGGGTTGAGCGCGGCGTGCGCGAGGGAGCGGGCGGCGGTGTGCAGGTAGGCGCCGGTAAGCGCGGCGAGGAGGAACCGGGCGGGGGCGGGTCCACTGCGGCCGCCCGCCGGGCGCGGCGGTGTGTGTCCGGCTGGGGCGGGCCCCCCGTCTCCTCCGGCCGGGCGCGGTGATGTGTGACGGGCGGGGGCGGGTCCGCCGTCGCCGCCGGTCAGGCGCGGTGGAGTGTGCCGGGCGGGGGCGGGTCGGCCGTCTCGGCCGGCCGGGCGCGGCGGTGTGTGGCGGGCGCGCACCATGGCGCCGCCGAGTGCGACGACGGCTGCGAGCGCGGCGAGGGGCGCGGCGGTCGACCCGCCCTGCGTTTCGTGGCGTGAGACGGCGGTGACCGCGTAGGTGTGCGCGCTGAGCAGGGCGGCGGCGGGCAGGGCCTCACGGGCCGCCGCGGACGTCGATGCCTGCCCCGCCCCCGTGGCCGTGGCCGTGGCTCCCAGCAGCAGGTCCAGGCCTCGGGCCGCCGCCATGGCGGCCGGGCCGGCCGGGGTGTGCTTCAGGTGCAGGTCGTACGCCCAGACGGTGGCCGCGAGCCCGGTGGCCGCGGTGAGGGCGGGACGGCCCGCGCGGGCGGCGAGGAGCAGGCCCGCGCCGGTCAGCGCGCCGGCCGCGGTCAGCGCGGCACGGGGTGTGATCCGGCCCGAGGGGATCGGCCGGTGCGGGCGGTCGACGGCGTCCTCTTCGCGGTCGGCCCAGTCGTTGAGGGCCATGCCCGCCTCGTACAGGCAGAGCGAGGCGCCCACGGCCAGCGCGGTGGTGCGGCCGGGGCGCCGGCCGACGGCCGCCGCGCCCGCGAGGGCGTCTCCCGGAACCGTGAACAGTGCCGAGACCCTGAGCAGTTCCGCCCAGGCGCGTACCGTCACTTGTCGCCCCGCAGCCGCTCGGCGAAGGCGAGCAGCGCCAGGTACTGCTCAAAGAGGGCGGCGGGGCCGCCGTCCGGGTCCTTGAAGTAGAAGCCGAGCTCGGGCCGCGGGCCGGTCAGGCCCACCTCGTGGGCGCGGGCCAGCAGCCGGGCCAGGTCGAGCACCAGGGGCGCGGCCAGGGCGGAGTCGCAGCCCTGCCAGGTGGTCTGGAGCACCATGCGGGCCCCGAGGAACCCGTCGAACGCGATGTGGTCCCAGGCGGTCTTCCAGTCGCCGAGAGCCGGGACGTCGTCGATGTGGACCTCGCCCTCGGGGGCGGCGCCGAGGGTGTCGGCGAGGACGCGCTCCTTGCCGGCGTTCTTCGCCGCGGCGGCGGCCGGGTCGGCGAGCGCGGCCCCGTCCCCGCCGCCCAGCAGATTGGTGCCGGACCAGGCCCGTACGGGCAGGGCCCGCTGCACGAACATCGGGGCGAGCACGGAGCGCAGCAGGGTCTGCCCCGTCTTGCCGTCGCGGCCCGCGTGGGGAAGCCCCGCGGCCGCGACGGCGTCCTGGAGTGCGGGCGCGCGCAGCCCGGTGGAGGGGGTGAAGTTCACGTACGGGCAGCCGGCCCGGAGCGCGGCGGCGGCGTAGAGCGAGCTGGCGGGCAGCCGCTCGGCGTCGTCGGCCGGTGCCGGTTCGGTGGAGGCGACGTTGACGACGACGGTCCTGGCCAGGCCGTTGCGGCGGCCGAAGTCCGTGAGATCGGCGGTGAACGCGGCGATGAGTTCCTCGTCCGTGCGGGTGTCGCCGGGCAGGGGGCCGCCGATGCGGATCTCCGCGTCGGCGGTGGCGAGTTCGGCGCGTACGGCCGAGGGGAGGCCGTGCGGCAGCACTCCCCCGGCGGCCAGTGCCTCGGCCCGTTTGGGCAGGGGGCAGTCCAGTGTGTCGTGGCCGCCGAAGACGAGGGAGGCCAAGGGGGGCAGGCCGCTGTCGGTGAACGGAGCGGTCTCGGTGACCATGCCGGCCGCCGGGTGGAGTCCTGCCGCGACCGCGGCGCACCCCGCGGTGGCGGTGGTGGCGACGGAGCCGCGTGCTCCGATGAACCAGACTCCGGTACGAACGGCGTGTGCTGACACGGGCTGCCTCCCTGGCTGGGGGTCCTGGCTGGGCAGAGCTGGTGGCGCTGTACGGGGAGAGGGACCGGGAGGGGGCGGCGGGCAGGCACGGTGGCACTGCCCGCCGCCCGCTCGGCGGGTCAGGCCGAAGGAAGTTCCTTCAGCTGGATGTTGCGGAAGGACACCTGGTCGTCCGCCCCGTGGTTCTGGAGGCCGATGTAGCCGTCCTTGAGGCTGCGGACCGGGTCGGTGTTGGTGAAGTCGTTGATCTTGACTCCGTTGAGGAAGATCTGGAGCCGTTCACCCTGGACCTTGATCTCGTAGCTGTTCCACTGGCCAGGCGGCCTCAGCACCTGGTCGCGCGCCTTGATGTCGGCCGCCTTGAAGGTGTAGACGGAGCCGGTGGTGCGGTCGACGGCGTCGGAGGCGTCGATCTGCACCTCGTAGCCGTTGTTCACCGCGGACCAGGGGTCGTCGGACTCCGGGAAGCCGACGAAGACGCCGGAGTTGTCGTCGCCCGCCAGCTTCCAGTCGAGCTTCAGGGAGTACGACGTGAGCTCCTTGGCCTGGTAGGTCAGCAGGCCCATGCCGCCCTGGGAGCGCAGTTCGCCGTCCACGACGTCGAACTTCCCGGGTCCGGCCTGCTTCCAGCCTTCGAGCGTCTTGCCGTTGAAGATCGAGCGGTAGCCGGTGGCGGGCTTGCAGTCGGCCTTGACCTGGCCGGCCGCGTACCGCACCCCGCCGAGCAGCAGCTCGCGGAAGTCCGCGTCGGCGTACGACTCCTTGGTGTGGCCGAGGCCGGTGTAGAAGGAGCGGCCGCCCTGGTAGGCCTGGCACCAGGTGATCGGGTGATCGCCCTTCATGGTGCCGCCGGTGTAGGTCGTCTCGTCGAGCGTGGCGAGGACCTTCACCTTGTCGCGGGGGTTGGTGCGGTAGTTGTACAGCTCGTCGGTGCGCTCCCATGCGTCGCCCAGGTGGGCGGTGGCCGGGTTCTTGTGGTCCTCGACGCGGACGGTGACGGGCTGGATGGCGGGGTGGCCGGAGAAGTACGCGCCGACGAGTCCGCCGTAGAACGACCAGTCGTACTCGGTGTCGGCTGCGGCGTGGACGCCCATGTAGCCGCCGCCGGTGGCGATGTAGTTCTCGAAGGCCTTCTGCTGGTCGGCGTTCAGGACGTCACCGGTCGTCGACATGAAGACGACGGCGTCGTAGCGGGCCAGGTTCGCCGTGGTGAACTGGCGCGCCTCCTCGGTGGCGTCGACCGTGATGTTGCTGCTCCTGCCGAGCTCCTTCAGTGCGGCGATGCCCTCGGGGATCGCGTCGTGACGGAAGCCGGCGGTCTTGGAGAAGACCAGGACGCGCTTGGCCGTCTTGTCGGGCGGGGTGTTGGAGAGCTCGAAGTCGTCGATGTCGTAGAGCGCGCCTTCGCCGCCCTTGAAGACCAGGAAGAGTTCGGTGGCCTTCTTCGGGACACCGCGCAGGGGGACGTCGATGTCCTGGAAGGTCTCCCAGCCGCCGGTCACCGGCACCGGTGCGGAGCCGAGGATCTTCCCGGTCGCCGAGCCCGACCGCACCTCGAGGAAGCCGCCCGCGCCGCCGGAGGAGATCCGGGCGGTGAGCTTGGTGGAGTCGCCGAGGATGTAGGGCTTGAAGGAGATCCAGTCGTCGTTGTCGATGTCGCCGACGGTCTTGCCGCCCTCGGCGTTCGCCTTGTCGTACGTCTTGATGCCGGACGAGGCGTTGAAGTGCTCGGCCTGGCGGTGCCGCGGCTGGAGCTGCGACTGGTCGTGACCGCTGAGCGCGGCCTGGCCGCCACCGCCGCCGTCGGTGTACGAGGCGTCGATGACCCCGAAGATGTTGGCGTTGGGGTCGTGCCCGCCGTCCATCTCGGTCTTGATGGTGCCCGTGCAGCCGTGCGCCGAGGTGATGGGGTGGCCGTGGCTGTCGTGGCCGAGGACGAAGCGGACTTCGACCTTGGAGCAGTCGATGGCGCCGTCCTCGGGATCGGTCACGGTCACCTTGAACGGGATGTCGTCACCGAAGGTGAAGAGCTGCCCGTCGCCCGGGAGTTCCAGCTTCACCGTGGGCGCCGTGTTGCCGACCGTGACGTGCACGCTGGCCGATCCGGTGCGCCCGGAGGGGTCCTTCGCGGTGACGGTGGCCGTGTAGGTGCCGTTCTTCTTGTACGTGTACGTGGGGTTCGCGGCGGTGGAGGTTCCGCCGTCACCGAAGTCCCAGGCGTACGTGAGGGCGTCGCCGTCGCCGTCGGTGGTGCCGGCGGAGGAGAACTGCACCCTCAGCGGCGCGACGCCCGAGGTCTTGTTCGACGACGCCTCGGCGATCGGGGAGCGGCCGCCGGTGGCGTTCTCGATGCGGTAGAGCGCGGAGTTCTCGTCGCCGCCGAACCAGGAGAGGCCGTAGTCCAGGACGTACAGCGCCCCGTCGGGGCCGAAGGCCATGTCCATGATCTGGGTACCGGACCACGGGATGTCGTTGATGGACTGCACGGCGCCGTCGGCGTCCTGCTCGATGCGCTTGATCCACTGCCGGCCGAACTCGCCGGCGAAGAAGTCGCCGTCGTAGGCCTCGGGGAACTTCACGGGCGAGTCGAGAGCCGCGTCGTAGTGGTAGACCGGTCCGCCCATCGGGGACTCCGAGCCGGTGCCGAACTCCGGGACGGACGCGCCGTCGTACGGGATCCAGGCGGCCTGGGCCGGGGGCAGGTCGACGAGGCCGGTGTTGTGCGGCGAGGTGTTCTTCGGGGCCGCGCAGTCGAAGGCGGCGCCGGAGGTCTTGGTGGCGAAGTCGTAGTCGATGTAAGGATCGTTGGCGCCGGTGCAGTACGGCCAGCCGAAGTTGCCGGCCTTGGTGACCCGGGCGAACTCGACCTGTCCGGCCGGTCCGCGCTTGGGGTCGGCCGCGCCGGCGTCGGGCCCGTAGTCGCCCACGTAGACGATGCCGGTGGCCTTGTCGACGGAGAAGCGGAAGGGATTGCGGAAGCCCATCGCGTAGATCTCGGGGCGTGTCTTGTCCGTCCCCGGCGCGAAGAGGTTGCCGTCCGGCACGGTGTACGAACCGTCGTCGGCGACCTTGATCCGGAGGATCTTGCCGCGCAGGTCGTTGCTGTTGCCGGCGGAGCGGCGGGCGTCGAACGCCGGGTTGCGGTCGGGGCGCTCGTCGATGGGGGTGAAGCCGTCGGAGGCGAAGGGGTTGGTGTCGTCGCCCGTCGAGAGGTACAGGTTGC
The DNA here is from genome assembly GCF_040630435.1 of Streptomyces sp. NPDC005803. Classification (NCBI taxonomy): domain Bacteria; kingdom Bacillati; phylum Actinomycetota; class Actinomycetes; order Kitasatosporales; family Streptomycetaceae; genus Streptomyces; species Streptomyces sp. NPDC005803. The sequence continues at coordinate 112,213 of NZ_JBEXXO010000007.1, read as the reverse complement.
CGTCGGCGTCGAAGTCGATGTCACCGCCGACGTGGCAGCACATGCCGCGGGACGTCTGGACGTCGAGGACCTTCTTCTCGCTGCCGAGGTCGAGCGTGCCGTCCTCGTTGAGGACGAAGCGGGAGAGCCGGTTGACCCCGTCGAACGGGGCGAAGTCGGCGGCGGTGCCGGTCTCGGGGGCGTCGCCCGCCGGCGTGTCCAGCGGGGGTGCGTAGTAGAGGTAGATCGCCCGGTTCTCACTGAACTTCGGGTCGACCCCGATGCCCTGGAGGCCTTCCTCGTCGTGCGAGTAGACGGGGAGGACTCCGGAGATCCGGGTGTTGCCGGCGCTGTCGGTGATGCGCAGCTCGCCGCTGCGGGAGGTGTGCAGCACGCTGCGGTCGGGGAGCACGGCCAGCGACATGGGCTCGCCGGTCTCGGCGGCGCCCTTGGCGAGGGTCACCTGCTGGAAGTCCTCGGCGACCGGGGCCGGCGCGGGTTCCTCGTGGGCGGCGGCCGTGCCCGAGGCGGCGCTCAGGCTGAGAGTGGCGGCGGCGAGGAGGCCGCCGGTGAACAGGGCGAGGGATTTGCGGACGCGGAGCCCTGTTCGGGTCCGGGTTCCGGTCCTGCTTCGGGTTCTGTGCACGAGTGTCCTCCGGAGAGTGCCGGTGGTACGGGCGGGTGCTGCCGTGCCGTTCCGCGCGGGGACTGCCGCGCAGGTCAACCGGGGCCTGTGCGGCGCCGGTGACGAGAGTTATGTCATGTACACGCTTTGGACGGTAGACCTGTTCGTCCGGGACGGAAAGCCCTTGTGCGGCGTTGTCGTAGAACTTTTTCCCTGGTCAGGACAAAGGGGAGCGAGGGCAGGGGGGACCGGCCCGGCGGCGTACGCGGGTGCCGCCGGGCACGGTCGAGCCCCTCAGGAGGAGCGGGGTTCCGGGGGCGTCCGGAGCCCCCGGAACGCGCTCAGCCGTTACCGCCGAACGCCGCGTCGAACGACGCGCTCGGCGGGTCGAAGTCGAACCGCTTCAGCGACGTCAGCGCCTCCGGCGCCCCCGCCAGCCGGTCCATCCCCGCGTCCTCCCACTCCACCGACACCGGCCCCTCGTACCCGATGGACCGCAGCATCCGGAACACGTCCTCCCAGGGAACGTCCCCGTGCCCCGCCGAGACGAAGTCCCAGCCGCGCCGCGGATCGCCCCACGGCAGGTGGGAGCCGAGCCGGCCGTTGCGGCCGTCCAGGCGCTTGCGGGCCTCCTTGCAGTCCACGTGGTAGATCCGGTCCCGGAAGTCGTACAGGAAACCCACCGGGTCCAGGTCCTGCCAGACGAAGTGGCTCGGGTCGAAGTTCAGCCCGAACGCGGGCCGGTGGTCCACCGCCTCCAGCGCGCGGTGCGTCGTCCAGTAGTCGTACGCGATCTCGCTGGGGTGCACCTCGTGGGCGAACCGCACGCCCTCCGCGTCGAAGACGTCCAGGACCGGGTTCCAGCGCTCCGCGAAGTCCTCGTACCCCCGCTCGATCATGTGCGGCGGGACCGGCGGGAACATCGCGACCAGGTGCCAGATCGACGAGCCCGTGAAGCCGATGACCGTGTCCACGCCGAAGGCCGCAGCCGCCCGCGCGGTGTCCTTGATCTCCTCCGCGGCGCGGCGGCGCACGCCCTCGGGCTCCCCGTCGCCCCAGATCCGGGCGGGCAGGATGCCCTGGTGGCGCTCGTCGATCGGGTTGTCGCAGACGGCCTGGCCGACCAGGTGGTTGGAGATCGCCCAGCACTTCAGCCCGTACTTGTCGAGCAGTTGGTGACGGCTCTCCAGATAGCCGGGGTCGGCCAGGGCCTTGTCCACCTCGAAGTGGTCTCCCCAACACGCCAGTTCGAGGCCGTCGTAGCCGAAGTCACGGGCGTGCCGGCAGACCTCTTCCAGGGGAAGATCGGCCCACTGGCCGGTGAAGAGGGTGAAGGGACGGGGCATGCGCAGGACCTCCTAGGACTGTACGGGGGTGAGGACGGAGTTCTTCGCGGCGCTCTCCTCCACCGCCGCCAGCACCCGCTGCACCTGCAGCCCGTCGGCGAACGACGGCACGGGGGGCGTTCCCTCGGCGATCGTCCGCACCGCGTCACGGGCCTGGTGGACGAACGTGTGCTCGTAACCGAGTGCGTGCCCCGGCGGCCACCAGGCCTCCAGGTAGGGGTGTTCGGGCTCGGTGACCAGGATGCGCCGGAAACCGGCCGTGGTGGCGGACTCGGTGTGGTCGTGGAAGGACAGCTCGTTGAGGCGTTCCAGATCGAAGGCGAGCGAGCCGAGCTCGCCGTTGATCTCCAGGCGCAGCGCGTTCTTGCGCCCCGCCGCCACCCGGCTCGCCTCGAAGGAGGCCAGGGCCCCGGAGGCCAGCCGGCCGGTGAACAGCGCCGCGTCGTCCACCGTCACCGCGCCGGACTCCCCCGCGGCCGCGACCCCGCCCAGGCCCCCCGAGGGGCCGGCGGGCAGCGGCCGTTCACGGACGAAGGTCTCACTCATCGCCGAGACCGCCACCAACGGCTCCCCCGCCAGGTACTGCGCGAGGTCCACGATGTGCGCGCCCAGGTCCCCGAGCGCGCCGGAGCCCGCCTGCTCCTTCTTCAGCCGCCAGGTGAGCGGGGAGGCGGGGTCGACGAGCCAGTCCTGGAGGTAGGTGGCCCGGACGTGCCGCAGGGTGCCGAGCCGGCCCTCGGCGATGAGTGTGCGGGCGTAGGTGAGGGCGGGCACCTTGCGGTAGTTGAAGCCGGCGATCGCGACCTGCCCGCGGGCCGCGGCCCGTCGCGCCGCCTCGGCCATCGCCTCCGCCTCCGCGACCGTGTTGGCGAGCGGCTTCTCGCACAGCACGTGCTTGCCCGCCTCCAGGGCCGCGATGGCGATCTCCGCATGGCTGTCGCCGGGGGTGCAGATATCGACGAGCTGGACGTCCTCCCGGGCGATCAGCGCCCGCCAGTCGGTCTCCGCCGCCGCCCACCCGTGCCGGTCGGCGGCGGCCTCGACCGCCGTCCGGTCGCGACCGCAGACCGCGGCGAGCACCGGCCTCATCGGCAGCTCGAAGACATGGCCCGCGGTGCGCCACCCCTGTGAGTGGGCGGCGCCCATGAACGCGTACCCGACCATGCCGACCCCGAGCGTCGGTGCGCTCGCCATCGGCCGGTACGTCGGCGGCGCGGCCGCCTCCTGCTCCGTCTCTTCCCTACGGGCCATCCGGGCTTCCTCCTCGTCGGTGTTCCGGTGAGTGCGGCGGGAGGGTCAGCACCCTCCCGCGGGACGGCTCAGTTGAAGCCCGTCGGCAGGTACTGGTCGATGTTGTCCTTGGTGACCACGGCCGAGTACAGGGTGAGGTTGGTCGGGATCTCCAGCTCCGCGAGACCGGCCACCCCCTTGGCCTGGCCGAGCGCCCGGGCCAGGTCGATGGCCGAGGCCGCCATGGTCGGCGGGTAGAGGACGGTGGCCTTGAGCACGCTGTTGCCGGCCTTGATGGCGTCCATGGCGGACTTGGCCCCGGCTCCGCCGACCATCAGGAACTCGTCGCGGCCGGCCTGCTGGATGGCGCGGAGCGCGCCGACGCCCTGGTCGTCGTCGTGGTTCCACAGGGCGTCGAACTGCTTCTGCGCCTGGAGGAGCTGGGACATCTTCGCCTGGCCGGACTCGACGGTGAAGTCGGCCGCCTGACGGGCCACCAGCTCGATGTTGGAGTAGTTCTTCAGCGCGTCGGCGAAGCCCTGGCTGCGCTGCTTGGTGAGTTCCAGGTTGTCGATGCCGGCGAGCTCGACGACCTTGGCGTTCGGCTTGTCCTTGAGCTGCTCGCCGATGTACGTACCGGCGTTGAGGCCCATGCCGTAGTTGTCGCCGCCCACCCAGCAGCGGTAGGCCTGCGGCGAGGCGAAGACCCGGTCCAGGTTGATAACGGGGATGCCCGCCCGCATGGCCTCCAGGCCGACCTGGGTGAGCGCCTTGCCGTCGGCCGGGAGGATGACGAGGACGTCGACCTTCTTGTTGATGAGGGTCTTGACCTGGCCGATCTGGGCGGCGGTGTCGTTGGAGCCCTCGGTGGTCTCCAGGGTGACCTCGGAGTACTTCTTCGCCCGCGACCTGGCGTTCTCGTTGATGGCGTTGAGCCAGCCGTGGTCGGCCTGCGGTCCCGCGAAGCCGATGGTGACGGGCTTGCCCGGCTTGTCGTCCGCGGCGGGCGCGTTGCTCTGCGCGGCGGTGTTCTTCTCCTTGGGCTCGTTGCTGGTGCAGGCGGTCAGCAGGGCGCCCGCGGAGACGGCTGCGGTACCGAAGAGCAGTCCTCTGCGGCTGGTTTCTGGCATGGCTGTCAAACCCTTCATCCATTGCGGCGTGGGGATGCGGAACATGCGGGATCGAGCGGGAGGAGACGGGGGTCAGGTCTCTCCGTGGGCCGACGTCCGGCGCTGGACGAGGACGGCGGCGACGATGATCGCGCCCTTGGCGATCTGCTGGACATCGCTCTGCAGGTTGTTGAGCGCGAAGATGTTGGTGATCGTGGTGAAGACGAGGACACCCAGGACGGAGCCGACGATGGTGCCGCGGCCTCCGCTGAGCAGGGTGCCGCCGATGATCGCGGCGGCGATGGCGTCCAGCTCGTACAGATTGCCGTTGGTGTTCTGGCCGGAGCCGGACAGGATGATCAGCATGAAGGCGGCGATGCCGCAGCAGAGCCCGGACAGCAGGTAGAGGTACAGCCGCTGCCGGCGGACGTCGATGCCGGCCAGCCGTGCCGCTTCCGCGTTGCCGCCGACCGCGACCGTGCGCCGGCCGAACGTCGTACGGTTCAGCACCAGCCAGCCCACGACGGTGACCGCCGCGAACATCAGGACCAGCGGAGGTATGCCGAGGACGTACGCGTCCGGCAGGCCCAGGTCGAGGACCGAGTCGACGGTGACGATCTGGGTCTTGCCGTCGGTGATCTGGAGGGCGAGTCCGCGGGCGGAGGCGAGCATCGCCAGCGTCGCGATGAACGGCACCATCCGGCCGTACGCGATGAGCACCCCGTTGACGAGTCCGGCGCCGAGACCGACCAGGACGGCGGTGAAGAGGATTCCGGCGAAGCCGTACTCCTGGGTGGCGAGCGTCGTCGCCCAGACGGAGGCGAGGGCGACCATGGCGCCCACGGAGAGGTCGATGCCGCCGCTGGTGATGACGAAGGTCATGCCGACGGTGACGACGCCGATGACGGACGACTGGGTCAGGATGAGCTGGAGGTTCCCGGTGTCCAGGAAGGCGTCGGGTTCGGTGATCCCGCCGACGGCTATCAGTGCGGCGAGGACGCCGAGCAGAGAGAGGTTACGGACGTCCGCGCGCAGCCCGAAGGCGCGCGGGGATCCGTCCTTCTTCGGGGACGCGGGGGCGGACACGGGCGCGGCGCCCTTGTCCGGCCCGCTCTGCTGCGCCGATGAGACGGGGTGCGTCATGACGTCGGGCTCCCTTCCATCACGAGGTCGAGTACGCGGTGCTCGTCGAGCTCCCCGGCGTCCGCCGTATGGACGACGCGGCCCTCGCGCAGGACCAGCACCCGGTCGGCGAGGCCCAGGACTTCGGGCACTTCGCTGGAGACGAGCAGGACGGCGAGGCCTTCGTCGGCCAGCCGGCGGATCACGGCGTAGAGCTCGGCGCGGGCGCCGACGTCCACTCCGCGGGTCGGTTCGTCGAGCAGCAGCACCCGGCAGCCGCGCAGCAGCCAGCGGGCGAGAACCGCCTTCTGCTGGTTGCCGCCGGAGAGGGTGCGGACGGGGGTGTCCGGGTTGTCGGGGCGCAGGGAGAGTTCGCGGGTGGCGGCGCGGGCCGCTTTCCGCTCTGCCCCACGGTCGAGCCAACCGGCTTTGGAGAAGCGGGACATGGAGGAGACGGAGACGTTGCGGGTGACGGATTCGAGCATCAGCAGGGCCTGCGCCTTGCGCTCCTCGGGGGCGAGGCCGATGCCGGCGGCGACGGCGGCGCGGACGCTGCCGGACCGCAGCGGCCTGCCTGCGACCGTGACCTGTCCGGCGGTGGCCTTGCGGGCGCCGTAGATCGTCTCCAGGATCTCGGAGCGCCCCGAGCCGACGAGCCCGGCCAGGCCGACGATCTCGCCGGGGCGGAGCTCCAGGTCGACGGGGGCGAACTCGCCCTTTCTGGTGAGCCCTCGGACCGTGAGGACCGGGGCGGTTCGGCCGTCCTCGGGGGCCGCGACGGGCCTGGGCGGGAAGACGTACTCGACGTTGCGGCCGGTCATCAGGGCGACGATGTCGCGGGTCGGCGTGGACTCGGCGGGGAGTCCGACGGCGACCGCCCGGCCGTCCTTGAGCACGGTCACCCGGTCGCCGATCCGGCGGATCTCCTCCAGGCGGTGCGAGATGTAAACGACGGCGACCCCGTCGGCGGTCAGGGAGGCGACGATCCGGAAAAGGTTGTCGACCTCGTCGGGGTCGAGGGCGGCGGACGGTTCGTCCATCACGATGAGACGTACGTCGTGGGAGAGCGCCCGGGCCATCGACACGATCTGCTGCTGGGCCGCGGAGAGTTCACCGACCGCCCGGGCGGGGTCGATCTCGGGGTGGCCGAGCCGTTTCAGGAGGGCGGCGGCCGCGGTGCGGCCCTCGCGGGTGCGGACGATGAAGCCGGCACTGGTGGGCTCGTGGCCCAGGAAGACGTTCTCGGCGACCGACAGGCCCTCGACCAGGTCGAGTTCCTGGTAGATGGTGGCGATGCCGAGGCGCATCGCGCTGATCGGCGACTTGAGCACGGCGGGCACGCCGCACCAGGTGATCTCGCCGTCGTCGGGCTGGTGGGCCCCGGCGAGCACCTTGATGAGCGTGGACTTGCCGGCGCCGTTCTGGCCGAGGAGGCAGTGGACTTCGCCGGCCTGGACCTCCAGGTCCACGCCGTCGAGGGCGCGCACACCGGGGAAGGACTTGGTGATGCCGGACATGGTGAGCAGCGGTGGTTCTGGAGCCATGACGAATCCCCTCGGCGGGTGGGGTGTCCCCTGCTCGGGCGAAGGCGGGAGCAGGAGGAAGGGCCGGTGAGCGGGCAGGGCGCGGTGCTGTCCCGGGGTGTCCCCCGGACCCCGGCCTGGAGCGCGGGGCGGTTCCTTGGCCGCCGGCGGGCCTGGGGCGCGGGCCGGCGGGCCCTGGTACGGGCCGGTGGGCCCTGGTGCGGGCCGGTGGAGGTCGGACAGGTGACGGGTCGGGCGGGTACGGGGTCAGGCGGGTGAGAAGAGGTGGTCGCTGATGAGCCTGGCCGCGCCGATGACTCCGGCCGCGGGTCCGAGCTCGCCGAGCACGATGGGGAGGTTTCCGGTGGCCAGCGGCAGGGACTGCCGGTAGACCTGGGTCCGGACGCTGGCCAGCAGCGTGTGGCCCAGTCCGGTCACCCCGCCGCCGATCACCACCAGACCGGGGTTGAAGAAGCTGACGAGTCCGGCGATGACCTGTCCGACCCGGTTGCCGCCTTCGCGGATCAGGTCGAGCGAGGTGGCGTCGCCGGCGGCCGCGGCGGCCGCGACGTCGGCGGCGGTGAGTTTCCCGGACGCCTCCAGCCGGGCCGCCAGCTCCGGGGACTGGCCGGCGCGTGCCGCGTCCTCGGCGTCACGGGCCAGCGCGGCGCCGCTGAAGTGTGCTTCCAGGCAGCCCCGGTTGCCGCAGGCGCAGGGGCGGCCGTCGGGTTCGACCTGGATGTGGCCGATGTCGCCGGCGCTGCCCGTCGTCCCGCGGTGGACCTCTCCGCCGACGACGATGCCGCAGCCGATGCCGGTACCGATCTTGACGCAGAGGAAGTCGCCCACGGAGCGGGCGACGCCCGCGTGCTGCTCCCCCATCGCCATCAGGTTCACGTCGTTGTCGACCATGACGGGGCAGCCCAGTTCCTGGCTGAGCGCCTCGCGGACCGGGAAGCCGTCCCAGCCGGGCATGATCGGCGGTGCGACCGGGATGCCTTCGGGGAAGCGGACCGGTCCCGGTACGCCGATGCCCGCGCCGTCGAACCCTTCGGCGAGCCCGGAGGCCCGGAGCTTGGCCGCCATGGACAGCACCTGCTCGAAGATGGCGACGGGGCCTTCGCGTACGTCCATGGGGTGGTTGAGGTGGCCCAGGACCTCCAACTCGGCGTTGGTGACCGCCACATCGACCGATGTGGCGCCGATGTCGACGCCGAGGAAGCGCAGTGCCGGGGCGAGCCGGATGTTGTGCGAGCGACGCCCGCCGCGGGATGCGGCGAGTCCGTCGGCCACGACAAGGCCGGTCTCCAGCAGTCGGTCCACCTCGACGGCGAGCTTGGAGCGGGAGAGATCGACCTGATCCCCCAGCTGTGCCCGTGAGTTGGGCCCGCCGTCGCGCAACAGCCGGAGCAGTCGCGCCTGATGCGCATTCGCGGGTCGTGCCGTCATTCGTCTCACGCGCCCCTCCCCGCCACATCGGCCTGTCCGTCGGGCTTTGGAGGGGAACGTAGCAGCGGTTGCCGGGAGTGGGAAGAAGTTGCGCAGGAATCCACCACAACTTTCTCCATCCTGAGGACAAAGGGGGGTCGCGGGGTGGGTGACGGGACCGGCGCGACCGGCCGCGGGCACGCAGAAGCCCCCGACCACCGGCGGCCGTGAGCGGCCGGCGTTCGGGGGCGCGGTCCGCGCGGGGTCAGCCCTCTTCGCGCTGGTGGTAGGTCTGGCGGGTGTGCTCCGTGTGGGCCCGCATGATCGCCGTGGCCTGCTGCTCGTCGCGCGAGGAGATCGCGGCGATCAGGGAGCGGTGCTCGGTCCAGGAGCGCGTGCCGCGCTGCCGGGCGACCGGGGTGTAGTACCAGCGGACCCGGCGGTCCACCTGTCCGGCCAGTTCGGAGAGGACGACGTTGCCGGCCAGCTCCATCACCTTGGCGTGGAAGGCGGCGTTGGTCGCCACCGCCAGGTCCACGTCGTCGTCGGCGACGGCCTGTTCCCCCCTGGCGCAGAGCTCCTCCAGGGCGGCGATGCCCGCCGTGCCGGAGTTGGCGGCGGCCAGCCGGGCGGCCTCCGCCTCCAGGAGCGTACGGACCGAGAGCAGCTGGTCCGCCTCCTCCTCCGTGGGTTCATGGACGAACGCCCCCTGGGCGGGCCGGAGATCGACCCAGCCCTCGGTGTTGAGCCGCTGCAACGCCTCACGCACCGGCTGCCGGGACACGCCGAGGTGCCCGGCCAGCTCACTCTCCACCAGATGCTGGCCGGGGCGGAGCGCCCGGGTGGTGATGAGTTCGAGCAGCGCCTCGTAGACGCGCTCGCGCAGCGGACCGGGCCTTTCGAGCTTCGGTACGGCCCCCTGCGGCAGTCCTGTGGACAACATCGCGGTCCCCCTCCGGGCGACGAGCAATTGCTTATCGTCTACAGTCTACCGAGTGCAACGCCCCTCAGGGGCAGCGGATCACCTGTCCCGCATAACTCAGGTTCCCCCCGAAGCCGAAGAGCAGGGCCGGAGCGCCGGTGGCGACCTCGCCCCGCTCCACCAGCTTGGACAGGGCCATCGGGATCGAGGCCGCTGACGTGTTGCCGGAATCCACCACATCACGGGCGATGACCGCGTTGACCGCGCCGATCTTCCGGGCGACGGGCTCGATGATCCGCAGATTGGCCTGGTGCAGCACCACCGCGCCGAGGTCCTCGGGGGTGACCCCCGCCTTCTCGCACACCTTGCGCGCGATGGGCGGCAGCTGCGTGGTGGCCCAGCGGTAGACGGACTGCCCTTCCTGGGCGAAGCGCGGCGGCGTCCCCTCGATCCGGACCACGTCACCCATCTCCGGCACGGAACCCCACAGGACGGGCCCGATGCCGGGGCGGCCGTCCGCTCCGGAGTCCGCCACCACGACCGCGGCGCCGGCGCCGTCCCCCATCAGCACACAGCTGGAGCGGTCGGTCCAGTCGACGATGTCCCCCATCTTGTCGGCGCCGATCACGAGCGCCCGTGTGGCGGCGCCCGCCCGGACGGCGTGGTCTGCCGTGGCGAGGGCGTGGGTGAAACCGGAGCAGACCACGTTGATGTCCATCACGGCGGGCGAGGACATACCGAGGCGCGCGGCGACCCGGGCCGACATGCTCGGCGAGCGGTCGATCGCGGTGGAGGTGGCGACCAGGACCAGGTCGATGTCGGCCGGCTGCAGACCGGCGGCGGCCAGGGCCTTGGCCGCCGCGTGCGAGGCCAGTTCGTCCACCGGCTCGTCGGGGCCGCCGAGGTGCCGGGTCTTGATGCCGACACGGCTGGTGATCCACTCGTCGCTGGTGTCGACCATGGCCGCCAGATCGTGGTTGGTGAGCACCTTGGCGGGCTGATAGTGGCCGAGCGCCACGACACGTGAGCCGGTCATGTTCAGGTTCCCCTCGCTACATATGGCAGGAACCATCCAGTCTTGGTCGCTACCGCCCGGTACAGGGGCACGTGATCCCACAGGATTACCGGCCGGGGGTTGGAGGCTTGACAACAGCCTTGACCGAGTCGAACGCATACTGTAGACAATATTCTGTCTACGTGACAGCGTCTCCCGCTCCTCCCTCCCGCACGTCTCCCGCCGCTTCCCCGCTCCCGCCTCGCTCGGTCAGCTACCGAACGGAGAGCCCCGTGAAAGTCGCAGTTGTCGGTGCCGGCGCGATCGGCGCCTATGTCGGGGCCGCGCTCCACCGCGCCGGCGCCGACGTCCATCTCATCGCCCGCGGGCCCCACCTGGCGGCCATGCGCCGTGACGGCGTACGTGTCCTCAGCCCCCGCGGGGACTTCACCGCACGCCCCTCGGCCACCGGCGATCCCTCGGAGGTCGGGCCCGTCGACTTCGTCTTCCTCGGGCTCAAGGCGCACGCGTACGCGGCCTCGGGGCCGCTGGTCCACCCGCTGCTGCACGACCGCACGGCGGTCGTCGCCGCACAGAACGGCATCCCGTGGTGGTACTTCCACGGCCTCCCGGGCCCGCACGCCGGGCGCCGCATCAACAGCGTCGACCCGGCCGGGGCGGTCAGCTCCGTACTGCCGCCCGAGCGCGCCATCGGCTGCGTCGTCTACGCGGCCACGGAGATCGAGGCGCCCGGTGTCGTCCGCCATCTCGAAGGCACCCGGTTCTCCATCGGTGAGCCCGACCGGACCCTGTCACGGCGCTGCCACGCGTTCAGCGAGGCCATGGTCGCGGGCGGGCTCAAGTGCCCCGTCGAGGCGGACCTGCGCAAGGACATCTGGATCAAGCTGATCGGCAACATCTCGTTCAACCCGATCAGCGCGCTGGCCAGGGCCACCATGGGTGAGATCTGCCGTCACCCCGACACCCGCGCGCTCGTGGAGTCGATGATGCGCGAGGCCCTCGGCGTGGCGGCCGCGCTCGGCTGCCGGCCCGGGATCTCCGTGGAACGGCGTATCGCGGGCGCCGAGCGCGTCGGCGACCACAAGACCTCCACCCTCCAGGACCTGGAGAAGGGCAAGCCCCTCGAACTGGACGTGCTGCTCGCGGCCGTCGTCGAACTGGCCGCCCTGGCCGGGGCGCCCGTCCCCACCCTGCGCGCCGTCCACGCGCTCGCCGACCTCCTCGCCTCCACCTCCACGGCCGCCACGGCCTCAGCAGGGAGCGCACCATGACCGACCACCGCAAGCGGCGGGAACGCAAGCAGTACGAGCGGCTGACGCACCCGCTCGTCCGGGACGCGGACGGCGTGCTGCGACGGGCGAGCTGGGACGAGGCGCTGGACCGCGCGGCCGCCGGGTTCCGGCAGACGCGTCAGGCGTACGGCCCCGACGCCTTCGCGATGCTGTCCTGCGCACGCGCCACGAACGAGATGAACTACGTGGCGCAGAAGTTCACCCGGGTGGTGATGGGCACCAACAACGTGGACTCCTGCAACCGCACCTGCCACGCACCCAGCGTCGCCGGGCTCTCCGCGGCCTTCGGTTCGGGGGGCGGCACCTCCTCCTACGAAGAGGTCGAGCACACCGATCTGATCGTGATGTGGGGCTCCAACGCCCGGTTCGCCCACCCGATCTTCTTCCAGCACGTCCTGAAGGGCCTCCGCAACGGCGCGCGCCTGCACGCCGTCGACCCGCGCCGCACCTCGACCGCCCAGTGGGCGGAGAGCTGGCTCGGCCTGAACGTCGGCACGGACATCCCCCTCGCCCACGCCATCGGCCGCGAGATCATCCACGCCGGTCTGGTCAACGAGGCGTTCGTGGCCCGCGCGACGACGGGCTTCGAGGAGTATGCGGCGCTCGTCGAACCGTGGACGCTCTCGGCGGCCGAGCAGGTGACCGGAGTGCCGGCCGAGGCGATCCGCGCACTGGCCCACGCCTACGCCACCGCCGAACGGGCCCAGCTGTGCTGGACGCTGGGCATCACCGAGCACCACAACGGCACCGACAACGTCCGCGCGCTGATCAACCTGTCGATGCTCACCGGGCACGTCGGCCGGTACGGCTCCGGCGTCCAGCCCCTGCGCGGGCAGAACAACGTGCAGGGCGGCGGCGACATGGGCGCCATCCCCAACAAGCTGCCCGGCTTCCAGGACATCCTCGACCCGGCAGCGCGGCAGAAGTTCGAGCGGACCTGGAACACCGTCATCCAGCCCCGGTACGGCAAGACGCTCACCGAGATGTTCGCGTCCATGGAGAGCGGCGAGCTGCGCGCGGTGTACTGCGTCGGCGAGAACCCGGCCCAGTCCGAGGCCGACAGCGAGCAGGCCGTGCGGCGGTTGCGGGCCCTGGACCACCTGGTCGTCCAGGACATCTTCCTGACGAGGACCGCCGAACTCGCGGACGTCGTCCTGCCCGCCACGGCCGCCTGGGCCGAGACGGACGGCACGACGACCAACAGCGAGCGCCGGGTCCAACGCGTACGTGCGGCGCTGGTCCCGCCGGGCGAGGCACGGGAGGACATCGACATCATCTGCGCCCTGGCCGGCCGCCTCGGCCACGCCTGGAAGTTTACCGACGCCGAGACGGTCTGGAACGAGCTGCGCTCGCTCTCGCCCGACCACTTCGGGATGACGTATGACCGGCTGGAGCAGCACCAGGGCCTCCAGTGGCCCTGCCCCGACACGGAGAGGCTCCCGTCGAGCTTCCTGCACGCCCGGCTCTGGGAGACCGATCCGGTGCGCCGCGGCCCGGCGGCCCCCTTCGGGCTCGTCCGGCACGATCCTCCGGTCGACCTCACCGACGAGGTCTACCCGCTGCGCCTGACGACGGGACGCCGCCTCGACTCGTACAACACCGGTGTGCAGAGCGGCAGTTACGCTTCACCGCTGCGGCGCGGCGAGTACATCGAGCTCTGCCCGGAGGACGCGGCCTCCTACGGCGTCACCACCGGAGAACAGGTGCGGGTGTCGTCCCGGCGGGGCACCGTCACCGCGCCGGTGTGGATCGACCCCGGGCTGCGGCCGGGGCTCGCCTTCATGACGATGCACTTCCCGGACGAGGTCGACACCAATGCCCTGACGATCGAGGCGAACTGCCCGATCGCCGGTACCGCCGAGTTCAAGGCGTCCGCCGTCCGGATCGAGAAGCTGGTGCCCGCATGGACCTGAAATTCACCGACGTGCTCGCGACGGACGCCGAACGGGAGGCGGTGGACGGTCTGCTGGGACCACCCCCGTCGGGCTGGGAGGGCGGCACGACCCGCAGCGGGACGGACCTGCGGTGGGCGCGGGGCGGCGCCTCGGCCGCGAAGGACCGGCGTGATCAGCTCCTGCCCGCCCTGCACGCGGTCAACGACCGGATCGGCTGGATCAGCGAGGGCGCGCTCGGCTACATCTGCCGCCGGCTGACGGTGGCGCCGGCGGAGGCGTACGGCGTCGCGACGTTCTACGCGATGTTCTCGGTGCGCCCGCGCCCGGCGAAGGTCCTCCACGTCTGCACGGACCTGGCCTGCGCGGCCCGTGGCTCGGCCGAGGTCCGCGCGGGCCTGGCGGCGGGCCTGGGGCCCGCAGGCACGCCCGCGGAAGGCACGGTCTGGCAGGAGAGCCCCTGTCTGGGCCTGTGCGAACGGGCCCCGGCGGCGCTGCTGATCCAGGCGGGCCAGCCGCCGGTTCCCGCCCGTCCGGCGGGCGAGGACCCGGCGCCCGGGTCCGGAACCCCCGCCTCCGGCAAGGAGCGCGGAGCGGAACGGCCCCCCGCGTCCGCCCCCCACCGCACCGCCGTCATCGCCCCCGCCACCCCGGCCGCCCTCGCCGCGGCGGCCCGCTCCCCCGAGGCGTCCGCCGCCGAGCCCCCGCCCGAGGCCGCCGTCCCCCAGGCCGGCGACCCGGACCTCGTCCTCCTCAAACGCGTCGGCACCACGGACCCCGCCTCCCTCGACGACTACCGGGCGAACGGCGGCTACCAGGCGCTGCGCCGCGCCTTCGGCCTCGGCCCCGCGGGCGTCATCCGCGAAGTGCTGGACTCCGGGCTCGTCGGGCGGGGCGGCGCCGCCTTCCCCACCGGGCGCAAGTGGGAGGCCACGGCCCGGCAGCCCGACACCCCGCACTACCTCGTCTGCAACGCGGACGAGAGCGAGCCGGGCACCTTCAAGGACCGGGTGCTGATGGAGGGCGACCCGTACGCCCTGGTCGAGGCGATGACCGTGGCCGGTTACGCCATCGGCGCCCGCAAGGGGTTCGTCTATCTGCGCGGCGAGTACCCACGGGCCCACGCACGGCTGAGCCACGCCCTGACCACGGCCCGCGCCCGCGGCCTGCTCGGCCCGGACATCCTCGGCCAGGGGTACGCCTTCGACATCGAGATCCGGCGCGGCGCGGGCGCGTACATCTGCGGCGAGGAGACCGCGATCTTCAACTCGATCGAGGGGCAGCGCGGCGAACCGCGGTCCAAGCCCCCCTTCCCCGTGGAGAAGGGCCTCTTCGGCAAGCCGACGGTCGTCAACAACGTCGAGACGCTGGTCAACGTCCTGCCGGTACTGGAGCACGGCGCCGCCGCCTACGCGGCCTCCGGCACCGGCACGTCCACCGGCACCAAGCTGTTCTGCGTGTCGGGGCAGGTGACCGCGCCCGGTGTCTACGAGCTGCCGTTCGGCGCGAGCCTGCGCGAACTGCTGGAGCTCGCCGGCCCGCCCCGGGATCTGCGCGCCGTGCTGCTCGGCGGCGCGGCGGGCGGCTTCGTGCGCCCCGACGAGTTGAACATCCCGCTCACCTTCGAGGGCACACGGGCCGCCGGCGCGACGCTCGGTTCGGGCGTGGTGCTGGTCCTCGGCGGTTCGGCCGAGCTGCCCCGCGTCCTCCTGCGGATCGCCGAGTTCTTCCGTGACGAGTCGTGCGGGCAGTGCGTGCCGTGCCGGGTCGGGACCGTGCGGCAGGAGGAGGCCCTGCACCGGATCAAGGACCGTACGGGTGCCGCGGCCGCCGACGACATCGCCCTGCTGCGCGAGGTGGGGCAGGCCATGCGCGAGGCGTCGATCTGCGGCCTGGGACAGACCGCGTGGAATGCCGTCGAGTCCGCCATCGACCGTCTGGGGGTCTATACATGACCGCTGTTCCGCTGCGACCGCCGCGCCGGCTGATCGCGTTCACGCTCGACGGCCAGGAGACCCGCGTCCCCGAGGGTTCGACGCTCCTGGACGCCTGCCGGGCCGCGGGCAAGGACATCCCGACCCTGTGCCAGGGCGACACGCTCACCCCGAAGAACGCCTGCCGGGTCTGTGTCGTCGAGGTGGCGGGGGCCCGTACCCTCGCCCCGGCGTGTTCCCGCCGGGCGGAGGCGGGCATGACGGTGCTCACCGACAGCGAGCGGGCCCGGCACAGCCGCAAGGTGGTGCTGGAGCTGCTCGCCTCGTCCACCGATCTCTCGACGACGCCGCGGGCCGCCGAATGGATCAAGGAGTACGAGGCGAAACCCGGCCGCTTCGGAGCCGGCGCGGCCCGCCTCAACGAGGAGCCGAAGGTCGACAACGACCTCTACGTCCGGGACTACGACAAGTGCATCCAGTGCTACAAGTGCGTCGACGCGTGCGGCGAGCAGTGGCAGAACACGTTCGCGATCGCGGTCGCGGGCCGGGGTTTCGACGCCCGCGTCTCGACCGAGCACGGGGTTGCGCTCACCGACTCGGCGTGCGTCTACTGCGGCAACTGCATCGAGGTGTGCCCGACCGGGGCGCTCTCGTTCAAATCGGAGTTCGACATGCGGGCGGCCGGAACCTGGGACGAGTCCGCCCAGACGCGGACCACCACCGTCTGCGCGTACTGCGGCGTCGGCTGCAACGTCACGCTCCATGTGCAGGACAATGAGATCGTCAAGGTCACCTCGCCGCACGACAACCCGGTGACCCACGGCAACCTCTGCATCAAAGGCCGTTTCGGCTTCCAACACGTACAGAATCGGGTCTGACTGCCATGGGACGGGTCACCGAGCGCCGCCGCACCATCCGTATCCGGGACGGGGCCGTCTCCACCCGCCCGGACACCCTCGTCGCCGAGGAGCCCCTGGAGATCCGGCTGAACGGCAAGCCGCTCGCCATCACGATGCGCACCCCCGGCGACGACTTCGCGCTGGCGGCCGGCTTCCTGGTGAGCGAGGGCGTGATCGGTGAGGGCTCCGAGGTGCAGTCGATCGTCTACTGCGCCGGGGCGACGGCCGACGGGGTGAACACGTACAACGTGGTGGACGTGCGGCTCGCGCCGGGCGTCGTGGTCCCCGACATCACGCTGGAGCGCAACGTCTACACGACGTCCTCCTGCGGGCTGTGCGGCAAGGCCAGCCTGGACGCGGTGCGCACGACGACCCGGCACCCGGTCGCCGACGCTCCCCCGGTCCGGGTCGAACCCGGGCTGCTGGCCGCCCTCCCCGACCGGTTGCGCGCCTCGCAGCGGGTCTTCGACCGGACCGGGGGGCTGCACGCGGCGGCGCTGTTCTCCGAGACGGGCGAGCTGATCGACGTCCGGGAGGACGTCGGCCGGCACAACGCGGTCGACAAGCTGGTCGGCCGGGCCCTGACCGACGGCCGGCTGCCGCTGTCCCGGGCGATCCTGCTGGTCTCGGGACGGGCCTCGTTCGAGCTCGCCCAGAAGGCGGTGATGGCAGGCATCCCGATGCTGGCGGCCGTCTCGGCGCCGTCGTCCCTCGCGGTCGACCTGGCGGCCGAGACCGGTCTGACCCTGGTCGGCTTCCTGCGGGGGCCGTCCATGAACGTGTACGCGGGCGAGCACCGCATCGCCCTGGAGGCGACGGCACTCCAGGGCTGAGGGCCCGTGGAGTCGTCCCGTGGAGGAAGGAGCGGGCTGGGGTGCCTGCGGTCGCCGGGCGCCGGGGCGTCCTCGTAGCGGAGCTGCCAGGGCCTTCCGACGGCGCGACGAGCGTGCGCGCCCCACCCCGCGACGCCGCGGGACGACTCCGCACAGGCCCTGGGCGCCCGGCCCGCTGCACGGGTCACGGGTCCGGCCGGCGGGGAGCGCCCCCTGCGCCGGCCGGCCCCGGCCTCTCAGCCCACCACCGCGGTCTCCCGCACCACCGCTCCGTCCGGGGCCGGCTCCTGGGGGCCGCGGGCGCGCCTCTTCGCTATCACCGCGCACACCATGAGCTGCATCTGGTGGAAGAGCATCAACGGCAGCACGGCGAGGCTCGCCTGCGCCCCGAACAGGACGCTGGCCATCGGCAGTCCCGAGGCGAGGCTCTTCTTGGATCCGGCGAACTGGATGGCGATGCGGTCCTCGCGGCCGAAACCGAGCCGCTTCGCCCCGTACCAGCTCACCGAGAGCATCACGGCGAGCAGCACCGCCTCGACGGCGAGCAGCGCGCCCAGCCGCACCGGGGTGACCTGGTGCCAGATGCCCGCCACCATGCCCTCGCTGAACGCGGTGTAGACGACCAGGAGGATCGAGCCCCGGTCGACATAGCCCAGGACCTTCTTGTGCCGGGCGAGGAAGCCGCCGACCCAGCGGCGCAGCAGCTGCCCCGCGACGAACGGAAGCAGCAGCTGGACGCCGATCTTCAGCAGGGCGCCGGCGGAGAAGCCGCCGCCGCTGTTCCCGAGCAGCGCCGCCGCGAGGAGCGGGGTGAGGAAGATGCCGGCGATCGAGGAGAAGGAGCCCGCGCAGATCGCCGCGGGCACGTTGCCCCGGGCGATCGACGTGAAGGCGATCGACGACTGGATGGTCGAGGGGACGAGACACAGGAACAGGAGGCCGCTCTGCAGCGGGGGCGTCAGTACGTACGGCACCAGCCCTCCGCTCGCCAGGCCCAGCAGCGGGAAGGCGACGAACGTGCAGGCCAGGACGGTGAGGTGGAGCCGCCAGTGTCTGAGTCCTTCGAGGGCCTGCGCGGTGGACAGCCGTGCGCCGTAGAGGAAGAACAGGAACGCGACCGCCCCCGTGGAGGCACCGCCCGCCACGTCGGCCGCGGTGCAGGAGGCCGGCAGCAGAGCCGCGAGTACGACGGTGCCGATCAACGCCAGGACGTACGGGTCGATCGGCAGCCAGGACGGCAGCTGCGGGGTGCGGCGGCTCATGTGCTCCACATGTCTCTCGGTCAGGTCGTGCCCTCCCCATCCTGCTCGTGATCACCGGCATCGGGAATCCCGCATACCGCTCTGACTGTCATCACGGTTCGCGATAACGTGGTGCCATGTACGACCCCGCGCAGCTGCGCACCTTCCTCGCCGTCGCCCAGACGCTCAGTTTCACGGCGGCCGCCCGGCGCCTCGGGGTGCGCCAGTCCACGGTGAGCCAGCACGTGCGGCGGCTGGAGGACGCGACCGGGCGTCAGCTGTTCACCCGGGACACGCACCGCGTCGACCTCACCGTGGACGGCGAGGCGATGCTGGGCTTCGCGCGGACGATCCTGGAGGCCCACGAACGGGCGTCGGCGTTCTTCACCGGCACCCGGCTGCGCGGCCGGCTCCGCTTCGGGGCGTCGGAGGACTTCGTGCTGACCCGGCTGCCGGAGATCCTCCAGTCCTTCCGCCGCGACCATCCGGAGGTCGAGCTGGAGCTGACCGTGGAGCTGTCGGGGACGCTGCACCAGCGGCTGGCGGCGGGCCGTCTCGACCTGGTGCTCGCCAAACGGCGGACCGGGGACACCCACGGGGAGCTCGTCTGGCAGGACGCGCTGGTCTGGATCGGGGCGCCGAAGCTGCGGATCGATCCGGACCGGCCGGTGCCGCTGATCCTCTTCCCGCCGCCGGGCATCACCCGGGCCCGCGCGCTGGAGGTCCTGGAGGAGCAGGGCCGCTCGTGGCGGGTCGCGTGCACGAGCGGCAGTCTCAGCGGGCTGATCGCGGCCGCGCACGCGGGGCTCGGCGTGATGGCGCACAGCCGCGGTCTGGTCCCGCCCGGACTGGCCCCGGTGGCGGCCAGGGCGGGGTTGCCGGAGCTCGGCGACGTGGACTTCGTCCTGCTGCACGGCCGGCGCCGGGGAGGTGCGCAGCAGGCCGCGGAGGCGCTGGCCGCGGCGATCCTGGCGGGCGGGGACCGGCTGATCCGTCCTGGCGGCGGCATGGGTGCGATCAGTACGCGGGGCCGCGCATGACGGGGCGCCGGGAGGGGGAGTATGCAAGGGACGCGGCCGGCACCGCCAGGGCGGCCGGCCCGGCGCGGCCGGCACACGCGGTCCGATCGCCCATGTCCGTACGCGACCGCGTGATCGCGGCGTACAGATTCGGTGGAGATTCCCGCGCGAGCCACTTACCCCGTGGTCAGAAGCGCGCCCGGGCCTTGCCCATCTGGCCGGATATCACCACCCGCCCCGTGCAGACAGCACCTGGTACGTACCACTCATGGCTCTCCCGCGGCGGCGTCCGGTGGGGTAGCGTCACGGCGCTGTGCGGAGCGCCACAAGGAGCAGGTCATTGCGTGAGTTCACTGTCCCACCCATGGCGGCCGCGCCCCACGTAGGCGGGCTCGCCGATGTCGTGTTCGACTACGCCGAGGAGGATCCGCGCCGGGTCGCGCTCGGCCGGAAAGACGCGGACGGACGCTGGCGGGACGTCACTGCGGCGACGTTCCGCGACGAGGTGCTGGCGCTGGCCAAGGGACTGATCGCGCACGGCGTACGGTTCGGCGACCGGGTCGCCCTGATGTCGCGCACCCGCTACGAGTGGACCCTCTTCGACTTCGCCCTGTGGGCCGTGGGCGCGCAGTCCGTGCCGGTCTATCCGACGTCGTCCGCCGAGCAGGTCCTGTGGATGCTGCACGACGCCGAGGTGTCGGCGGTCATGGTCGAGCACGAGGACCACGCGATGACGGTCGCCTCGGTGATCGACCGGCTCCCGCAGCTGAAGCGGCTGTGGCAGCTGGACGCCGACGCGGTGGCCGAGCTGCTCGAGGCCGGGGCCCACATCGAGGACGAGGTCGTGCACCGGCACCGCCGCGCGGTGACGCCCGATTCGGTCGCGACCGTCATCTACACGTCGGGCACGACGGGGCGTCCGAAGGGCTGTGTAATCACGCACGCCAACTTCATGTTCGAGACGGAGACGATGGCCTCCCGCTGGGAGTCGGTCTTCCACTCCAAACCGGGCGACGAGGCGGCGACCCTGCTCTTCCTTCCGCTGGCCCACGTCTTCGGGCGGATGGTGGAGGTCACGGCGATCCGCGGCCGGGTGAAGCTGGGCCACCAGCCGGAGCTGTCCGCGAAGGCGCTGATGCCGGACCTGGTGTCGTTCCGTCCCACGTTCATCCTGGCGGTGCCCTACATCTTCGAGAAGGTCTTCAACGGCGCCCGGCGCAAGGCCGAGGCGGAGGGCAGGATCGGTCCGTTCGACAAGGCCGTCGACGTGGCGGTGAAGTTCGCGGAGGCAATGGAGGCGCGGGCGTTCGGCACCGGCCCGGGGCCGTCCGCCGGGCTGCGGGTACAGCACCAGTTCTTCGACAAGGTCGTGTACAAGAAGGTGCGCGAGGCGATGGGCGGCCGCATCCGGCACGCCATGTCGGGCGGCTCGGGCATGGAGCGGCAGCTCGGGCTGTTCTTCGCGGGTGCGGGCGTCACCGTGTACGAGGGGTACGGGCTGACCGAGACGACGGCCGCGGCAACCGCCAACCCCCCGGAGCGCACCCGTTACGGCACGGTGGGACAGCCGATCCCCGGCACCAGCGTCCACATCGCGGCGGACGGCGAGGTGTGGGTGTACGGCCCCAACGTGTTCGGCGGGTACCTGGGCGCACCGAAGGCCACCGACGCGGTGCTCAACGACGGCTGGCTCGCCACCGGCGACCTGGGGGCGCTCGACGAGGACGGCTATCTGACGATCACCGGGCGCAAGAAGGAGATCCTGGTGACGTCCGGCGGCAAGAGCGTCTCACCGGCCGGCCTGGAGGAGCGGGTGCGGGCGCACCCGCTGGTGGCGCAGTGCATCGTGGTCGGCAACGACCGACCGTACATCGCGGCGCTGGTCACCGTCGACCAGGAGTCCGTGGAGCACTGGCTCGCGATGCAGGGGCGGCAGGCGCTGTCCCCGGGGGAACTGGTGCGGGACCCGGATCTGGAGATGGAGATCCGGCGCGCGGTGGTGGCCGCGAACACGGCGGTCTCCCAGGCCGAGTCGATCCGTACGTTCCGCATCCTGGCCCACCAGTTCACCGAGGAGCACGGCCTGCTGACGCCGTCGCTGAAACTGAAGCGCAAGGCGATCGAGACGGCGTACGCGTCCGAGGTGGACGCCCTCTACCGCTGACGGCCTTCCGTCGACACGCTCGGCGGAGCGGCTCTGGTCCACGGGCCCGGCCGGCCGGCTTCCCTCACAGGATGCGACCGGCTTTCGTGCACGGGCGTCCGTCAACGGGAACGCTCGCGTCCGGGCGCGACCCGGCGCACGTGTCCTGCGGCGGTACGCCCGGCGAGTACGCCACGGGAGTGGCGATCCGTGAAAACGGCGCGCGGACGGGAATGTGCGGGCCGTCTTGATCGTTGTGCCAGGGAGTCCCACCACCCACAACGTTAGGATCGACCGCTCGTGAGCCAGGTCCCCTCCCTCACCCTCAACAACGGCGTCGAGATGCCGCAGCTCGGTTTCGGAGTCTGGCAGGTGCCGGACGACGAGGCCACGGCCGCGGTCGCCACGGCCATCGAGTCCGGGTACCGCAGCATCGACACCGCCGCGATCTACCAGAACGAGGCGGGCACGGGCAAGGCGATCGCGGCCTCCGGTGTCGCCCGCGAAGAGCTCTTCGTCACCACGAAGCTGTGGAACACCGAGCAGGGTTACGACGCGACGCTGCGCGCCTTCGACGCCTCCCTCGACAAGCTGGGCCTCGACTACGTCGACCTGTACCTGATCCACTGGCCGGTGCCGGCCAAGGACGCGTACGTCGACACGTACCGGGCGTTCGAGAAGATCTACGCCGACGGCCGCGCGAAGGCCATCGGTGTCTCGAACTTCCTCCCCGAGCACCTGGAGCGCCTGCTGGGCGAGACGTCCGTGGTGCCGGCCGTCAACCAGATCGAGCTGCACCCCCAGCTCCAGCAGGCCGAGTCGCGCGCCCTGCACGCCCGGCACGGCATCGCGACCGAGGCCTGGTCCCCCCTCGGCTCGGGCAAGGGGCTCCTGGAGGTCCCGGCGGTCGTCGCGGTCGCGAGGAAGCACGGCCGCACACCCGCCCAGGCGGTGCTGCGCTGGCACCTTCAGACGGGCAACGTGGTGATCCCGAAGTCCGTGACGCCGTCGCGGATCGCGGAGAACATCGACGTGTTCGGCTTCGAGCTCGACGCCGACGACCTGGCCGCGTTCGCGGCGCTGGACGAGGGCAAGCGGCTCGGCCCGAACCCGGGCGAGTTCAACGCCGGCGCCTGAGGCCCGGCGTACCGCCGCTGATCACCTGACCGCCGCCCGGCCCCGAGCCGGGCGGCGGTTTCGTCGTGCGGGCCGCCGCGCGTCCGGGGCGCCGGGGGCAGCAGCTCTCGACCACGCCCCCGACCGCTCCCCCGCCCACGCCCACGCCCACGCCCACGCTCAGGCTCAGGCGCGGCGGCCCAGGTGGACCGTGCGGGCCATCAGCAGGTAGGTGTCGGGGCGCCGGCGCAGTCCGGCCGGGTCCTCGGGGTCGAGCAGCCGGTCGAGCGTCGCGAGGTCCTCGGCGCCGAGCCGGTCGCCCAGCCCGTCGCGGCGGCGGCTGAATTCGGCGATGACGTGGTCGCGTGCCACGTCATCGAGTGGTGCGGGCAGGTCGAGCAGGAAGCTGCGGGTGCCCTGCGGGGTGAGGCCCACCGCGGTGAACAGGGCGGCCCAGTCCTCGTTCTCCCGCTGGGTGCCGGGCAGGCCCGCACGCATGTCCTCGAAGGCCTCGGCGTGCGCCGCCTCCATCCTCGCCTCCAGACCGGGCCTGCCGAATCCGAGGTCGCGCGGGAGCTGGCGCGGCTGCAGCCCGCCCTCGACGAGCGCGACGGTGCCGCCGGGGTTCAGCAGCGCGGCGAAACCGGCCAGCACGGCACGCTGGTCACCCATGTGGTGCAGCGCGTTGCCGGCCCAGACCAAGTCAGCCTGGCCCAACTCCGCGAGATCGGCCTCGACGTCGGCGTGCCGGGTGGTGACCCGGTCTCCGAGACCGAGTCGCCGCGCGCGGTCGCGGGTGCGCTCCAGCAGGGCCGGGGTGCCGTCGACCGCGACGACCTCCGCCTCGGGGAACGCCTCGGCGAGCAGGCAGGAGATCACGCCCGGGCCGCTGCCGATGTCCAGGACCCGGCGCACCTTCGGGGCGTCGGGCAGACCGGCGATCCAGCGGGCCGCCTTCGTGTACTGGTCGCTGCTGAGTTCGGCGTTCCGCTCCAGCAGCGGGCCCATGACGTCCCAGTCGAAGTCGGCGGGCTCGTGGTGCTGCCCGTGCGCGCCGCCGTGCCCGTGGTGGCCGTCGTGGTGGCCGTCGTGGTGGTGACCGTGACCGGTGTGGTTGCTCATGGGAGCAGCCTCACCACGCCCCGGCCCCCGGCGCAAACTTTGTTGCCGTTACGGCAATCCGCCGCCCTTTGCCGTAAACGGACCCCGGCCGGGCACGGACCGGGGGGGGCGGACCTGGCCGGGGTCGGACCTGGCGGGGTTGGACCTGGCGGGGTCGGACCTGGCGGGGTCGGACCTAGCGCGTCCCACGTCCGGCCGGTGCGCGGCCCCGGTGCGTCACCCGGCCGGTCGGCGGCGGAAGGCCAGGAGGCGGTATTCCGGTTCGGCGCGGGGGCGGTCGGGTCCGGGCAGTGCGGTCAGGGCCCGCGCGATCCGTTCGGCCGCCTCCCCCGGCAGGACCAGGCGCGACGCGTAATAGCCGCGCCGCACACCATGTGCGGCGCTCAGCGGGGTCCGCCCCTGCCCGTGGCCGCGGAACACGGCGCTGCCCACCACGTCGAGGCCGGACGCGGCCCCGTACTCGATGATCCGCTCCGTACCGTCGGACGGACTCGGCGACAGGTACGGGGCGAACACCTCGTCGATGTCGCTGCCGACATCGTGTGCCGCGTCCTTGTCGACCGTGGTCACGAACACGCCGCCGGGCGGCAGCACCCGCGCCGCCTGCGCCACCACCGCCCGCGCAGCGCCCTCCTCGCGCAGCAGGTGCAGCAGCCAGACGGCCGTCACCGCGTCGACCGCCGCCTCGCGCACGGGCAGCCGGCGGGCGTCGGCGAGCATCACCGCGGCGACGCGCTGCCGGGCCACGCGGGCCATGCCGTGGGCGGCGTCGGTTCCGGACACGCACAGACCGGGTCGGCCGGCGGCGATGCGCTCGGTGACCAGCCCCGTACCGCAGCCGATGTCCAGCAGCGTGCGGGCGCCGGGCGGCACCAGGCCGAGCACCGCACGGGCGGCCGCCTCCGCCCGGGGCACGCCTCCGCGCGTGGCGTCGTAGACGGCGGCCTCTTCGTCGTAGTCCAGCATCCGGCCGACTGTACGACACGGTCCACGGCCGCATGGCACAGAAGTGACACCTGTATTGCCGGTGCGTCGGGGGCGACCATAACGCGCGTGTATGGAGCCGGAGTTACGGCATCTGCAACGCGCGTGTATGGAGCCGGAGTTACGGCATCTGCGAACCGTACGTGTCATTGCCGAGACCGGAAGCCTCACCAAGGCGGCCGCCGCTCTCGGGCTCGCCCAGCCTGCTCCGAGCGCGCAGCCGCGACGGATCGAGAAGGCGCTCGGCGGTCCGTTGTTCGCCCGGGCCCACAGGGGTGCGCGGCCGACGTTCCTGGGCGAACTGGTACTGGAGGGGCCCGGATGGTGCTGCCGACCGTCGGCGAACTCCAGGAGGAGGCGGTGCGGTTCACCAACGCGTGGGGGGCCGTGGAGCGGTTCCGGCTGGGCGGCACGCACGGCCCGCTGCTGGGCGGGCTCGTCGACCGCGGTCGGGCTGTGCCGTGCGACGTTCCCGCCGACGCCGGGCGTGGTGACGCGGCCGATGACCGGATCACCGCTCAGCCGGCGCCATCTCCTGGCCGGCATCCCCGCTCCGGCCGCCACGGCGGCGGCCGGAGCGGTGAACGGACACACCCGGGTGGCGTACACCCAGGCGGTGGAGCGCAGCGACAGCTACCCGCGCCGGCTCGCCGCGCACCCCCGCTTCGGCGCCGCGTCCTGACGGCCGCCGGCGCCGGCTACCGCGCTCCGTGTCCCGGGGCGACGGCCTCGACCCTGGCTGCCAGGGCCAGGTCCTTCTCGGTGACCTTTCCACCGGCGTCGTGCGAGTTCACCGAGAGCGCGACGGTGTTGTAGCCGAGGGTGAGATCGGAGTGGTGGTTCAGCTCGTCCTGGATCCGGGCGACGTGCACGGTGAGGCTGGTGGCGGCGAAGTGGGACGGAAGCCGGTAGGTGCGGGCGATCCGGTCCCCCTCCAGCGTCCAGCCCGGCAGTTCGCTCAGCCGGTCCTCGATCTCGTCCTGGGGCAGCGGTGCGGCGGGCATGCGGTGGCTCCCTCGCTCGTTGTGGTTCGTTACCTTGAGTGATCCTGCCAGGCGATGCGCCTTTCCCGGGGCGTCGACCCGGTGGATCTCGTGAACCGGTCACCAGGGGACGGGTGGCCGGTGCGGCGGCGGATCGCCCACCGGGTCAACCTGCTCGCCAACGAGGTCGACCAACGTCTCGGATGCCAGACCGATGACCAGTACCTGGCCGCTGTCGCCGCCCAGGTCACCGGAGGCGGTATCCAGCTGTCCTCCGACATGGGCCCGTGCCACTCGTGCCGGGCGGTGCTCAGGTTGTTCCTGCAGCACTTCCCCCTGGTCAACTGCACGGTCACCTACCGCAAGACGAACGGGAGGGGCGAGCCCGTCGCGGCGCTCACGCCGGCCGGCGGCCGGCTGTGCGGTGCGTACGGGTACGAGGACGCCCCGGAGGTAAACGGCTTGTGGTGCACGGTGCTTGCCTGACGGCGCCGGGCCCGGCGGCCCGACCGCTGACGGCAGATGTCGCGCGGCTGGATCCTCCGGGTGGTGCTGGCCTCCCCACCGGGCGGAGATCAACTGCCAGGATCGACGGGGAAGCGGTGCGCCCCGGACCGCCAGGGCCTTGCCGGTCGACGCAGCCGGTGACGTTACGGTCTGGGTATGACAACTGTCGCGCCTGACACGGGGGTAGGGCCGCTGCTGCGCAGCTGGCGGGAGCGTCGTCGGATCAGCCAGCTGGAGCTGGCGCTGCGGGCCGACTCCTCGGCCCGGCACATCTCCTTCATCGAAACGGGCCGCTCCCGCCCCAGCGAGGAAATGGTCCTGCGGCTGGCCGGCCACCTGGACGTGCCCGTGCGGGAACGCAACGCCCTGCTGGTGGTCGCCGGTTACGCCCCCCGCTACACGGAGACCGCGCTCGACGACCCCGCGATGGGCGCGCTGCGTGACGGTCTGGACCGGCTGCTCCAGGGGTACGACCCGTATCCCGCGTTCGTCGTCGACGGCCTGTACACCGTGGTGGCCGCCAATCAGGGGATGACCCGGATGCTGGACGGGGTGGCGGACCATCTGCTCACCCCGCCGTTGAACGCGATGCGGCTCACCCTGCACCCGCAGGGACTGGCCCCGAGGATCGGCAACCTGCGGGAGTGGCGGGCGGACCTGCTGGCGCAGATGGAGCGTCAGATCGCCCTGGTCCGTTCGGCGGAGCTGCGCGCGCTGTACGAGGAGGTGGCTGGCTATCCCGTGCCCGCGGACCCGGACGGCGACGGCGACTGGGCCCGGCCTTCCTCCTCCGTGCCCTTCGCGCTGCCCCTGCTGATCGAGCACGACGGGCATCCGCTCTCCTTCGTCGCGTCCATCGCCACGTTCAACACCCCGATGGACGTGACGGTCGCGGAACTGGCCATCGAGACGCTGCTGCCCGCCGACGCGGCCACCGGCGCGTACCTGCGGTCGCTCATCCGCTGACGACGGGCCGGGCCCATGGGGCGTCCGCCCTGGCCAGGACGTACGTGACCAGGCACAGCGCGGCGAGGATCGCCACGGCCAGGACGAGGGGCAGGACCGGATGCCCGTGCAGTACGGCGACGGCACCGGCCAGGGCACCCGCCAGCATGGCGGCGGCCGAGAGGGTCCGCCGGCCGGCTCTGCTGCCGCCGCCCCCGGCGATCCGGCCGTCGGAGGCGATGCCGGTGATGGTCAAGGTGAGCACGGTCGTCTTGAGGTCGGGGACGGCCAGCGCGCGCGCCACCGCGTTCTGCGCGCCGAGACCCAGGGCGAGCAGCACGACGAGGGTGAAGCGCACACCTCCGTGGTACGGGCTGCCCGAGACGAGGGTGACGACGAGGGCGGCCAGGACACACCCCGTTTCGAGCAGCAGGGCGCGCAGCAGGGTGCGGCCACGATGGGTGTGGGAGTGGTGGACGATCACTCCGCCGAACAGCGCCCCCAGCACGAACCCGCCGAGGGCGACCAGCGAGGCGGCCAGGGAGAATCCGGGGGCTCCCGCGAAGGCGAAACCGGCGAACACCACATTGCCGGTCATGTTCGCCACGAAGACCCGGCCGAGTTCCAGATAGCTGACGGCGTCGACGAGTCCGGTGACGACGGTCAGGGCGAGCATCAGCGGCGGCAGCGGTCCGTGCCGGTCGTTCATGTCCGGTACGAGGGTGGTCCATGCCTCTCGCAGCACGACGGGCGTGGGCACGGGCGCGCTCCGATCACGAGGTGGGTGATCAGGATGGTGCCGACCTGCTCGGGCGGATCACCCCGGCCGATGCGCGTCGCCCCTGTTCCGCTCGAACGGCGCAGGGGCGACGGGCCGGCACGGGGTCGTTCAGGCGTGACGGCGGGGGCCTACACACGCGCTCCGTTGTCGAGCGGGTCGCGGCGGCCGGCCCCGGGCTTCCCGCGCGGGGCGCGGGCCGGTGGCGGCGGGGTCCTGCTGCCGCGTTCCAGGAGCAGGGCGGCCGGAACGGCGGTCATGACCGAGGAGTACGTCCCGACGACGATGCCGATCAGCAGGGCGAGGGCGAAGTCCGCGAGGGAGTCACCGCCCAGCACCGCCAGCGCCACGAGGATGAACAGGGCGCCCATGCCGGTGTTGACGGTTCTGGGGACGGTCTGCAGGACGGCCCGGTTCGCCACGTCCGCCAGGGGTTGTCTGCGGGCCTTCGCCCACAGTTCCCGGACCCGGTCGAAGACCACGACCGAGTCGTTGACGGAGTATCCGATGACGGTGAGGAGCGCCGCCAGGAAGATGCCGTCGACGGTACGGCCCAGCCAGGCGAAGGCTCCGACCAGGATGATCACGTCGTGGACGAGCGCCCCGACGGAGGCCACGGCGAACGTCCAGCGGAACCGGACGGCCAGGTAGCCCAGTTGGACGAGCACGGCGATGGCCAGGGCGATCAGGGCGTTGCGCCGCAGTTCGTCGCCCAGGCTGGGGCCGATGAGTTCGTCGCGGACCTTGGTGGTCTCGCCGCCCTCCTCGGCGAGGGCAGCGCGCAACGCGTGCTCACCGTGGTTGTCGAGGCCGGCGGTGCGCACCGAGATGTCACCGGCGCCCGCCGTGGTGACCTCGGCGTCGCCGAAGCCCGCACCGGCCAGCGCGGTGCGGGCACGCTCCACGTCGACGGGGCGGCTGGTGGCGTACTCGACGAGCCGGCCGCCGGTGAACTCGACGCCGAGGTTGACGCCGCGCACCAGGATGCCCGCCACCGCGACCGCGATCAGAACGGTGGAGATCAGCAGCCAGCGGCGGGGGGAGCGCATCAGCCGCGGGTCGCGGCGGGCGATCCAGGTCCGTACCCGGCCGGGGCTCGCGATGCCGTTGACGCCCCGGTAGTCGCTGACGAACCGGGAACGGGCCGCCGTCTCGGTGAGGACGCGGGCGATGACGAGCGCGGAGAACATCGACGCGAGGACGCCGATGCCGAGCGTGACGCCGAAGCCCTTGACCGGGCCGGAGCCGAGGAGGAAGAGCAGGCCCGCCGCGATCAGCGTCGTCACGTTGGAGTCGGCGACGGCGCTCCAGGCCTGCCGGAACCCCGCGGTGAGCGAGGTGTTCAGGGACCGGCGGGGGCGGAGTGCGTGTTCCTCCCTGGCCCGTTCGAAGACCAGCACGTTCGCGTCGACCGCCATCCCGACGGCCAGGACGAACCCGGCGAGTCCGGGAAGGGTGAGGGTGACGCCCAGCGCGACCAGTGCGGCGTACGAGATCACGCCGTAGGCGCCGAGGGCCACGGCGGCGAGGGCGCCGAAGAGCCGGTAGACGACGGTGATGAACAGCGCCGTGGCCGCGGCGCCGATGAGGGCGGCGCGGGCGCTGGCGTCGATGGCGGCGGCGCCGAGCGTCGGGCCGACCGTCCGCTGCTCGACGATCTCGACGGGCACGGGCAGCGCGCCGCCCTGGATCAGCAGGGCGAGCTCCCGGGCTTCGCCGGCGCTGAAGGAGCCGGTGATCTGGGTGGAGCCGGAGGGAAGACCCGTGCCGCAGGCGACGGTCGGGGAGACCTGGGGCGAGGAGATCACCTGCTCGTCCAGGACGATGGCGACGCGGCGCCGCTCGTCGTGGACGGGGTGGCAGGCCGCGTCCCCGGTCAGCCGGGTCCAGGCACGGCCGGCGTCCTTGTGGAAGTCGAGGGAGACGGTCCATCCCGCGCCCTGCTGGGCGTCGAACGCGGCGGATGCCTCCTTGACCCCCGCGCCCGTGATCGCTGCGGGGCCGAGCGCGAGGGTGCGTCCCTGTTCGTCCGGGAGCGCCCGCCCGGCACCGGTCGGGGCGCCGGGGCCCTGCACGGCGTGGAAGGTCAGCTGGGCGGTCCTGCCGATGACGTCGGCGGCCTTGCGCGGGTCCTGGACGTCCGGGAGTTCGACGATGATCCGGTCCTCACCGGAGCGGGTCAGGGCCGGCTCCGTGACGCCGAGCGAGTCGATGCGCTTGCGCAGTACCTCCAGGGTGCGGTCGGTGCTTTCCCGGTCGGCCTTCGCGGTGCCGGAGTCCTCGGCCTGCAGCACCATGCGGGTGCCGCCCTGGAGATCGAGGCCGAGTCTGGGGGACATGGTCAGCGTGATGAGCACGGAGACGAGCAGTACGGCCGCAGCCAGAACCGCCCGCACCGTGGTGGCGCGGGTCATGCGTGTTTCCTCCGAGGGGCGGCCGCGTCCGCCCCTCCCCGGTCGCCCTCAAGGGCGCAGGGCGCAGGACGTTAGGACGGCGGGAACGGCACGGCGTGATTGGGGGTCGGGACCGATGACGGGTCCCCGGGCCGGTGTACGGCGGCCCTCGGAGGTCCGCGTACGCCGGGGAGCGCGGCACGCGAACGGCCTGCGGCGGCGAAAGGCGCGGTGGGCCCGGCCCCCGGAGCGAGGCGCGGGGACGGCGCCGCGGGCGCGAGCAGGGGCAGCGAGCCGGGGCCGGGCGGCGGAAGGTGCTGCGGGGTACGGGGATGCTCCGCGCCGGCCCACGGCTGGGGTGCCGTCGCCGGACCGGGGCGGGCGGCTCCGGCGACGGTGACCGCGCCGGTGCGGCGGTGGGCACTGCGGGTGCCGCGTTCCCCCGGGGCCCGGTCGGCCGGGTGAGCGCGCACGGTGCGGTCCGTACGGAGGGAACGGTCCCCCGGGGCCCGGTCGCCCGGGTGAGCACGCACGGTGCGGTCCGTACGGAGGGAACGGTCCCCCGGGGCCCGGTCGCCCGGGTGAGCACGCACGGTGCGGAGGGAGCGGTCGGGGTAGGGAGCCGGCGGCCGGATTCCGGCCGGGCCGTCGGCACAGGGGGCGGGACCGGCCGACGAGCGGGCGGGGAGCGCGGCTGCGGCGGTGACGGGTGCGCCGCCCACCACGGCGAGAACTGCGAGGAGCAGCGCGGCGAGGAACTGCCGCGTCGCAGGCGCGCGTCCCCGGTCAGCCGCGGCGTCCGGCCGCCTCCCGGGAGGCGCGTTCCCCCGGGGCGGCCCCGGGAGGGGGGTCACCCGGATCGGCCGGGCAGGGCCGGCGCGGCCGTGGCGTGGCGGAGCACGGAGCTGAGGATCAGCCCGGCACCCCGCACGACCGTGGTCGCCGGGTCGTCCGTGAGCCGGACGGGGGCGCCGAGGCACCGCGCGATCCGTTGGGTGATGTCGGGGCGCAGGGCACCGCCTCCGGCGAGCAACGGGCCCCTGCGCAGGGCTCCGAGGAGCGCGCCGTGCCGGTCCTGGCGCCACATGCCCGTGACCATGTCCGCGACGGCCCGGACCACGGCGGTGGGCGTCTCGCCCGGCTCCAGGTCGCTGGTCC
Organism: Streptomyces sp. NPDC005803; assembly: GCF_040630435.1. Classification (NCBI taxonomy): domain Bacteria; kingdom Bacillati; phylum Actinomycetota; class Actinomycetes; order Kitasatosporales; family Streptomycetaceae; genus Streptomyces; species Streptomyces sp. NPDC005803. The sequence continues at coordinate 80,675 of NZ_JBEXXO010000007.1, read as the reverse complement.
CCGTCTCGGCGAGGCGCGCGTCGCGAACCATGCCGTCGACGAGGAGGGTCGCCTCGGTCAGCTCGGCGCCGATGTCGACGACGAGGAGCGGGCCGCCGTCCTGCGGTCCGGCGCAGGCGGCTGCGGCTCTGGCACTGTCCAGCACGATGACGCTCGACGGGCCGAGCGCGGTGAGGAGGTCCCGGGCGGCGGCGCGGTGGCCGGGTCCGGCGAGGACGGGATGGCTGAGGACGATCACCGTGTCGCTGCGGTCGCCGCCCAGAGCCGTGTCGGCGATCCGGCCGAGCATCCGGCCACAGGACTCCGTGTCGACGATGCGTCCGCGCCGGACCGGGCGGCCGCCGTGCCCGTACGCGCCGGCGGGGTCGGATCCGGTGTCCGCGACGACACCCTGCCCGGGGACCCAGGCGCGCGTGCGCGAGCTGCCGAGGTCGAGCGCGAGCCCACGGGTGAGACCCCGGTGCGGCGGATCCTGCCGGTGCTGCCGGTGAACGGAGCGCGTCTGTCGCTGTCCGTCGCGCAAAGAACGCATCGCCCCTCACCCCCGGCCTGCTACCACGGCCGTGCATACACCCCTTGACCCGCTGATAGCGAGGCAGGGCCGAACCCTCACTATGCAATAGGGAGGCAAAGAAAGCCACTCCCGCATCAATTCGAAGGAACGCATGCCGCAGGGAAGAGCCCCACGGCAGGTGCGGCCGGAAACGCGCCGCCCGGCGCGGGCGGTTCCGCCCCGCCGGACGCATCCGGCGCGCGGGCCGCCCCGCCGGACAGAACCCGCACCGTTGGCGAACCCCCCGCCGCCGGACGCGCCCACGCGTCCGGCGTCCGCGCCTTCACATCTCGCGCAGCGGTCACACCTCGGACAGCAGGAACTCCGCGACCAGTTCGGCGAACTCCTCCGGGGCCGCGATCCGCACCCCCAGCTCCTCCGCCTTGGCGCGCTTGGAGCCCGCCTTCTCGCCGGCCACCAGGAGCGCGGTGCGCTTGGAGACGCTGGAGGAGGACTTCCCGCCGGCGCGCTCGATCAGCTCGTTCATCTGGTTGCGTGAGAGCTTCTCCAAAGCACCCGTCATCGCTCCGGTGACCACCACGGTCATCCCGTCCAGCGGCCGCCCGTCGACGTCCTCGCCGTCCGCCGCCGCGTGCCCCTCCTCGCCCGGCTCCGGCGGCGGGGTCGCGCCCGGTTCGTGCATGGTGACCCCCGCGGCGACCAGCTTCTCGATCAGCGGGGCCAGCTCCACCAGCTCCGCGACGACGCCGGCGGCCTTCTCCTTGCCGATGCCGTCGACCCGCTGGAGCGTCTCGACGTCAGCGGCTCTGATCCGGTCCATGTCCGCGAAGTAGCGGGCGATCCGCCGGGACATGGAGCGCCCCGTGCCCCGTACCCCGAGGGCGCAGAAGACGCGGGAGAGCGGCTGTGCGCGCGCCGCGTCGATCGCGGCCAGCAGATTGTCGGTGCTGGTCTCGCCCATCCGCTCGAGAGCGAGCAACTGCTCGCGTTCCAGGGTGAACAGATCGGCGAAGTCCGCCACCAGCCCGGCGTCGACGAGCTGGACCACCCGGGTCGTGCCGAGGCCCTCGATGTCGAGCTGGTCGCGCCCCGCCGCGTACGAGATGGAAGCCACCAGGCGGCAGTTACGGCCCCGGACGCAGCGCCAGCGCTGCTCGCTGGTGTCGATCTCCGAACCGCACTGCGGGCACGCCTCGGGGAAGACGACCGGCTGTTCGTCCCCGGTCCGCAGGTGGGCGACGGGAGCTTCGATGCGGGGAATGATGTCGCCCGCCTTGTAGGCCATCACGTGGTCGCCGATCCGCAGATCGCGGCGGGTGATGTCGGCCGGGTTGTGCAGGGTGGCGTAGCCGACGGTCGATCCGTCGATCTCGACGGGCTCCAGCACGGCGCGCGGCGCGATGATTCCGGTACGGCCCACGTTCCACTCGACGCCGAGCAGGCGGGTGACCTTCTCGACGGCCGGAAGCTTGTACGCGATGGCCCAGCGCGGAGCCCGGGTGCCGGAGCCGGCGTCGCGCTGGTCGGCTGCGAGGTCCGCCTTGATGACGATGCCGTCGATACCGAAGGTCAACGAGGCGCGCAGCGCGGCGATCTCCTCGACCCGCGCCTGGACCTCCTCGACGGTGGTGACGGTGCGCGGCGCCACCGCCGTGTCCGCCGCCGTGTGCACGCCGAGGTCCGCCACCCGTCCGAGGATCTCGCTGTGGGGCAGTTCCGCCGGCAGGGCGGTGGGCTCCCCCGCGTCGGGCAGCGGCAGGGCGCCGTACGCGAAGAACGTCATCTCCACCGTGTAGGGACGGTCCTTGGCACGCAGGGTGCCCGCCGCGCCGTTGCGCGCGTTGGCGAAGGGTGCGCCGCCGTGTTCGGTGCGGAGCGTGTTGGCCCGCTCGAACTGCTCGGCCGTCATCAGGATCTCGCCGCGTATCTCCAGCGTGACCGGCTCGGCGAGCCGGCCGGGCAGTCCGACGACGGTGCCGATCGCGTGCGATACGTCCTCGCCCGCCGTGCCGTCGCCGCGGGTGATCAGCTGCTCCAGCCGGCCGGCGCGGTAACGGGCCGCGACCGCGAGGCCGTCGAGCTTCGGCTCGACGCTCCAGGCGGCGACCGGACGGCCGATCCTGCGCTCCAGCGAGGCGGTCCAGGCGGCGAACTGCTCGGCCGAGAAGACGTTGTCCAGGGAGAGCATCGGCACCGTGTGCGGCACGTCCCCGATCGCCACGCCACCGGCCACCTTGCCGGTCGGCGACTCGGCCAGCACGTCCCGCGGGTGGTCCTGCTCGTATGCAGCGATCCCCCGCGCCAGCCGGTCGTACGCGTCGTCGTCGAGCGCGCTCTCGCCCGTGGCGTAGTACGCGGCGGCGGCCTGCGACGCCTCCTCGACGGCGGCGGCGTAGGCGGCGGTATCGGCGAGCACAACAGCTGAGTTCGTCATGCCCCTATCCTGCCGTCCACCACTGACAATGCCCGGGCGACCGACGGCGGGCGCCGCCCGGTCAAGGCTCCGGGCCGCCGGGCCGTTCCCGGCGCGGCGTCATCCCTGGGACCCGCGGCGGGCCGTACTCCCGCGCTACGCCCAGGGCGTCCGCAGCCGGTCGGCGTCGTCGGGCCGTTCGGCCCCCCGCGGCACCGGCACCTGGGGTCCCGAGGCCTCGCGCAGCCAGCACCTCAGGACCCGGTGCACGGTCTCCGCGCCGACGAGCTCGGCCGCCCGTTCCCCGCCTTCGGCGGCGGCCGCCTCCAGCGGGTCCGTCATCCCGCGCGGCCACAGGAGGAACGGCCGGGACTGCTCGCCGCCCAGGCCGCCGTGCGAGCCGATCTGCTCCTCGAAGGCGTGCACCGTCCCGGCAGCGGGGTCGTACATCGAGTTGACCATCACGTCGGCGACGTGCGGGAAGGTGTCGGTACGCCGGACCGCGTCGGCCGCGCCCGGTCCGAAGGGGGCCAGCGGGCCCTGCCCGTCCTTGAGTTCCGCCACCGGGACCCGCGCGCCGTCGCGCCCCAGCACCACCGATCCGTGGCGCTCGCTGCGGACGAGCAGGAAGCCGATGCCGGGGTGGTCGGCGAGCGTGCCGAGCAGGGCGGGGTGGCGGCGGTCGAGCTGCTCCTGCGAGGCGCGGCCCTCGATGTCGGGGAAGGAGATCAGGCCGAGGTTGCCGGAGGCGAGGACGACCGGGTCGGAGGATGTCGCCACCTGCTTCTCCTCACCCTCGGCGACCGGCCGGCGCAGCGCGATCCGGACCGCGTCGCGTGCCTCGGAGCCGCTCCGGGTGCGCTGGGCCCGGCGGGGCACCGGAAGCCCGCTGCCCGCTCGCACCAGGTCCTTGAGCGTCAGCCCGTACGCCCCGGCGAAGGTCTGCCCCGGGCTCTGTCCGTGGTCGGACAGGAGCACGACGCGGTAGCGGCGCGGGGTGTGTTCGGCGACCTTGACGATCAGGGCGAGCGAGCGGTCCAGCCTGGCGAGGACCTTCTGCGCGTCCCGGCTGCGCGGCCCGGAGTGGTGGGCCACCTCGTCGTACGCGACGAGGTCGGCGTAGACGGCGGTCCGCCCCGCGAACATGTCCCCGATGAGGGCGGCGACCACCACGTCGCGTTCGACGACGGTCGCGAAGGCCCGGATGAAGGGGTAGAGCCCGCCGCGCTTGATCCGGGGCGCCTCCTTGCGGATCCGGGCCCGCGTCGACTGTCCGATCTCGCGCCCGACCTCGGCGACGAAGGAGAGAGCGGTGCGGACCGCGTTGGCCGGGTCGGAGAAGTAGGCGAAGTATCCGGCCCTGGAGCGCCGGCCCTTGCCCCGCCGGGCGGCCATCGACAGGACGAGGGCGAGCTGTCCCGCGCCGCCGCTGAAGAGGTTGCCGCGGCTGGCGCCGTCGACGGTGAGCAGTCCGCCGTCATGGGTGCGCACGATGGCGCGGCGCTGGAGTTCGAGGGCGCTCGCCGGTCTGCTGGAGACCATGACGTCGCCGGTCTCCTTCTCGTACCAGCGGAAGGCGGGGACGTCGTGGTTGCTGCCGTGCAGGATGCCGAGCTGGCTGGCACCGGTCTGGCTGGACCAGTCGGTGCGCCAGGGGGTGAGCCGGTGGCCCTCGGTGTCGGCCAGCCAGCGGGCGACGGTCGGCATGACTCCCGTGGCGGCGGCCTGTGCGAGGACGTCGTGGCCGACCCCGTCGAGCTGGATGAAGACGGTGCCGGGTGGTGCCACGCCGTCCGCACCGCCCGTGCCGCTGCGGCGGCGGCGTCGTTCGGCCAGGCGCGAGAGCCTGCGGCGGTAGGCGTTGTCGTCGCGGACGGCGAGCGCCGTGGAGGTCGCGGAGGCGACGGCGGACATGACGGCAGCGACGACGACGGCCGTCTCCGGGGCGGCGACGCCGCGCCCGTCCGGGATGAGCCGGAGCGCGATCAGGAGCAGTGAGCCGTTGAGGAAGAAGACCAGCATGCCGAGGACGAGGGCCGGCACGATGAGCAGGGCCCGTACGAGCACCGGCCAGACGAGCGCCGAGAGCAGACCGAACGCGCCCGCGCCCCAGGCGGCCGTGAACGCGGTCTTGGTCACGCTGTCGCCGTCGTCCGACTGGAGCTGGAAGTCCGGCAGAATCCCGGCGAGCGCCAGCATGGTGAGCGTCGAAACAGCCCACACCACGATCACCCGCATCAGGGCGCTTCCGGCTGTTCGCCATCGCCCGTCACCCACGCCGCTGCCACCTCACGTCCGGGCCCCGCCGTTCCGGGCCCTGCCCCAGCCTTTCACAGCGGGATCGGCGCGTCGCGGTGCCCTCGGGGCGGCGCGGTCCGGCGCTCAGCAGCCGTCGTAGCCGGCGGTCGGCATGGAGAGCCTGCGGTGCACGCTTGCTTTCGTACGGGCGCTGTACCTCGGTTCGTCGAGATCGGCGATCTCCAGGCGTACGCCGCGCCGCTCGCACTCCGCGGCGAACTGCGGCACCGAGGCGACGGCCCGGGCGAGCACCCGGTCGGTCGGGGCGACGAAGAGTTCGACCTCGCCCCCCTCGACGTCGGCCCAGAGCGCCTGGTGGTCGGGGCGCAGCCCGTAGAAGCGCAGCTGCCGGGTGACGACGTAGCCCTGGTCGGCGGCCCAGCGGGCGCACATGGCGTGCTGGCTGCGGGTGTCCACGAGAAACGGATCGCTGTCGAGTTCCTCGAGCGGCGTGAGACTGGCGATGGCCGCCACCCGTACGTCTTCCATGGCCGTCCCCCGGTCCTAGGCGTTCCCCGACCCTACCCGCCGGATTCCCGTTCAAGAAGGCGCATGTCAGGGCAGGTGGAGGCGCGCGAGCGGCGGGCGCACGCCCCCCGGGTGGAGGGCACACCGGGGCTCACCGGCCGGGGGGACGGTCCGCCCCGTAGGCTCGTCGGCAGGTCCGAGGAACAGGAGGCGGCACGTGCCGGTGGAGATCACCTGGTGGGGACATGCCACCTGCACGATCGAGGACTCCGGGGTGCGGGTCCTGACGGACCCCCTCTTCGTACGGCGCTTCGCGCATCTGCGCCGGCGCCGCGGGGTGCTGCCCGGCCCGGCGGCCGCGGTCGCCGACGTCGTGCTGATCTCGCATCTGCACTCCGACCACCTGCATCTGCCGTCCCTGGCCCGCATCGCCCCGGGCGCCCGGCTGGTCGTCCCGCTGGGGGCGGTCCGGGCGGTGCCCGGGCTGCGGGTGCTGCGCAGGCTGCGCGGGCTGCGGATCACCGAGGTGGCGGCGGGCGACGAGGTGCGCGTCGGCGGGGTGCGGGTCAGGGCGGTCCCGGCGCTGCACGACGGGCGGCGCCTGCCGGTCGGTCCGCACCGCTGCCCCGCGCTCGGATACGTGGTGGAGGGCGAGGCGCGCACCTACTTCGCCGGGGACACCGGGCTCTTCGACGACATGGCACGAGCCGTCGGTCCGGTGGACGTGGCCCTGCTGCCGGTCGGCGGCTGGGGGCCGTATCTGGGTCACAGCCATCTCGACGCGTCACGGGCCGCCGAGGCGCTGGCCCGGCTCGCCCCCCGTGCGGCGGTGCCGGTGCACTACGGCACGTACTGGCCGATCGGGATGGACGGAGTCCGGCCCCACGAGTTCCACTCGCCGGGTGACGAGTTCGTCCGCCAGGCGGCGCTGCGCGCGCCCCAGGTGGCGGTGCACCGGCTGGAGCACGGCCAGCGTGTGCGGCCGGGAGTCACCGGGTGATAGAGGCGTTCCTCAGGCAGACGACGCAGCTGCCCCTGGAGTCGACCCAGCAGGCGGTCGGTTACCCCTCGCTGTTCCTGCTGGTGGCCCTGGGCGCCCTGGTGCCGGTGGTGCCGACGGGTGCGCTGGTGAGCTCGGCGGCCGTGGTGGCGTTCCACCAGTCGTCGCCGTTCGCCCTGCTGAACGTCTTCGCGGTGGCGTCGTGCGCGGCGTTCCTCGGCGACATCTGCCTGTACTGGCTGGGCGGGCGCGGGGTGCGGTCGAAGAACGGTTCCAAGTGGCTGCGGGCGATCCGTGACCGGGCCGCGCCGGAACGCCTCGCGCAGGCGCAGCGGAAGCTCGACGAGCATGGGGCGACGGTGCTGGTGCTGTCCCGGCTGGTGCCGGCGGGGCGGATACCGGTGATGCTGGCGTGTCTGCTGGGCCGGATGCCGCTCAGGCGGTTCGCCCGGGGTGATGTGCCGGCGTGTCTGGCCTGGGCGGCCACGTATCAGCTGATCGGGATTCTCGGCGGTTCGCTGTTCCCGCAACCGTGGCAGGGCGTGGTGGCGGCGGTGGGGCTGACGCTGCTGATCAGCGGGACGCCGGCGGCGTGGCACCGGCTGCGGGCGCGGTCGGGCAGGTGATTCCCGGGGTGCGGGTCAGCCGCTGACCGTCAGCGGTCGGCTCGTCGTGCCGAGGAGGCGGGAGCCGCCGATCGGCAGGTCCCAGAGCCGCTCGCGTGGATGGCCGGCCCGTCGCCAGGCGGTGCGCAGCCGGGTGAGAGGTTCGAGTACGGGCTCCGCGGAGAGCAGGAAGGTCGCCCAGTGCATGGGCGCCATGGCGTGGGCGCCGAGATCCTCGTACGCCTGCACGGCGTCCTCCGGGTCGGCGTGCACGTCGGCGAGCCACCAGCGCGGTTCGTACGCCCCGATCGGCAGCAGGGCGAGGTCGATGCCGGGGTGGCGGCGGCCGATCTCGGTGAACCAGTGGCCGTATCCGGTGTCCCCGGCGAAGTAGATCCGGTGCCCCCGGCCGGGTCCGGCGGTGTCCTCGATCACCCAGCCGCCCCACAGCGAACGGCAGGTGTCGGTGAGGGTGCGCTTGGACCAGTGGTGCGCGGGCACGAAGTCGAACCGGACGCCGTCCAGTTCCGCGGATTCCCACCAGTCGAGTTCGGTGACGCAGCCGAAACCGCGTCGGCGGCACCAGCGGCCCAGCCCGGCCGGGACGAACAGGGGGGTGTGCCTGGGGAGCCGGCGCAGGGTCGGTGCGTCGAGGTGGTCGTAGTGGTTGTGGCTGATGACGACGGCGTCGATCCTCGGCAGGTCTTCCCAGCGCACGCCGACGGGGGTGATCCGCGCCGGGGTGCCGAGGATGCGGCGGGACCAGACGGGGTCGGCGAGCACGGTCAGTCCGCCGGTGCGGATGATCCAGCTGGCGTGCCCGGCCCAGGTGACACAGGTGGTGCCGGCCGGGGTGGCGGGGAGCGGCGCCGGGGCGTACGGGAGCCGGTGGATGCCGCGCAGTCCCTCGGCGTTGGGCCGGATGGCGTGCTCGCGGGCCAGCCGGGACATGGCCGTCATCCCGGGCAGGGGGGCGGTGAGCCGGTCGGCGAAGCCGGCGGGCCAGGACCGCACCTCTCCGAGGGGACGCGGGGCGACCACCTCACCGCAGGACACGGGGCGCGCGTCCCGGGCGAGGGAGCGCTCCGTCTGTTCCGTCATCGAGGACTCCCGTCTCGAAGAGCGTCGGGCAGCGCGTCAGCGGAGTTCGTCGAGGGCTGCTCGGAACATGCTCAGGGCTGCCACGACGTGCGGCAATTCGAGGGGCTCCGCCGCGGTGAGGGACTCCGTCTGCTGCTGCGGGGTCGACCCGATCAGTGATCCGGTGCCCAGGCGCACCCGCAGGGCGCCCAGTTCGTCCCCGAAACGGTGGCCGCCGGGGACCGGGGCGCCCAGCCGGCCCGTCAGGTACTCCTCCAGCTCCAGCGAGTCCGTCACCCCACGGGCGGCGAGCCTGGAGCGCAGCGGGCCGAGGTCCGCGTAGAGGTGACGGCCCGCCTGCGGGGGCCTGGCCAGGGCGCCGGAGGCGAGAACCGCCCGGTGGGCCGCCGCGGCGACCCGGGCCTGGAGCGCGGCGGCCCGGCGGACCCGTTCGACGACGCCGTCCGGTTCGCGCAGCGCATGGGCGGCCGCCGCCGCGACCGGGCCCGCGACGTGGGCGCCGAGAGCGGTGAGGATGTCGAGCGTACGGGCGTGGCGCACCGCCGCCCTCTTGGTGTCCGGGAACCGGGCGACGGCGACCGGCCAGGCAGAGGGGGTCAGCGCGCCCGCCAGGTCGGAGACGACCGTCACGTCGTCGGGGCACATCTCGGCCGGGCTGAGCAGCACCGTGTCGTGCGGCCGGTGCAGGGTGTCGCGCCACGTCTCGTCGCTGACGATGTGCAGCCCTTCGGCGATGGCCGCCTCGCAGGCCTCACGCACCAGTTCCGGCGGGGCGACCGTGGCGGTGGGGTCGTCCACCACCGAGATCAGCAGGAGCCGCGGCCTGCCTCCCTCGGCACGCACCCTGCGCACGGTCTCCAGCAGCGCGTACGGATCGGGCACGCCGCCGCACTCGGCGGGGGTCGGCACGTGGTAGGCGGGTCTGCCCAGCAGGCGGGCCTGCGGGATCCAGGAGGCCGGGCAGGGGCGTGGCATCAGCACGTCGCCGCCGTGCGCGGCGATCAGGGCGAGCAGCAGCGGGGAGGTGCCGGGCGCGGCGGCGATGTGCTCGGGTCCGCCGCGCAGTCCGCGCCGGTCCCAGTAGGCGCGGGCCGCCTCGCGCAGGGCCGCCGAGCCGCCGGCCGGTTCGGGCCGGCCGTCGCGGGCGGCGGCTGCGAGGACCTCGGCCAGTTCGGGCAGGACCGGCAGTCCGGGGCCCGGCGCGGGCGGTCCGTACCGGACGGGCCCGCGGTCCTCCCGGACCCCGGGCGCGCCGCGCCCCTGACGTCCGGTCCGCTCCCGGCCCATCCGGGCCTCCTTCGCCGCCGCTCGCTCACTGGCCCCGCCGCTTCGCTCTCCGGCCCTTTATACGAGGGATCGGAGCCGCGCGCCTGCGCTGGCGCGAACCCGCCCGGGCGGCCGCGGCACGGCCTCGTCAGGGGCGCCCGGCGGTTAGGGTCCTTCCTGCGGGTCCGGCCGGGCTCGCGGGCCCTTCCGCACGAGCGAGCCCGGAGACCGTGACGGCCCCATTGACACTCGCCCCGCCGCGTTATTACGGTCACGCCAGGATTTCGAACGAGTGCCGATATATCGAACAAATCGAGGGGCAACTCCCGTGCGTATCACCGGAATCAGCACACATGTGGTCGGAACGCCCTGGCGCAACCTGACATATGTGCGGGTCCATACCGACGAGGGTCTCACCGGCGTGGGCGAGACCCGGATGCTCGGCCGTACCGATGCGCTCGTCGGCTATCTGCGCGAGGCGGAGGCCAACCACATCGCGGGTTCGGACCCCTTCGCGGTCGAGGACCTGGTACGCCGGATGAAGTACGGCGACTACGGGCGGGCCGGGGAAATCGTGATGTCCGGCATCGCGGTCGTCGAGATGGCCTGCTGGGACATCAAGGGCAAGGCGCTCGGCGTGCCGGTGTGGCAGCTGCTCGGCGGAAAGGTCACCGACCGGGTCAAGGCGTACGCCAACGGCTGGTACACCACGGAGCGGACCCCGGAGGCCTACCACAAGGCCGCGTCGGCGGTCGTCGCGCGCGGCTACCGGGCGCTCAAGATCGACCCGTTCGGGACGGGCCATTTCGAACTGGGCCAGGAGGAGACCCGGTACTCCGTGTCACTGATCGAGGCGGTCCGGGACGCCATCGGCCCGGACACCGAGCTGATGCTGGAGATGCACGGCCGCTTCAGCCCCTCGACGGCGGTGCGGATCGCCCACGAGATGGCCCCGTTCCGGCCGGCCTGGCTGGAGGAGCCGGTGCCGCCGGAGAACCTCAAGGCGCTCGCCAAGGTGGCGGGCAGGGTCGACGTGCCGATCGCGACGGGTGAGCGCATCCACGACCGCATCGAGTTCCGCGAGCTCTTCGAGTCACAGGCGGCCGACATCATCCAGCCGGACGTCGGCCACATCGGCGGCATCCTGGAGACCCGGAAGCTCGCCGCGACGGCCGAGACCCACTACACGCTGATCGCCCCGCACAACGTCGGCGGCTCGGTGCTGACGGCGGCCAGTCTCCAGGTCGCGGGCTGCACGCCCAACTTCAAGATCCTTGAGCACTTCAACGACTTCGCGGACGCCGACATCAAGGAGGTCGTCCGGGGCGCGCCGCAGGTCGACCCCGAGACCGGCTGCTTCGAACTGTCGGACGCCCCGGGTCTCGGGGTGGAGCTCGATGTGGACGCCGCCGCCGAATTCCCGCAGCAGCAGGCCCGGTTCGACCTGTGGGCCGAGGGCTGGGAGAAGAGGCAGCCCAAGTGAGTGCGGGACCCGTCCTTTCGCGGGCCGTCACCGTCGACCGGCCGGGCGAGCACCGGCTGACCACCGGACCGGTCGTGGAGCCGGGCCCGGGCGAGGTCCGGGTGCGGGTGGCGGCGGCCGGGATCTGCATGAGCGACCGCGAGCTGTACGACGGCCGTCGTGACCCGCGCTACGTGCGCTACCCGGTGGTGCCCGGTCACGAGTGGTCGGGCACCGTCGAGGCCGTGGGGGCCGGCGTCGATCCCGCCCTGACCGGCCGTCGTACGGTCGCCGAGGGGTTCCGCTCCTGCGGGCGCTGCGAGCGGTGCCGTGGCGGTGAGAACTCGCTGTGCTCCTCGGGGTACGACGAGACGGGATTCACCCGGCCGGGGGCGTTCGCCGACCATGTCGTCGTGCCCGCACGGCTGTTGCACCCGCTGGCCGACGACACGGACCTGCGCGCCGCCGCACTGCTGGAGCCCGCGGCCGTGGTCGCAGCGGCGGTGCGGGCGGGGTCGCCGGAACCGGGCCGGCGGATCGCGGTGGTGGGCGCGGGAACGCTCGGGCTGCTCGCGGTCCAACTGCTGGCCGCGGTGTCGCCCGGGGAGCTGACGGTGATCGACCCGCGGGACGAGCGGGCCCACCAGGCGCTGCTCTTCGGGGCGAGCGGGGCCCTGGCCCCCAAGGAGGCCGCGGAGGTGCACGGCCGGTACGACCTGGTGGTGGAGACGGCCGGGGCCACGACCACCGCGGCCGATGCCTGCCTGCTGGCGCGGCCCGGCGGCCGGGTCGTGCTCACGGGGATGTTCGCGCCGGGGGCCGCCGGCATCGACCCGGTGCACCTGGTACGGAGTCAGCTCACGCTGCGCAGTGTGTTCGGGGCGTCCTCCGCGTCCTGGGCGTACGCGGTGCGGGCGTTCACCGCCGGGCTGCTCGATCCGGCGGCGCTGATCACGCACGAGTTCCCGCTGGAGCGCTTCGCGGACGCCGTGGCGCTGGTCGGCGGCGGCGGTGCGGGGACGGGCAAGGTACTGATGCGTCCTTAGCCCGGCCGGCCGTCGGGGCGCTTCCGGTACGGCCCCGGTGCCTGCGCGCTCCCGGGCCCCGTGACGGTCCCGGCCCACGGGGCGCGAGGCCGGACGACCTGCCCGCTTCGTTCCGCCCGTCGCCCCTTCACCCGAACCCCGTCCGACCCACCGAACACGAAAGGTCGCCCATGACCTCCGCATCCCCCGACCCGTCCGGAGCGCGTACCGGCGTCCGCCGCCCGGGCGAGCCCGCGCTCACCGCGCTCGGGCTCGGCGCTCCCGCCGCATACCCGGCCGACGCGTCCCCGCACGCCTTTCCCGACGGCGGCACGTGGCGGACCGAGATCCCGTCCGTGGAGGGCCCCGAAGCGCTGTCCGTCGTGCTGAAGGAGAGCGCACGGCTCGACGTCCCCGTCCACCGGATCAGCCAGGGCAGCGGCGTCTGGATGCTCAGTGACACCGAGATCACCGACATGGCCGAGGGCTGCGCCGAACGGGGCATCGAGCTCTGTCTGTTCACCGGACCGCGCGGCAGCTGGGACACCGGGGCCTCGTACCGCACCGACTCGGGCGGGGCCGGACTGCGCGCCCGGGGCCACGATGCCCTGGCCGGCTGCGTCGAGGACGCCCTGCGGGCCTCCTCCCTGGGCGTGAAGTGCCTGCTGGTGGCGGACGAGGGAGTGCTCTGGACCCTGCACCGGCTGCGCGAGCAGGGCACGCTGCCCGCCGACACGACGTTCAAGGTGTCCGCCCTGGTCGGCCCGGTGAACCCCGCCTCCTTCGCCGTCTACGAACAGCTCGGCGCGGACTCCGTCAACATCCCGTCCGACCTGACGCTCGCTCACTTCACGGAGATCCGGCGGGCGTCGGCCGCTCCGATGGACCTGTACATCGAGGCCCCGGACGACCTCGGCGGGTATGTGCGGATGTACGAGGCGGCGGAGCTGATCCGGCGGGGCGCCCCGCTCTATCTCAAGTTCGGCCTGTCCAAAGCGCCCGGCATCTACCCCTACGGCGCCCATCTGCGCGACGTCGCCCTGGACACGGCGCGCGAGCGGGTCCGGCGTGGCCGGCTGGTCCTGGACCTGCTGGCCCGGCACGGCGCCGACGGCGGCATGTCACCGCTGGGCTCCCGGCTGCCGGGCACCCTTCGGCGCTTCCCGGCACGGTGATCCACCACCGGGCGGGTGGATGCACGGGCCCGCTCGGCCCGCTGGCCCTGCGAGCAACCGGGCCGCCCCGGACCGGGCGGCCTCTCAGCCCGCGAAGGCCGTCCCGGGCATGCCCCGGCCGGCGTCCGGGAGGACCAGCAGCGACCCCGAGAGCGGGTGGGGTGCGGCGAGACCGGTGCGGGCGGTGGAGATGTAGAGGTCGCGCAGGGCGCGGCCGCCGAAGGCGCAGGCCGTGGGCCGTCGCACCGGCAGAGCGACGACCCGGTCCAGCCTGCCGTCGGGGGTGTAGCGGCGCACCGCGCCGCCGTCCCACAGGGCGACCCAGACGGCGCCCTCGGCATCGACCGTCAGGCCGTCGGGGTAGCCCGCACCCTCCTCCACGGTCACGAACGGGCGGCGCCCGGTGACGCGTTCGCCGTCGACGTCGACGTCGACGTCGAAGACATCGATCCGGCGGGTGGGCGTGTCGGTGTAGTACATCAGCCGGCCGTCGGGGCTCCATCCGGTGCCGTTGCTGCAGGCCACCAGCGGGAGCACCCGGGTGGCCGTGCCGTCGGGGGCGACCCGGGTGAGGCTGCCGCCGGCCTCCGATTCGTCGTAGCGCATGGTGCCCGCCCACAGCGCTCCGTCGGGTGCCACGGCGGCGTCGTTCCCGCGCCGTCCCGGCTCGGCGTCGTGGACGAGCCAGCGGAACGCGCCGTCCGCGTCGTAGAGCCCGACGCCGTCGCGGAGATTGACGACGAGGCCGCCGCCGGCGCGTGGCTTGGCCGCGCCGACGTGCTGCTCGGTGGCCATGACGGTCCGCCGGCCGTCGGCCGGGTCGTAGGTGTGGACCCGGGCGGAGAGGATGTCGACCCAGATCAGCCGCTCGGCGACCGGGTCCCAGGTCGGTCCCTCCCCGAGGGCGGCGTGCTCGCGTACGGCGACCTCCAGGCGCGGGCGACTCACCTCTCCCTCCGGTGGTACCCGAGGCGGCCGGAGAGCGCGTCGGCGCCCTCGACCGCGAGGGCGGCCAGTTCCCCCTCGCGCTCCTCGCTCCAGCGGATCATGGGGACCGAGACGGAGAGGGCGGCGACGACCCGGCCGGACCGGTCCCGTACGGGCGCGGCGACGCAGCTCACATCGGGGTTGGACTCCCGGTGCTCCACCGCGATGCCCCGTTCCCGCACGGCGGCGAGGGCCGCCCGCAGCTCCTCTTCCCCGGTGATGCTGTCGGGCGTCATCCCGGTCAGTTCGACTCCGTCGAGGCGGGCGTCGAGCTCCCGCTCGGGCAGGGCCGCGAGCAGCATCTTGCCGACCGACGTGCAGTGGGCGGGCAGCTTGCGGCCGGCCGCCGACACCATCCGCACCGCGTGGGTGGAGTCCACCTTGGCGATGTAGATGACGTCGGTCCCCTCCAGGATCGCCACGTGGACGGTCTCCCCGCAGGTCTCCGCGACCTGCCGGGCCACCTGCTGGCCCTCGGCGGCGAGATCGAGCTGCTCGGCGTAGCGGCTGCCGAGCTGGTAGGTCCGGACGCCGAGTCGGTAGCGGCCGGGCTGGTCGGGGACCGCGACCAGGTACGACCGGGCGGCGAGCGTGGTCAGCAGCTCATGGACGGTGGTGCGCGGGAGCTGGAGCTTGCGGGTCACCTCGGGCGCGGAGAGCGTACCGTCACCGTGGAGGAAGAGTTCGAGTACGTCCAGCGCCCGGGTCACCGCGGGGACGAGTCGCCCCATGGTCGTGCACCACCCTCTCGTGTTCGACATTCCGGCCATTGACCGGCATCACGAACACAGGCTAAGCGTCGGGCACTTGCCGGGGCAATGACGAAGTGAGGCGCGACACCCGAAATCCGGACAGATGTGAACGCATTCACCCCGATATCAGGCGGAATGACAGGCCGGCGGCCCCGCTCCGAGCCCTCCCCGCGGGCAGCCGCACCCGCGCTCCGGCGCGCCTGCCGGTTCAGCGGGTTCCGGCAGGGTATTCGCTGTTCCATGTCCTCACCGAACATCCCCTCACGGACGCCGAGACCCACCGGACTGCGGAACGTTCTGCAGCGGAGCGATCTGGCCGTGTTCCAGAACCTGGCCGAGCGGCACTGGCCGGCCGCCGAGCCCGTCCTGCCGCGGCTGAGCCGCAGCGCCAATCACGGGCTGCTGTGGTTCGGGGCCGCCGCGGGCATCGCCGCTTTCGGCGGCAGCGCCCGGGCACGGCGGGCCGCGCTGCGCGGGATCGCGTCGCTGGCGGTGGCGTCGGCCGCGATCAACACGGTCGGCAAGGGGGCGGTCCGCCGGCAGCGGCCGATACTGGACGCCGTACCGGTGATACGGCGGCTGAAGCGTCAGCCGATCACCACCTCCTTCCCGTCGGGGCACGCCGCCTCGGCCGCCGCCTTCGCCACCGGCGTGGCGCTCGAGTCCAAGGGCTGGGGAGCGGTCGTCGCGCCCGTCGCCCTGTCGGTGGCCGCCTCCCGCGTCTACACCGGCGTCCATTACCCGAGCGACGTGCTGGCCGGCGCGGCGCTCGGGGTGGGGGCGGCGTTCGCCCTGCGCGGGATCGTGCCGACCCGGGGGCAGTTGCCCGCACCGGGCCGGCCGCCGGCCGAGGCGCCCGCCCTGCCGGACGGCCAGGATCTGGTCGTCGTCGTCAACCAGGAGTCGGGCACGGCGACGGCCACGGCCGCCCTGGTCCGGGATGCCCTGCCGCAGGCGGACGTGGTGGAGTGCCCCCCGTCCGCACTCGCGGACGAACTGGAGAAGGCGGCCGGCCGCGGCCGGGCCCTGGGGGTGTGCGGGGGCGACGGCACGGTCAACCAGGCGGCGGCGGTGGCAGCCGTCCACGGCGTGCCGCTCGCGGTGTTCCCCGGCGGGACGCTGAACCACTTCGCGTACGACCTGGGCATAGAGACCGTCCCCGACGTCTGCGCCGCACTCCGTGCGGGAAGCGCGGTCCGGGTGGACCTGGGCCGCTTCCGGCCCGGCCCGGACGGGCCGGGGGGCGCGCACGGCTACTTCCTCAACGCGTTCAGCCTGGGCGTCTACCCCGAGCTGGTACGGACCCGCGAGCGCTGGGCCCCACGGATCGGCGGCTGGCCCGCCGGTGTTCTCGCGGCCCTCGAAGCACTGCGCGGGCAGCGCCCGCTGGAGGCCGAACTGCAGGGACGCAGAAGGCCCTTGTGGCTGCTGTTCGTCGGCAACGGGCTGTTCCAGCGCGTCGGCCCGGCACCCGGCCGACGGCACAACCTCGCGGACGGACTGCTGGACGTACGCGTCGTGCACGGAGGCCGCACCCCGGGCCTGCGACTGCTGGCGGCCGCCATCGCCGGACCCCTGACCCGCTCCCCCATCCACGCGGCGGAACGGCGTCAGCGCATCCGCATCTCCGGCCTGAAACCCGGCACCCCGTACGCGTACGACGGTGAAGTAGCCCACAGCCAGGGTGACTTGCTGATCGACAAACTGCCGGAGGCACTGACGGTCTACTGCCCCAGGCCGGTGTGAGACCAGCCCGAACCGGGCGAACCCAGGGCGGCCGACGCCGGATCGGCCGCCCTTTCGCATGCACCCGCCCCGCGCCGACCGCTGTCCACATTGCAAGATGGCCATCTCATTATTCGGCGGCCGGGCTTACGGTGGCGGTACCCGATCAGCGCTGGGCGGCTCGCACGTCAGGGGGCCGCGTTCGAGAGAGGATGCACGGTCATGCCGAAGGAGACCGCTGTCTACACCCATGGCCACCACGAGTCGGTGCTGCGCTCGCACCGCTGGCGTACCGCCGACAACTCCGCGGCCTATCTCATCGGTGAACTCCGCCCCGGAATGAGCCTGCTGGACATCGGGTGCGGGCCCGGCACCATCACCGCGGACCTGGCCGCGCTGGTGGCCCCGGGCCGGGTGACGGCCGTCGACACCACCGAGGAGATCTTGGGCCAGGCAGCCGACACCGCGTCCGAACGAGGCCTGGACACCATCGAGTTCGCCGTCGCCGATGTGCACTCCCTGGACTTCCCCGACGACTCGTTCGACGTGGTCCACGCCCACCAGGTGCTCCAGCACGTCGGCGACCCGGTGCAGGCGCTGCGCGAGATGCGACGGGTCTGCCGTCCCGGCGGAATCGTCGCGGCCCGCGACAGCGACTACGCGGCCATGAGCTGGTTCCCCGAGCCGCCGGTCATGGACGACTGGCTGCGGTTGTACCGCGAGGTGGCGCGGGCCAACGGCGGCGAGCCGGACGCGGGGCGCCGGCTGCTCTCCTGGGCGCGCGCGGCGGGCTTCACCGACATCACCCCGACGGCCGCCTCCTGGTGTTTCGCCACCCCGGAGAGCCGGGACTGGTGGAGCGGCCTGTGGGCGGACCGCACCGTCGGCTCGGTCTACGCGAAGCTGGCGGTCGACGGCGGGCACGCGACGGCCGAAGAGCTCACCGCGATCGCCGGGGCCTGGCGCACGTGGGGCACGCAGGACGACGGCTGGTTCATGGTCCCGCACGGCGAGATCCTCTGCCGGGTCTGACCGCACCGCCCCGGGGGCGGCCGGGACCACCGGCCCCCGGGGCCCGCCCCGTGCCGAATCGATCACACGCCGCTGACCGGCCAACTACCCTGTTCCGCATGGAAATCCTGGGAACCACGCTGCGTATCTGCGTCGACGACCTGGAGGCCGCGGTGGCCTTCTACGAGGACCTCACGGCGAGTTCGGCGCTCCGCTTCGAGCGTGGCGGGGTCTCCGTCGCCGCGATCAGCTGCTTCCTGCTGATGAGCGGCCCCGAATCGGAGCTGGAGATCCTGCGCAAGGTGACCGCGACGATCGCCGTGAAGGACGTCGACGAGGCCCACGCCTCCCTGACCCGGGTGGGCGCCCGCGTCATCGCGGGCCCGGTTCCCACCCCGGTCGGCCGTAACCTGATCGCGGTGCACCCGGACGGCTCGGTCTTCGAGTACGTCGACCGCAACCGGGCCGTCTGACCCCACGCCCCTTCCCTGCTCACCGCGGAGGGCGAGGCGGGCGCGCGGGCCATGGGCCGCACGAGGGCGGCCCCGGGAGGACACCACCCGGGGCCGCGCCACCCGCTCACCCGCGGGGGCCGGCGGCCCCCGCTCCTGCCCCGATCAACCCCGCGGACGCATGCGGTAGTTGTACGCGTCCGGCAGCGGTTCGTCGGTGAGCTCGGCCCACACCTCGTCCAGGTCCTCCGCGCCCTCGCGCAGATCGGCGACCTCGAAACCCTCGTCGAACAACGCGCGGGCAGCCGCCCGGTCGCCCTCCGCGAGGAGGAGGCGCGCCTCCAGCAGCCGGAACCGCCCCCGGGAGCGAATGCCCGCGAGCAGGCCGTCCCAGACCGTGCGGGCCGCGGCGGTACGGCCCGCCGCCAGCAGGGCCTCGATCGCCTCCCGGCCGAGAGCCGCCGTGGCCGCCGTCCAGGCCTCGCCCTCGTCGCGGCGCTCCGCACACAGGTCGTCGAACGCCTCCGCGTAGTGGTCGGCCGCCCGTTCGCACTGGCCGCTCTCCTGGGCGGCGAAGGCGAGGCAGCGCAGCAGCGGCCAGCGAGACGGGGCGAGGGCCAGTCCGCGCTCCCAGCTGCGGACCGCCTGGGCGCGGTCGTCGGCCTGCCACTGGGCGACGCCGAGGTGGTACTCGGTGAGCGGTTCGGCGGCGGCCGTCTCCAGCATGTCGCGCCAGTGCGGGGAGACGAGGGTGGGGCCGGGCGGGGTGACGTGACGGGGCTGGGGGAAGGAGCCTTGGTCCAGCAACTCCACCCAGGGAGCCTGCTGTTCACCGAGCGTGGACTCGGGGAACGGGGTGCCGGGCAGCTTGTACCCGGCGCGCCGTACTTCGAGGGCCCCCCAGCCCGAGCCGGTGGCCAGCAGCTCACCCGGTTCCGTGTCGGCGCTGCGGCGCCACGCCTCGTACGCGGCATCCACATCGGCCCGCGGCAGCACCGCGGCGAGCCGCTGCTCGGTCTCGGCCCGGGCCGCACCCCAGTCCTCGCCGTGCACCGTGGCGGGGTCCGCGGCCAGCGGCCCGTACGACTCCAGCCAGCTGAACTCGCCGCCGGGCTCCAGCGGCACGTGCTCCAGCTGGGTGCGGGCGAGTCCGGCCTGGATCTCGGCGTAGCCGGCCGTGCCGGGCTCGGTGAGCCATTCCTGCCAGCGACGGCCGCCCGGCCCGCTGCCCCAGAGGAAGAGCTTGCGGCCGCGCAGCAGGTCGGTGGAGGTCTGGACGAGCCCGTGGCCGTGCTCGTCGAGGGAGGCGATCCAGCGGCGGGCGCCGTCGGGCACCTCGTAGAAGTAGTCGGCGGGGAAGTCGCTGCGCAACGGGTACGTGCGGTCGGTCCCACCGGTCACGGGGACGGGCACCCGGGTCAGGGTCCGTTCGTAGCCGAAGTGCCAGGCCTCGTCGGCCGGTGCCAGCACCCGGGTGCGCGCGCCTTCCGGGACAGCGATGTTGGACCACCAGTAGACGGGGGCGGGGTGTTCGTGCGGATTGCGTATCCGTACGCCGACGTGGAGGAAGTCGGAGTCCTCCGGCAGCCACAGATCGACCTGGAACGGCAGGTCGCGCAGCCGCTCCCACTCCCAGAGCCGGAGCATCTCCCCGCCGTCGGGCGCGGGGACGCGGGCGGCGTGGACCGGGGCGCAGGACAGGGTGGTGTGGCCCGTCGCGCCGATGTTCCACTCGATGCCGCCGGAGAACCAGGCGCCGTTCAGCGCGAAGTCGGCGGGCTGCAGCACGGGGTTGGTGTAGACGAGGTCGCGGCCGGTCGGCTTGTGGAAGAGGGAGTGCACACGTCCGCCGAGTCCCGGCAGGACGGTGGCCCGCAGCCGGTCGTTCTCGATGACGATCGCGTCGAGGTCCGTGGGGGTGCGTTCGCGGCCGTAGCCGTCGAGGATCCGCACGGGAAGGACGGTGGCCAGGGGCGCGTGACCGATCTGACGGGCCATGTCGCGGGGCAGTTCCGCCCGGTCCCGGTCGTCGACGACGTGCATCTCGTCGAGGGGCCGCAGCGCGGGCAGCGGATTCTCCGGCCCGGTCGCCGCCGCGGGCAGGGTCAGTACGGTCCGTCGTACGGTGGTGGCCAAGGCAACCTCGCTCCCTCGCGCGGGCCGCCGCAGGTCCGGGCGCCCCCCGATGACCATGGAACACGCTGGGCGCCCCCCGGACCAGGGGATCGGCCGTCAGACTTCGGCAAAAGCCGCGACCACCGCCAGGTGGGGCCGCGGTTCCTCCGGCCCGGCGAGGTCGTCCCGCCCCCGGCCGCCGGCGATCACCGGGCACGGTGCCGGGGGCCGGAGGACCGAGCCCCCCGGGGGGCGAGCACGGCAATAATGCGCGTGCGTCCCGGCCTCCGCGCCGTAGGCTTGGCCCTCCATGGTCTCGCGGAAGCGGACTGCGACAGGAACGGCGGGACACGATGAGCACGCAGCACACGTACCGAGTGATCGTGCGCGGCACGTGGGAGGCGCTCACGGACCAGGCGCGCGAGCGGCTGCTGGCAGAGGTGGAGCAGCACGGTCTGGCGGCGATGCAGTTCAGCGAGGAGGGCTCGCTGACCTACGACCGCGTGCTCAAGCACTTCAGCTTCCGGTACGTGGTCGTGTCGGACGCCGCGGACGGCGAGGAGATGGCCTCCGCGATCGCCGAGGACCGGGCGGAGACAGCGCTGCGGAACGCCGGGTACGGGCACGGCGAACTGCGGTCGACCGCGACGGACATGGACACCATGAAGATCAACTTCAAGGGGCGGCGGTCGGCGGCCTCGGCCTGACCCTGATCAGCGCCCATGGGCCCGTCGCAGCCGGCGGCATCGACCCGCCCTGCGGACAGGACCGTCGGAGAGGACGCGGTGTCCACGACGGTGTTCGCCCGCCGCAGACGAGTGGCAGTGACCAGCTACTCGGCCGGTGAGCGGGTGAGCCTCGAAGAATCCACATCGCACCGGCCCGCACCAGCACCTTCCCAGGAGGCGCCAGTCGCAGGAGGCTTCCGGAGCGCGCCGCGAGCGCTCACTTCCAGCTCCGTGGCGACGGTCTCCGGCGGGGGCACTCAGAGGAGTGCAACAGTCCCGGGCCCCGACGCCCGGTGGGGATCAATGGCTCGAACGGCGGCGGTGGCGACGGACCACCAAGCCGAAGGCCAGGACCAGCAGTACCAGCCAGATGAAGACCTCCGGACGCAGCAGACCGGCAAGCGGGTGCGGACACAACTCCGGGCCTCGGCCGCCCCCTGGTTCCGAGTCGCGTGACAGGATCCGTCCATGAGCGACGACCTGGAAGTGAGTGCTCTGGCGATCAATGTGACGATCCCGCAGGATCTCCGCTGGACGGACACCCGACGCGGTGAAGCGTTCACTCTCACCACACTCAACATCCGCCTTCTCCCGGACGGCCGACTCGCCGCGAAGGCCTACGGCCGGCCGGCCGGCGGTGGCCGGGGCGCCTACGTCTCGTTCCCGGTGCCCGACCAGCCGGAGCTGGCGGCCCTGATCGCCGCCGCCGCCGGCCGGGCCGGGGCTCTGTGGGCGGCTCACCGGGGTCTCGGCTGAGCGCGGCCGGCCGGCTGTGGGGACCCGGCTCCGCGCCGTGTGAGGCGGAGCGGTCACGGCGTCAGCACGATCCGGCCGAACACATCGCCCGCGTCCATCTTGCGATGGGCCAGCACGGCTTCGTCCAGCGGCAGCAGCTCGTGCACCACCGCTTCGATCTCGCCGCGGCCGGCCGCGGCGAACAGCTCGCTGCGCGCGGCACCCAGCTCGGCCGGGGGGACGGTCGCCGCGCTGAACGCGGCGAAGGACAGTGACTTCTGGAACGCTGTCATGATCTTCGCTCCGAAGTCCGCGGGCGGTTGACCCGCGACGGCGCCCACGGCCACCATGCGGCCGTTCGGGTTGAGCCTGTCCAGGAACGACGCCGTGTCCGGACCGGCCACCACGTCGATGATCACGTCGTAGCCCGTGGGTGCGTGCGCTCCCCCGTCGCCGGAGCGGTTCAGCACATGACGCGCGCCGAGACGGCGCAGCCGCTCGCCCCGCTCGGCCGACGATGTCGTGACTGCTACGGCGGCGGCGCCGGCGCGGGCCGCGAGCTGCACCGCCATGATGCCGATACTGCCGGCCGCGCCACGCACCAACACCGTCTCTCCAGGAGCGAAACGGGCGTGGCGCAGCCCGAAGTGCGCCACCGCGCCGGCGCTGCCCAGCGTCACCGCGGCGGCGGCGGACAGGCCGGCGGGCAGCGGAAGGACCTGCTCGACCGGTACGACGGTCTGTTCGACGTAGCCTCCGCCGGTGCCGGTGAAGGCCCACACCCGCCGGCCGGCCCACGAGGCGTCGACGCCGTCCCCTACTGCGGTCACGGTGCCCGCCACCTCGCCCCCCGGGACGTGGCCCACCCGGAAGCCGTAGGCGGCCAGAGCCCCGCTGCGGATCATGGTGTCGACACCACCGACGCCCACCGCCTCGGTGGTGATCAGCACCTGCCCGGCAGCGGGCGCCGGTTCCGGCAGGTCGACGACCACCAGTCCCTCCGGGGCTCCGTACGTCTGAATCGCGATCGCCTTCACAGTCGTCTCCACGTTCCCGGACCGCTCGATCGCGGCCGTGTTCCACGCCCTGCCACCGACCGCCGCCCCGGCAGGGCGCAAGAAGGGTTCCTGGCCGCAGCGGGACGTGGTCCCCGTACTACGTGGGCCGGTGGGCTCGGCGCATGTCCGTCCCGGGACGTTAACGGACGCCCCCGTCCGCTTAGGTAAAGTGAGAGTGGTGACCGACCATGTGCCTCACAAGCTGCGCTCCGACGCGAGGGACAACCGCGACCGCATCCTCGACGCGGCCCGAGAGCTCTTCTCCGCCGACGGCCTGGACGTGCCGATGCGGGAGATCGCGCGACGCGCCGGGGTGGGGCCTGCCACCTTGTACCGTCGTTTCCCGACCAAGCAGGGGCTGGTCGCCGAAGCCTTCGCCGAGCAACTGCGCGCATGCCGCGCCATCGTCGACGAGGGGTGCGCGGATCCCGATCCGTGGCGTGGTCTGTGCCGGGTGATCGAGAAGATCTGTGAGCTGCACGCACGCGACCGGGGCTTCACCCAGGCCTTCCTGTCGACTGTCCCGGGGGCGCCGGACGTCGCGGGACGCGAGTACACGGTCAGAGCGGTAGCCGGGCTGGCGGACCGGGCCAAGGAAGCGGGGCGGCTGCGGTCCGACTTCGTCCTGGACGACCTGATCCTCGTGCTCATGGCCAACAAGGGAATCCACGCCGCGTCGAGCACCACCCAGGTCATGGCTTCCCGGCGTTTCGCGGGACTGGTGATCCAGGCCTTCGAAGCCTGCCCTCGGCACGCCCCACTCCCGCCGGCGGCCCGCCTGGCGAGCGCGGAACCGCCCGGCCCGCCCCGGTGATGGCCGGTCCCCCCGGGGGGCGGCTGCCGTGATCACGGCGTCCGGCCCTTCGGGACGGGCCGGGGCAGAACCGGCCCGTGCGGGATTCGGCCGGTTCCCGGCGCGCGTGACGTGGTGAGTCCGGCCGGCGTCGTACGGAGCCTGCCACGACCGGGCCCCGGCTATCCGGCCCGGACCTCGCCGGCCGGCGCGGGCACCGCGTGCGGGCGCAGGACCATGAGCGATCCCTCCGAGGTCGCCACCATGGCGAAGGGGAACCGGTCGAGTTCGAGGCAGAGGGCGACGTCGTCGGGATGGGTTCCCTGGCGCACTCCCTCCGTCAGTTCGACGGCGGCACGTGACACGGCGGCGCGGCGGAGGTATGCGGCGGGGTCCGTCCCGGCGCCGGTGGCCCTGCGGGCGATGTACTGAGCACAGGCCAGATCTTCGTCGGCCCGGCCGTCCTCGCCGGTGACGACGAACGTGACGCTGTCGCTCCCGCGCGTCCGCAGGAGCCGAGCCGTCGCCTCCGCCACCACGAAGCTCGCGCACAGCACCAGTTGGGCCTCTTTGACCGCGAGGGCGCCGACCGTCCCCGCCGTGGTCTTCTGCACGACGGTCCGTCCGGCGAGGTCGATCGAGCGCAGCAGGCCAGGTGAGTTGACGGTGTCGAAGCCGGGGGCGGGCGGGCCGTCCTTGAGAGCCGCCCAGTCCGGGTGGCGGGCCTTGAGCGCCAGCGCTTCGTCCAGCGATTCGGCGAGAACGATCCGATCCGCTCCCTGGGCGAAGGCCCAGGCAGCCACGGTGAATGCGCGCATGACATCGACGACGACCGCCACGGACGGGACTTCGGCCAGATCGGCGATGCCGAGGAAACGGGTCTTCATTCCGGTCATGATCGCGCATGTGCGTCCCGAGAAGCCCGGCGTGTGGTGCACCGCACTGAACCCCGTGGCGGCTGACGGCCGTCTGTCCGTCCGGCCCGGGTGACCGGGGCGGTGAGGCCGCCTCACGCGACAGAGACCTCCTCGGTCTCGACCACCCGGCCCCGGACCGCCCGGCCCGCCCGGGTAGCCGAGACGGTGAGGCCGCCTCACGCGGCAGCAGCTCCCTCGGTCTCGACCACCCGGCCCCGGACCGCCGACCGCGTGCGCCTCGGCACGGACGCGGAAGCCCTCCCCCGCGGTCGTCGCGCGGGGCGCCCGGCGAGCAGCATCGTCCTGAGCGGCGCACGCGGCATCCGGATCGCCGCCGCGGGCGGTGACCGCGCGCCCCGCCCGCGCTCAGGCCATCAGGTGCCCCAGCACCGAGCGCATCGCGCGGCGCACGGCCCCGCGTGACTCCTCCGTCGGGTCGAGGGTCTCGAAGGCGTGGCGGCCGTTCGGCACGTCGACCACTTCGACGTCCGCGCCGCACTTCTCGGCCGCACTCAGGAACTCCTCGACGGTGACGGCGATCTCGGGTGACTCACGCCCCACCCGGGTGATCACGATGGGCAGGGTCCCCGCGCCCGCCACCGCGTCCACCGGATGGAACCGGCTGTCGACCAGCCCCCAGCCGGGGTGTGAAGCCAGCACCGGGTAGGAGGCCGCCAGGCAGCGCAGCCAGGCCGGCGGCTGCCTCAGCCAGTCCGCCGCGATCAGGCCGCCTCCCGAGAAGAACCACAGCGCGATCCGGTCCGCGTCCACCCGTGGATCGGCCCTGACCCGCTCGACCGCGGCTGCCACGTCCTCGGCGGCGCGCTGGTAGTCGGTCATGTCGTGCAGCCGGTGATCGAGTGTCACGCCGACCGCCCCCTCCGTGGCCGCGTACCGCGCGTACCCCTTCAGGGTCGGCCAGTCCCGCGGGGTCGGCAGGACACCGGCGGGCACGGGGCCGCCGTGCACGAACACCACCGCCGGCCGGGGGCCCTCGGCCTCGGGCAGGTACAGGTCGACGTTCCCGGTCCGCTCGCGCGGGAGTTCCGGCAGGTCCAGCAGGAACGGGCGCAGGTGTGCGGGCGGCTGCGCGGAGCCCGGCGGTGTCAGCCGGTGCCCCTCGCCCGTGGCCGCCCGCAGCAGGACCTCGGCCAGTTCCGCCGGGAGGGACAGCATCGGCCAGTGGCCCGTGGGGAGTTCGAAGAACGACACCTTGGGGTCGGCCAGGGGCAGCATGGCGGCGTCGCCGAGGTCCACCCGGCGCTGGACCATCTCGATGCTCGAACCGTTCGCTTGGCACAACACCCCCGTGACGGGCAGGGACGCCGCTTCGCCGGTCAGCCGCAGGGGCTGGAGCAGGGTGCGCAGCGGCTGCGGCGAGGCGAGCGCGGTGAGCCGGTCCAGCACCGTCCCGGGGATGCCCGCCGTGCTGCCCCAGCGCTGCCACTCGTCGCGGGCCGGGGCGGCCAGGTCCCGTCCGGCCCCCTCCGCACCGGCGCGCCCGGCCACCTCCTCGCGCACGGACCGGTCCGGGACGGCGGCCAGGGCGGGCGCCCCGTCCTGCCCGGGCCCCGTGTCCAGGAAGACGATCCGGCCGATGCGCTCCGCGCGGCGGTCGGCGGCGCCCAGCACCGGGTGGACGCCGTAGTCGTGCCCTACCAGCACGATCTCCGCGTCCGGGCCCGCCTCGACGCTCACCGAGTCGATCAGTGCGAGCATTTCCTCGATGTGGGTGTCCAGGTCGATGTGGTCCGTCGTGGCGCTCCCTGGCCCGCCGAGACCGGTGAGGGCCGCCGTGTGCGCCCCGGCGCCCGCCGCGGCCAGGCGGGCAGCGGTGTCCTCCCATACGTGTGGGCCGGTGAACATGCCTGACACCAGGATGAATTCGGTCATGGCCGTCTCCTTCGCGATCCGTCGTCGGCGGGCCGGCCACGTCGGCCCGGCCGCCCTCGCCGGTACCGTAGAAGCTCCCTCAGAGGGAGGTTCAAGTGTTCACGTCGCACGACGGTCTGTGCAGCATCGGCGAGCTCGCCGAGCGCGCGGGCGTCACCGTCAAGGCCGTCCGCTTCTACTCCGACAACGGCTTGCTGCCCGAGGCGGCGCGCAGCGCGGGCGGGCATCGCCGTTACGGTCCCGAGGCGCTCGGCCGGTTGCGCCTGCTCCGCTCCCTGCGCACCCTCGGGCTGCCGGTGCGCGAGGTGCGCCGCGTACTCGGCGAGGAGGAGGACGCGGCGGGCAGCGTGCTGGAGGGCGCCGTCGCGGGGCAGTTGCGTGAACTCGGCTCCCAGCTCGCGGCCCTGCGCTGGCGGGAGGCGGCGTTGCGGCTGGTGCTGGAGTGCCCGCCCGGGGAGCGGGCCGACCGTTTGCGTCTGGTGGGGTCGGTGGCCGCTCCGCCGAGCACCGCCGCACTGGCCAGGTTCTGGCGTGCCTGGCTGCCGCCGCGGATGCCGGCCCGGGCGACGGCCGCCTTCCTCGATGCGGCGGTTCCGCAGCCTCCCGACGACCCGGAGCCGGCCCAGGTCCTCGCGTTCGCCCGGCTGTACGCGCTCGTGACCCGCCCCTGCACGGGGGACGAGCGGCCCCAGCCGGAGGCGCACAAGGTGTCGGGGTCCCGCGGGCCCGCCGTGCTGTACGCGGGCCTCGCCCAGGCGTACGAGCTGGCGGGCGCCCGGCTGCGCCGGGGCCACGGCCCGTTTCCGGGAGAAGAGCTGGACAGCTTCGTGGACGCGTACGCGAGCGCGTACGGCAGCCGGGACACCCCGGGTTTCCGCAGCGTGCTCGCCGGTCAGCTGGCCGCCGACCCACGGATCGACCGGTACTGGGAGCTGACGGCCGAGGTGATCAGCGCACCCGGCGGGCCGCCGCAACCGACCCCCGGGTCCGCGCACGACTGGCTGTGCGCGGCGCTGGACGCGCAGACTGCCGTGGCGGCGGGCTGAGACACCGACCGGCCCTGCCCGGGTATCCGTGCGCGGCCCCCGCCCCACCCTGTTGCCGCAAGCCGCCGGTCCCCCGCTTCTGCGCTCCTGCGTTCCTTCGGTCAGCGCATCTCGGCCGTGATCGCCCACCGTTCGTGGTCGCGCCACGCCCCGTCGATGAACAGGAAGTCCGGCGAGACGCCCTCCAGCCGGAAGCCCGCCCTGCGCACCAGGGCGATCGAGCCCGCGTTGCCGGGCTGGATGTTGGCTTCGAGCCGGTGCAGACCGAGCGGGCCGAAGGCGTGCCCGAGGACGAGGCCGAGTCCCTCGCTCATCAGGCCGCGGCCGGTCGCGTGGGCGAAGCCGCCGTAGCCGAGCGCGCCGCAGCGGAAGCCGCCCATGACGATGTTGTTGATGTTGATGAACCCGGCGATCGCGCCGTCGCCCGGCTTTTCGGCCGTGCCGGTCCGCTCGCACACCAGGAAGCCCGCCTTCGTCGGGTCCTCGATCAGCACGTCCGCGTACGCGGCGTACGCGGACGGGTGCGCCGGCGGGAACAGCCAGGGACGGTGCAGGTCCCGGCTCTCCCGGGCCCGGGCGGTGAACTCGTCGGCGTCGGCGTGCGTGAAGGGGCGGATCGCCGTGCGCCGGCCCTCGGCCAGGTAGGTGGTGTCGGACATCGGGCCAGCGTAGATCGTCGCCGCCGGGGCTGCGCGACCGGACGGCGGGCGTCTACCTGGACCGCCGGCGGAAGGCATACGCCCCGCAGGCCATCCCGGCCAGGAACATCACGATCAGCCACACGTAGAGCGGCATGGTGACCAGCGGGACGATGAGGCGGACCTGGACCTCTTCGGTGTTCTCGACGATGAACACGACCGACAGGACCGCGATGAGAATGACGATGATGCGGGCCGGTGTGAACGCGCCCGTGCTGTGTTTGCTGCCGCTCGACACGTCCTTCGGGCTCATGAAGCGGCCCCTTCCCTGGTTCTGGTGCGTCACCGCCCCCGGATCACCAGGATGACCGTGTCCAGGCCCCAGGGGGTGGCGCTGTACGGCCGTTCGGGTGACGGCCGTACAGCGATGACCGCGTCACCCCGCCGTGCCGCCGACCACCGGCAGCTCCAGCACTCCGGTGTCCTCGGGGGCGCTGACGACCGTGACGGGCTTGATTCCACGGTTGCCGAAGTACGCGTCGTCGCTGGCCGCGATCACGAATTCCAGCCGGTGCCCCGCCTCGTAGCGGTGGACGACGCCGGGCAACTGGACGGTGAAGGGGCGGGTCACGTCCGGCACCCGGACCGGGGAGACGAGCCGGTTCACCAGGGTCCTGGAGCCGTCCGGAGCCACGTCGTACACCTTGGCGAACAGGACGAGCTTGTCGGCGGCGTCACCGCTGCTCTGCACGCGCTCCGTCTTCGGCGAGACGACCTTCAGTGTGGCCTTCGGGGCCCCGACCACGTCGACCGAGGAGGTCAGCGGTGCGCTGGTCCAGCCGAGGTAGGTGCCCTTGGTGTCGTACGGCTTCGGATCGGGCAGCCCGATGAGACCGCCCAGGGAGCTCTCCGAGTGGCTCGTGGGCACCAGCCAGTTGGTGTACTGGCGGCTGCCGCGTGCGACCTTGGCGCGGTTGTCGACGAGCTTGCCGTCGCCGGAGAGGTACATCGTCCGCGTCGGGCCGGGGACGGCGTCCGCGGTGCCGTAGCCGCTCTGCCAGTCACGGTAGTAGGCGAACTCCGGTCCGGTGTCCGTCGTCGACCCGTGGCGGAGGTAGCGGTCGAACCAGGCGAGGATGCGCCCGCCGACGTAGCTGCTCTCCAGATTGCCCTGGGTCAGGTCGAGTTCGCCCGCCACCTGGCCCCCGCTGTGGCCCCAGGCCTGCCAGATCATCTTGGCCGTGGTGCCCTGCGCCTTGAGCGTCCGGTACGTGGCGGTGGCCTCGTTCAGGTTGAACAGGCTGTCGGCCTGGCCCTGGATCAGGAGGGTGGGAGCCTTGACGCGGTTCAGGTAGGAGACGGGCGAGACGCTGCGCGCGTAGGCGAGCATGGCGGCGGTCCTGTCGTGCGGGTAGCGGCCGGAGTTGAGCAGCCGGATGGTGTCACAGGCCGGCGCGGCGAAGTGGAGGCAGGTGAGGCTGCCGAATCGGGAGGGGTCGAGGCTGGGGCTGAGGATCGTCTGGCCCTCCCCCATCAGGTAGAAGCCGTTGGTCCACTGCCATTTGAAGACGCCGGCGGTGTCGGAGGAGACGCCTTCGGTCGCGCCGGTGTTGTTGGGGGCGAGCGCGTAGCCGAGGTCGTTCCAGGTGATGAGCGGGACGAGGGCGTCGACGCGGGGGTCGACGGCCGCGGTGGCCATCTGGATCGCTCCGCCGTACGAGCCGCCGATCATGCCGACCGTGGGGTCTCCGGGTCCGTCCTGGGTGACGAAGTCGGCCTCGGTGCCGTCGTCGGCGGCGCGCGTTCCGCCGAGGAAGTCGACGAGGGCGGCCGCGGCCCTGCCGTCGGTCTCCGGGTCGTCGAGCGTGATGAGGCAGCCGGACTTGCCGAAGCCCAGGCCGGAGTAGACGAGTCCGGCGTAGCCGCGCGAGGCGAACGCCTTGCCGATGCCGTCGGTCGAACCGTCCGACTTGCTGCCCCCGAAGCCGTTGGTGGCGAGGACGGCGGGCACCGGGTGCCGGGCGTCGGCCCCGGCGGGTCGGTAGAGGTCGGCGTCCACGGTGCAGGAGCGGCCGCCCGCTGACACGGTGAACGTCAGCGGGGTGACGGTGTACTCGGACGCGGCGACGGCCGTTCCCGCCTGTGCGGTGCCGGCGAGCGCGAGGGGTGCGGCGAGTGCTGCCCCGGCGAGGAAGGCGAGTGGTTTACGGGACAGGGGCGTCGACGACTGCGACGACGCCGACCGGACACGGGAACGGGAGACAGCACGCGACACGAGGACCTCCACACCGAGGACACCTTACCGACCGGTAAGTTCTGGGCCGCGCTCATGCTGTGACACAGGTCATGGCGATGTCAACGCCCTGGACAGCGTTTTCTGAAGGCTGCTCAGCTCCGCCGCACCGGGCGTCCGTTCGGGCCCGCACCCCACCGGCGGCTCAGACCAGCGCGGGCACCTCGACCGTGAGGGTCGCCCGGCCGCCGTCCGCCGGGGCGTCGAGAACGGCCGGCACCCCGAGTGGAATCGTCAGCCCGGTCGGCCCGTGCCCGAAGCCCAGCTCCTCGACGACGGGGACTCCCAGGTTGCCGAGCCGGTCGGCGAGCACCGCCCGCACCTTGGCGTACGGCCCGCAGCCCGCCCAGGAACCGCAGACCACCCCGGCCACCCCTTCGAAGGCCCCGGCCCGCAGCAGCTGGGTGAGGATCCGGTCGATGGCGTAGGGGTCCTCGGTGGTGTCCTCGATGACCAGCAGTCCGCCGCGGGCCGACGTGCGGGCGTGCGGGGCGGCGAGGCCGGCCGCGAGCAGACTCACGCAGCCGCCGTACGTGATGCCCCGGGCCCGCCCCGGCACCAGCGCCCTCGCGTCGTCGAGCCCCAGCACCCTCACCGCCTCGGGCTCGAACAGGGTGGCCCGCAGCGACTCCTGGGTCCGGGGGTCCTTCAGGAAGGCCTCGGTGCCCACCATCGGGCCGTGCAGGGTGGCAAGCCCCGTCCGCAGGGCGAACGCCTCGTGGAGCACCGTGATGTCGCTGTAGCCGACGAACACCTTGGGTCCGGCGGCCCGCATCGCCGCCCAGTCCACCAGATCGACCATGCGATGTGCCCCGTATCCGCCGCGGGCGCAGATCACCGCGTCGACGGACGGGTCGCACCAGGCGTCCTGGAGGTCCCGGGCACGCGCCTCGTCCGTGCCGGCGAGGTAGTCCAACTCCGTGTGCACGTCCAGCACATGCGGCATCACGACCGGGTCGAGCCCCCAGCCGCGCAGGAGGTCCAGGCCCGGCTCCAGCCGGTCGGCGGGCACGGGTCCGCTCGGGGACACGACGGCGACCCGGGCGCCGGCGCGCAGCCGGGCCGGGCGGGTCAGAGGGGCGAGGACCGCTGTCTCGGCCGCCCTTTCCTCAGCCGTCACCTCGTCAGCCGCCGATCCACCGACGGCCGTTCCGCCACGCGTCACTCCGCCACCTGCTACTTCCTCAGCCGCGACGTCTTCAGCTGCCACGTCCTCAGCTGTCACTTCTTCAGCTCCAGCCGGGGCACGTCGGTCCGGTCGAGCCCGAAGGTCTGTACGTACAGCGAGAGTTCGGCCTCCAGTGCGCTGATCATGGTCTCCGCGCGGCGGAACCCGTGCCCCTCACCGGGGTAGGTGAGATAGGCGTGCGGAATGCCGCGCCCTTCGACCGCGGCCAGGAACCGTTCGCACTGCACGGGCGGGCAGATCGGGTCGTCCTCCCCCTGGAGGAGCAGGAAGGGCGTGGTGAGCCCGGCGGTGCGGCTGATCGGCGACCTGTCCCGGTAGCGTTCGGGTACCTCGGCGAGCGGGCCGACCAGTGACTCCAGGTACCGCGATTCGAAGTCGTGGGTCTCGTCGGTCCCCCAGCCGGTCAGGTCGAGGATGGGGTAGATGATCGTCCCGCAGGCGTAGACGTCGGTGCCGGTCAGCGAAGCCGCCGTGGTCCACCCGCCGGCGCTGCCGCCGCGGACGGCGAGCCGCCGGGGGTCCGCGGTGCCCTCGGCGGCGAGGGCGCGGGCGACGGCGGCGCAGTCCTCCACGTCGACGACGCCCCACTGTTCGCGCAGCCGGTTGCGGTAGGCGCGGCCGTAACCGGTGGAACCGCCGTAGTTGACCTCGACGACGCCGATGCCGCGCGAGGTGAAGTAGGCGATCTCCAGATCGAGTACGAGCGCGGCGTGGCCGGTCGGGCCGCCGTGGGCCCACACCACGTAGGGCGGGAGCTCGTCGTCCGGGCCGGCCGTGTCGGGGCTGTGCGGCGGATAGACCTGGGCGTGGATCTCACGGCCGCCGGGGCCGGTGAAGGTACGGACGACCGGTCCGGGGTAGTACGACGGGTCGACGGCGTCCTCGTGCGGGGCGCCGATGATCCGGGTGTGCCCGGTCGCCGTGTCCAGCTCCACGATCTCGTACGCGCTGTGCGGACTCGCCGCGATGCCGATGACACGGCTGCCCTGCACGGCGAGGGTCTCGGCCCATTCGGTCCAGGGTCCGGCGATGTCGACGAGGTCGCCGGTCTCCGGGTCGAGGATGCCGAGCGTCGTGGACCCCTTGCCGTGCAGCGCGGCGATCAGCCCGTTGTCCAGCGGGCCGAACCAGTTGAGCCCGATCTTCCACAGCGGACCGGCGAACTCCTCTTCGCGGGGGCAGAGTCCGACGGTGGCGCCGCTGCGCGGATCGGCGCGGTACAGGTTCCACCACCCGCTGCGGTCACTGGCGAACAGCACCTGTCCGTCGGCCGTCCACCGGATCTGCGGAACGGACTCCTCCGGGCCGCCCACGAAGCTCCGGGCATCGTGGAAGGCGCCGTCCTCGCCGATGTCCGCGAGCATCACCTCGGTGCCGTCCCACGGCATCCGCGGGTGGTCCCAGGCAATCCAGCCCGCGTGGCGCCCGTCGGGCGAGACCTCGGGGGCGGTGACGAACCGGTGCCGGTCGTCGGAGAGTTCGCGTACCGCGGACCGGTCGCCGGCCGCCGAGCCGTCCAGCGGCACGGCTGCGATCACCCTGCGCAGCTCGGTGGGCGCCTCGCCGGTGAACTCCTCCAGGACGCACCAGACCTCGCCGGCCGCGCCGCGGTCCGGGTGCAGCCGCGGGTCGGCCCAGCGCAGTCCGCCGCCCACGGCGGACACGGGGGTGAGCGGCCACGGATTGCGGGGCCCGTCGGGCGCGTACGCGTACAGCCGCTGGTCGTCGAAGTGGACGAAGACGATCAGCGGGCCGCCCTCGGCCCGTTCGGTGCCGGCCCAGGGCCTGCCGCCGTACTCGATGACGCGGCTGCGGGCGTTCCACGGCGCGGGCAGCTCCGTGGTGGCGCCGTCCGCCGACCGGCGGACCAGGGCGCGCCGGCCCGCCTGGGCCGGCCGCGGCTCCGTCCACCACAGCTCGTCGCCGACCGCCCCGACGTACTCGGGGCGGCCGTCGCGGGAGGCGGCCATCGCGGCGTCGATCGGTGACGGCCAGCTTCCGTAGGCCTGCGTGGATACCATGATCAATTCCCCCGAGTGGTTCAGGCGGTGCGCAGATAGTGGTCCAGGACCCTGACGCCGAAGTGCAGCGCGTCGACGGGGACGCGCTCGTCCACGCCGTGGAAGAGGGCCTGGTAGTCGAAGCCGACGGGCAGCTTCAGCGGCGAGAAGCCGTAGCCGGTGATCCCGAGCCGGGAGAACTGCTTGGCGTCGGTGCCGCCGGACATGCTGTACGGCACGACGTGCCCGTCCGGGTCGAACCGCTCGACGGCGGAGCGCAGTTTGGCGTACGTGGGTGAGTCGACCGGCGCCTGGAGGGGGACCTCGCGGTGGTGGAACTCCCAGTCGACCGAGGGCCCCGTCAGCCGGTCCAGCGTGGTGTGGAACTCGTCCTCGCCGCCCGGGACCATCCGGCCGTCGATGTAGGCGGTGGCGTGGCCCGGGATCACGTTGACCTTGTAACCGGCCTCCAGCATCGTCGGGTTGGAGCTGTTGCGGATGGTCGGCGCCACGAGGTCGGCGGCCGGGCCGATCTTGCCGAGGAGTTCGTCCACGTCGAAGCCGGGGGCGTCGAGGTCGGGGTGGATGCCGTGCAGGGCGGCGATCTCGGTGAGTGCGGCGCGGACCGTCGGAGTGAGGCGCACCGGCCATTCGTGGGCGCCGATCCGGGCGACGGCCGCGGCGAGCGCGCTGACCGCGTTCGCGTGGTTGACCTTGGAGCCGTGCCCCGCCTTGCCGTGGGCGGTGAGCTTGAGCCAGGCGGTGCCGCGTTCGCCCGCGGCGATGGGGTAGAGCGGCATGGCGGGCCCGGCGTGGAAGGTGAAGGCGCCCGATTCGCTGATGCCTTCCGTACAGCCTTCGAAGAGTGCGGCGTGCCGGTCCGCCAGGAAGCCGGAGCCGTCGTCGGCGCTGGCCTCCTCGTCCGCGGTGTACGCGATCACGATGTCGCGGCGGGGGCGGATGCCGGCCCTGGCCCAGAACCGGACGACGGCGAGGACCATCGCGTCCATGTTCTTCATGTCGATGGCGCCGCGGCCCCAGACGACGCCGTCGCGCACCTCGCCGGAGAAGGGGTGCACGGTCCAGTCGGCCGCCTCGGCGGGTACCACGTCCAGGTGCCCGTGGACCAGGAGCGCGTCGGCTGACGGGTCGGTGCCCGGGATCCGGGCGACCACGTTGGTGCGGCCGGGGGTGCGCTCCAGCATCGCCGGTTCGAGTCCGGCGGCGGCCAGCCGCTCGGCGACGTACTCGGCGGCCGGGCGTTCGCGGCAGTCGCCGCCGCCCCGGTTGGTGGTGTCGATGCGGATCAGTTCGGAGGTGAACGTCACCGATTCGCCGAGCGCGAGCTCGTCGACATCCCTTGGCATGCTCGCCTCAGCCATACTGTTCCTCCACGGCGGCCGACACGATGGTCGTCACCGCCTTGAACGTGCGGATACCTTCGTACATCGTCGCGCTCGTGTAGGCGACGCGCCTCTCGCCGGAAGGTGCCACGCCCGGCACCACCGTGGCGGCCGCCGCCAGGTGTTCGGCGTCGAACTCCAGCTCCACGGTGAACGGCCCGCCGTCCACCGGCGTGTACCGCCCGGCGAGCGCGGCCGCCTCCTTGGCCGCCGCACGGATGTCGGCGGCGGTGCGGGCGGGGGTACGGCAGACCGCGGCGTAGCGCGAGACGTAGTCCTTGACGGCGACCGTCCGGGCGGCGGGGGCGTATCCCCGGGCGTCCACGCACGTCAGGTCGTCGCCGGTGACGAGGACGACGGGGACCCCGTACTCCGCGGCCACATGGGCGTTGAGGAGCCCCTCGCTGGCCCTGGTCCCGTTCAGCCACACTCCGGTGATGGAGTTGGCCAGGTAGGTGTGGGCCAGGACGCCCTCCGTTCCGGCGCCCGTGTGGTAGCCGACGAAGGCCACGGCGTCGACGTCGCCGTGCTGGATGCCCTCCACCATGCTGAGCGACTTGTGCTTGCCGGTGAGCATCTGGACCCGGTCGTCGAGCTGCTCCAGCAGCAGGTTGCGCATGGTCCAGTGGGCCTCGTTGACGAGCACCTCGTCGGCGCCCCCGTCGTAGAAGCCGAGAGCGGCCGCGTTGACGTCGGAGGTGAACAGGGAGCGGCAGCGCTCCCACTGGGGCGTGCCGGGCAGCACATCGGCCGGCCAGGTCACACCGGTGGCGCCTTCCATGTCGGCGCTGACGAGGATCTTCATGCGGCCACACGGTACGCGCCGATGAACGCGCAGGCCAGAGCCATCGTGACCTCCAGAGGTCCATTCCACTGAAGGCCACGGGGCGTGGCGCGCGACTCCGGGACGCTCAGGCGGTGGAGGTGGTGCGGTGTTCGTGGACGCGCAGGTTCAGCGTGACCAGGTCGAGCAGCGGCGTGTCGACGGACAGCCCCCGGGCCCGGTCCACGAGGTCGCCGAAGACCTGCTCGGCCTCGGTCGGGACGCCCTGGGTCACGTCGCGGTACAGAGAGGCGGTGAGGGGCGATCCGTCCGTGGTGAGCATCGCGGCGACGGCGTCGAGTTCCTTCTCCCGCACGGGGTGACCGGCGGCTGCCGCGACGGCGGCGCTCTCGGCCAGGAGGGCGGTCACGAACGCGCGTCCGCCGGGAACGGCGCGGACGTCGCCGACGGTGCCGCGCATCAGACAGGTCAGCCCCGCCAGGGTGCTGATGAACACCCACTTGCCCCACATCGCCGCGACGATGTCCCTGGACCGGTGGGTGTCGATGTCCGCGTCGGTGAGGACTGCGGCGACCGCGTCGACCCGTTCGGACGTGCCGCCCCCCTGCTCGCCGATCGTGAGGCTCGCGACGGGGGCGAGGCGCACGATGTCGCCTTCGGCGTTCAGCGTGGTGATGATCCGGGCGACGCCGCCGAGCACCGCCTTCTCGCCGAACCGGTCGTTGAGCCGTGCCAGGTGCGCCATGCCGTTGAGCAGGGGCACGATCGCGGTCCCGGGTCCGACGGCCGGCGCGATGTCGTCCAGGGCCGCGTCCAGGGCCGTGGCCTTCACCGAGAGCAGTACCAGGTCGTAGGGGCCGGAGAGCTCGTCCGCGGTGACGAGCCGGGGTGTGATCGTCTCCTGCGCCCCCAGCCCGGTGATGCGCAGCCCCCGCTCGCGGAGGGCGGCGGCGCGGCGCGGACGGACCAGGAAGGTGACGTCCTTGCCGGCCTGGGCGAGCCGGGCGCCGAAGTAACCGCCGGTGGCTCCCGCTCCTACGACCAGAATCTTCATGTACGTACACCTTCCGGATCCGCGACAAGGGGGGTGTGGGACGAGGGGCGGGGTCGCTCAGCCGCCGATACGCAGGACCAGCTTGCCGGTCGACGCGCGCCCCTCCATCAGCAGGTGCGCGTCGGCCGCATCCTCCAGGGGGAACTCGGCCGTCACCGGGAGGTCGACCTGTCCGGCGGTCACGGTGCGGAAGGCGCGCTCGGCGACGGCCCGCAGCGTGGCGGGGTCCTGCGCGGCGAGCTCCAGGATCGAGAAGCCGGCGACCGACCTGCTGCCGGGGTAGAGCTCCGGCTGCCCGACGCTCCAGGGCTGTGCGCCGCTCGCGTTGCCGAAGGAGACCAGGCGCCCGAAGACGGCGAGCGCGTCGATGCCGCGCCGCAGGGTGTCTCCGCCGACCGGGTCGAGCACCAGGTCGACGCCCCGGCCCCCGGTGGCGCGGCGGACCTCCGCCGGAAAGGTGTCGCCGACGAACACCTCGTCGTAGCCGTGGGCGAGGGCGTAGTCGGCCTTCGCGGCGGACGACACCACGCCGTACACGGCTCCGGCGCCCGCGATCCGGGCGAGCTGCCCGGCCACCGTGCCGACCCCGCCGGCCGCGCCCTGCACCAGCACGCTCTCGCCGGCCCGCAGCCGTCCGACCTCGTGCAGCAGGGCGTGCGCGGTCGGCAGCACGGTCGGCAGGGTGGCGCCGGTGCGCAGGTCCACGCCCTCGGGGAGCGGGAAGACGGTCGCGGCCGGCGCCGTCACCACGTCCGCGTATCCGCCGCCGTCGAGGAAGGCCGCGACCTCCTGACCGGGGCGCAGTCCCTCGACGCCCGCGCCGACGGCCCGTACCCGGCCGGAGATCTCCAGGCCCGGGACGAAGGGCAGTCGGGGGACCCGGTACCCGACGGAGCGGGCCTTGAGATCGGCGAAGTTGACGCCGGCGTAGGCGACGTCGACGGTGACCTGGCCGGGACCGGGCTCAGGGGTGATCGCCTCGACGACGGTCAGCACCTCGGGTCCGCCGTACTCCTTGAACTCGACCACACGCATGACGGACCGCCCCCTGGAAGAAGTGTTCAACGAAAAGCGAACACCCGGAGTGTAAGATATTCATCGAACACTCAGCAAGGGGTCACGGACACGAGGAGCGGAACATGCCCAACCGGCCCGCGGGCAGCGGCCACCGCGCCGCTCCGGCGCATACGGACCCCGCCGAGGTCTCCGTACTCGCGGCCCTGTCCGCACTCGCCGATCCCGTCCGCCTCCAGCTGGTCCGCGATCTGGCGGGCTCCGAGGACTGGACGCGCAGCTGCGGCAGCTTCGACGTACCCGTCGGCAAGGCAGCGCTCAGCCATCACTTCTCGGTGCTGCGCGGGGCGGGCCTGGTGGAACAGCGCGACGTGGGCCCCAAACGGGTCAACCGCCTGCGCCGCGAAGAGTTCGGGGCCCGCTTCCCGGGTCTGCTGGACCTGCTGCTGCGGGCGGACGACGTCTGAGGCTGCGGTTCGCCCGGCGGTTCCGTTCCGTCCGCACCGCACAAAAGCAGCACCGGCAGCGCACGAAGCAGGACCGGCGCCGCACGGCAGAAGACCGGCAACGCACGAAGCAGGACCGGCGCCGCACGACAGAAGACCGGCAGCGCACGACGAAGGCCGGCGCCCCGTACGGGAGCGCCGGCCTTGCGTGGTTCAGCGGCGCTTGGCACCCTTCAGCAGCTTCTCGATCTTGGCGAGTTCCTTGTCACCGAACTCGAGATTGCGGATCGCCTCCACGCTGTTCTCCAGCTGGGCGACACTGCTCGCGCCGACCACCGCGGAGGTGACCCGGCCGCCGCGCAGCACCCAGGCCAGCGCCATCTGCGCCAGCGACTGGCCACGTCCGGAGGCGAGTTGGTCCAGTTCGCGGAGCCGGCCGACCAGCTCGGGGGTGACCGAGTCGGCCGACAGGAAGGGGCTGCTGCCCGCGGCCCGCGAGCCTTCGGGGATGCCGCGGAGATAGCGGTCCGAGAGGATGCCCTGTTCCAGTGGCGAGTAGGCGATGGAGCCGACGCCCAGCTCGTCCAGGGCCGTGAGCAGACCGTCCTCGACCCAGCGGTCCAGCATCGAGTACCGCGGCTGGTGGATGAGCAGCGGGGTGCCGAGGTCCTTCAGGATCCGGGCGGCCTCCCTCGTCTGCTCGGCCGAGTAGTTGGAGATGCCGACGTAGAGCGCCTTGCCCTGCCGCACCGCGGAGTGGAGGGCGCCCATCGTCTCTTCGAGCGGGGTCTCCGGATCGGGCCGGTGGGAGTAGAAGATGTCGACGTAGTCGAGGCCGAGGCGGGTGAGGCTCTGGTCCAGCGACGCGAGGAGGTTCTTGCGCGAACCCCACTCCCCGTACGGGCCGTCCCACATCAGGTAGCCGGCCTTGGTGGAGACGATGATCTCGTCCCGGTGCCGGGCGAAGTCCGTCGCCAGCGCGCGGCCCATCGCCGTCTCGGCGGAACCGGGCGGCGGACCGTAGTTGTTCGCCAGGTCGAAGTGGGTGATGCCGAGGTCGAACGCCCGGCGGAGGATCTGCCCCTGGGCCTCCGGCGTCCGGTCACCGCCGAAGTTGTGCCACAGACCGAGCGAGAGGGCGGGCAGCTTCAGACCGCTGCGCCCGGTGCGCCGGTACGGCATGTCCTGGTAGCGGCCGGCGGACGGGATGTACATGCGGGGCTCCATGGGAGGGGTCGTTCCGGTGCACCGGGGGCGGCGCCGTACGGCTTCCTCCCGGGCGGGGTACAGGGTCCAGGCTCGCTCACAACGATCCAGCAGTCCAACAGGAGATTCCGCTGGGATTCAGCGCCTATATTTCTCAATCATGGAGTTGCGCCAGCTGGAACATTTCGTCGCCGTCGCCGAGGAACGGCATTTCACCCGCGCCGCCGAGCGCGTGGCCGTGTCGCAGTCGGGCCTGTCCGCGTCCGTCCGGGCTCTGGAGCAGGAACTGCGGACCCCGCTGTTCAGCCGGACCACGCGCAGTGTGCGGCTGACCGAGGCCGGGCGCGCCCTGCTGGTGGAGGCCGAGCGCACCCTGGCGGGCGCGCGGGCGGCGAAGGACGCCGTCGACGCGGTACGGGGACTGCTGCGCGGCACCTTGTCGGTGGGCGTGGAGCAGTGCGTGGCCGGGGTGAGCCTGCCACGCCTGCTCGCCGCCTTCCACCGCGCGCACCCGCACATGGAGATCCGGCTGCGCCAGGAGGGCACGACGAACCTGGTGGACGGGGTGGCCGGCGGGCGGCTCGACATCGCCTTCGCCGCCACCGTCTCCCGCGGGGAGTGGCGCGGCGAGCTCGTTCCCCTGGCCCGGGAACCCATGGTCCTGCTGTGCGCGCCCGGCCACCGGCTGGCCGCGGCGGACCGGGTCGGGTGGGAGGAGCTGCCCGGCGAGGCGTTCATCGACTTCCATCCGGACTTCGGGCCGCGCCGGGCGGCCGACGAGGCGTTCGCCGCCGCGCGGGTGCGCCGCACGGTGGCGCTGGAGGTCAACGACGTGCACAGCCTGCTGGAGCTGGTGCGTGAGGGGCTCGGCATCGCCGTGGTACCGCACCACTTCTCCCGCAAGCCCGAGGCCCGGGGCCTGGTGGCGGTGCCGCTCGGCGGGGACGGCCGGCGGTACTACGAGAGCGTCGTGGTCCTCCCGGCAGCCCAGGCGATGAGCCCGGGAGCGCGGGCGCTGATGGCGCTCCTGCGGGAGGGGACCGGGCACTGAGGCGCGGCGGTCAGCCGCTCAGCGCCTCGGCGAACGCCCCGTCCTCCTGGGGCGGCGTAGTCGCCCATGTCGCCGTCGTCGGACGCGTCGTAGTTCATCGCCATGTTGTTCACCGCGGAGACGTCGACGTCCTCGGCCGCGGCATCCTGGAGGACGGCGGTTCCGCTCGCCGCCAGCCCGTCGGGCCTGACCGGCAAGGTGTAGGTGACGTCCAGGTCGCGCTCCTGCTGGAGCAGGTGCGGGGCCTCGTCGCGACGGCCGATGGCTGGTGGGCGCTCCACCACCGGGTCGACGGGTCGTACGACCTCGACGACATCCCGCTCGCCCGGACGCTGGGGTCGGCGGGTTTCGTCCAGCTGCTCCTGCGGTTGCGGCCCGGCTGCGGGTGGCTCGGCCGCCGGCCCGTGGCGGCGCGGGTGGTGAAGGTCCTCAGCGCCCGCGCCGTGACCGTGTACCTGTGGCACGAGGTCGCGCTGATGGCGAGCGTGCCCCTGATCGACCTGATGGGGGACGTGCCGGCCCCGGAACGGCATCTGCCGCTCGACAGCCCGTGGCTCCAGTTCGCTGTCGTCCGGGTCCTGGTCGCCGGGGCCGTGGTGCTCGTCGGGTGGGTCGAGGACGTCGCGGCGAGACGCAGACCCCGGCTGGTGCCCTGAGACGGGCCACCGGCCCCGGACGGATTCCTCGCCCGGGGCCGGTGCGCGCCCCGGATCAGCCGGCGGCCAGGACGAACCAGCGCGCCGGCAGGTCGATCCTCGTCCCGTCGGGCAGGTACTCGGTCTGGGGCAGCGCCGTGTCACCGCTGTCCAGGGTGGTCAGTCCGGCCGCTCGCAGCAGTTCCGGCACCTCTTCCTCGGTGGCGCTCGCCGGTTTCAGTCCGTGCTCGAAGACCCGCCGCAGCTTCTCGGGTGGCCCGCCCGGCCCTTGCGCGGCGTGCTGCAGCACGGCCTTGGAGGCCGGCGTCAGCTCGGCGACGAACGCCCGGCCCCGCTTTCCCAGCAGCGTCGCCACGGCCGCGGCGACGGCCGGCCTGGCCTCGGGTTCACTCTGGTGGATGACCGCCCGCATGTAGACGTTCGCATCGCCGAGCCGCTCGTGCAGGGCGCGCACCGCCTCGCCGTCGACAAGATCCAACTGGGCGAACTCGGCCACGCCTTCGCGGTCCGCCCGCCGCGCGTGGCCGATCGCCGCGTGGGCGAGGTCCACGCCCAGCGCACGGGCGAACCGGGTGGCGAGATAACGGGTCTGGGTGCCGTTTCCGCAGCCGAGGTCGACGACGGGCAGTGAGGCGTCCGCGTACGGCAGCAGCAGCTCGCTGTGCGGTACGGCGCTCAGCGAGGGGTCCGCGTCCCAGATCGCCTCGCCGGGGGCGTCCGTGGTGGCTGACCAGAAGCCTTCCCACGCCTCGCGGTATCGCTGCGACACATCCATGCGCACTCCCAAGTCCGGCCGTCCCGAGCGTTTTCGCTCAGCACCGGACTACCGTCACCGGCCGCCCTGGGCAAGGGGATGCACACGGTGGACGATCTCCGCCCCGGCCTGCCGGAGGCCTGCTTCACCAGGAGGCCGGCCGGGGGCGGGGGAAGCGGGAGAGCGCCAGCTCGAACCAGACGGTCTTGCCGCGCGCCGTCGTGCTCGTGCCCCATTCCCGCGCGAGGCTGCTCACCAGCACCAGTCCGCGGCCGAACTCGTCGTGCGCGGTGGCGCCCAGCAGCGTGGCGGGGGCGGGGTCGTCGTCGCTGACCTCGCAGAGCAGGGCTCCCGTGCGTACCAGCCGGAGCTCGATGTGATGGGTACGGCCGTGCTTCACGGCGTTGGTGACGAGCTCGCTGACCATCAGTTCGGCCGCCTCCACCGCGTCCGGCAGCTCCCAGTCGAGGAGCCTGCCGCGGACCAGCCGGCGGGCCCGCGCCACCTCGCGCGGATCCAGGGCGAGTTGCCATGCTGCGACGTCGCCGTCCGGGATCCCGTTGAGCCGGGCCATCAGCAGGGCCACGTCGTCCTTGCGCCCGCCGCTGGGGTTCAGGGCGCGGATGATCGTGTCGCAGGCGTCGTCCATCGATGCCGCGGGGTGGGCGGCGGAAGCACAGAGCGCGGCCAGCCCCGCGCCGATGTCCTGGCCGCGCACCTCGACCAGGCCGTCGGTGCAGAGCACCAGCCGGTCCCCCGGGCGCACCCGCACCGTGGCGGTCTCGAAGGCGACCCCGCCGACGCCGATCGGGGCGCCGGTCGGCAGGTCGAGCAGCTCGGCCCGGCCGTCCTCGGCCCGGACCAGCACGGGCGGGATGTGCCCGGCATTGGCGATCTGCAGTTCGGAGCGGATCGGGTCGTAGACCGCGTAGAGGCAGGTCGCGAGGTACTGCTCACCGAGCCGCTGCGCCAGGTCGTCGAGGTTGCGCAGCAGTTGGGCGGGCGGCATCTCCATGGTGGCCATGGTCAGTACGGCGGTCCGCAACTGCCCCATCATCGCGGCCGAGTTGAGGCCGTGGCCCATCACGTCGCCGACGACGAGCGCGGTCCGGGAGCCGGGGAGCTTGACCGAGTCGAACCAGTCGCCGCCGACCCTGCCGAGCCGGGCGCCGGGCAGATAGCGGGTGGCGATGTCGCAGCCCGCCATGCGGGGTTCGATCTGCGGCAGCATGCTGTCCTGGAGGGTCTCGGCGACGTTCTCCTGGTAGGTGTACATGCGGGCGTTGTCGAGGACGAGCCCGGCGCGGGCGGCGAGTTCGGCGCCGGTGGTGCGGTCCATGTCGTCGAAGGGCGCGCGGCCGGGGCGGCGCATCAGCACCATGAAGCCGAGCACCACGTCACGGGCCTTGAGCGGGACGATGAGCAGGGAGCGGTGGGTGATGAGGGGGCGCAGGTCGCGTTTCTCGAACTCGCCCGAGATCCGGTTGCTCAACTCCTCGCTGACGTAAGGGACGATGACGGGTTCGCCGGTGACCATGCACTGGAAGAAGGGGGTGTGCTCCGGGAAGGCGATGGATTCGCCGACGGGCACGGTGTCGTCCCACCGGCCCGGTTCGTCGTTGTGCTCGACCCAGACGCGGTGCCAGACGGTGGTGACGTCGGGCGGCCCGTCGGGGAAGGCCTCACCGGCCAGGACCGCGGCGCGCAGATGCGTGCCGGCGAAGTCGGTGAAGCGGGGCACGGCGGCGCTGGTGACCTCGCGGATGGTCCGTTCCAGGTCGAGGGAGGTGCCGATGCGGCCGCTGACCTCGTTGAGGAATTCCAGCCGCTCACGGACGGCCGCGTATTCGAGGTCGAGCTCCGGGCGGGGTGCGGCGTGCGGGAGGGGCGGACGCGTGGCGGTGTGCTGCGGGCCGTCGGCGCCGTGTCGCCCGGCGCGCCGCGGCACACCCCAGTCGGGGGTCACCGGGATGCGGTCGTGGTGACTGAACTCCAGCACCGGGTAGCCGAGTTCGAGGACCTGGGAGACGATCCTGGTCGCCTCCTGGACACTCATGCTGGGCAGGATCTCGGGCAGCCGCGAGGACAGCTCCTGGTAACCGGGGAAGTCGGTGTGCAGCGCGAATCCGGGAGCGATCGTCTCGTTGTCCGGGGCCCCGCCCTCCGCGTCGCCCCGCAGCGGCGCGGAG
The DNA here is from genome assembly GCF_040630435.1 of Streptomyces sp. NPDC005803. Taxonomy (NCBI): domain Bacteria; kingdom Bacillati; phylum Actinomycetota; class Actinomycetes; order Kitasatosporales; family Streptomycetaceae; genus Streptomyces; species Streptomyces sp. NPDC005803. The sequence goes on along the minus strand of NZ_JBEXXO010000007.1, from coordinate 36,459 downwards.
TCCGCGGCGAGCACGAGCAGCCGCTCGGGGCCCGGGCCGACCAGCGGATACGCCCACCACAGCACGTCGACGCGGCCGCCCGGTTCGTCCACGCGGGCCCGGCCCGCCGCCGGGTAGGCGACGGTCCCGCTGAGGGACGTGTCGAGTTCGGGGCCGAACTCGGCGTACGCCCCGTCGGGCAAGGGGTCGCCGTGCGGCCGTAACGCCCCGGCCACCGGCAGGAGTTCCCCCGCCGGGCAGCCGACGGCGTCCTCCCGTGAGACCCCGAAGAGCTTCCTCGCACCGGTCGACCAGTGCGAGACGAGTCCGTCCGCGTCGACGACGACCACGGCGAGCGGCACGCGGCCCGCCGCGGCGTCACGCGGCTGTGGTGTCCTCTGCGGCGGCACACCGAGGTCCATGGGCGGAAGACTCCTTCCTCGCCGCAAGCTTCTGCGGTTCGTGCGTCCACGGTACGGCCCCGGGCCCGGCGATGCCGGTCATCGGCCCAATCACCCCCGAGGGGGCAGCGCGGGGCGCGCGGCTTGACCCGCCACCGCGCCGGTGGGGGACCGGCGCGGCGGCGGGCCGGCGTCCTCAGTCCTCGTGGCCCAGCTGGAGGTCCCGTTCGGTGCGCCCGCCGCCCGCGACCTGGAGCACGGTGGCGACCGGCGGATAGCCGGCCGCGATCACGGTGTACTCCCCCGTCGACAGGTCGACGAACCGGAAGGATCCGTCGGGTCCGGTGGTCAGCGTGTCGACCACGTTGCCGGCCGCGTCCAGCAGCGTCACCCGGGCGTCCTCGACGGCCCGGCCGCCACTGGCCCTGACGATCCCGCGCAGCACGGCGCCGCCGGCCAGTTCGATGTCCTGCCGGGTCTCCCTGGCCGCCTGCACGCTGACCGGCAGCGCGGCGGGCCGGAAGGCCGGTGCGGAGGCGGCGAGGGTGTACTCGCCCGCGACCAGCTCCGTGATCACGTACCCTCCCTCGCGCCCGCTGCGGGTGGAGGCGACGACTTCGCCCCGTACATCGGTCAGGGTGACGGCCGCGTCCCGTACGGGGACGCCGTCCGCGGTCACGACCGTCCCGGCCAGCCGGCCGGCGCCGCCGAGCACCACGTCCAGCTCCACCGGCCGTTCGCCCACCGTGACGCTGACGGCCTGGGGCTGGTGGCCGCCCGCGGCGGCGATGAGGACGTACGCGCCGGCGCCGGGCACGCTCAGCGCGTACCGTCCCTCGTCCCCGCTGGCGCCCCTGCCGACCTGCTGGCCCTGCACGTCGATGAGGGTGAGGGCGGCGCGCGGGACCTTCGTTCCGTCGGGGTGCTGGACGCTGCCGCAGACCGGCACCCCGGAGAGGTATCCGACGGAAGGGGGGCCCGGGTCCATGCGGGCGGAGGGGATCGAGGCGGGCTCGGCCGCGGTTTCGGGGCTGTGGTGGGACACCAGCGGTTTCTCCTTGAGGAAGAAGGCGAAGAACAGGCCGAGCACGAGGACCGGCACGAGGTAGAGGAAGATCCGGGGCATCGCGTCGGCGTACGCCTGGATGTAGGCGTCCCGCAGCGCGGGCTCCATCGCGTGGACCAGCTGCGGCGTGATCGACTCCGGGTCGGGCAGCCCGGCGCCGGAGGGCAGCCGTACGGCGAGGGCGTCGGCCAGCCGCCCGGCGAACAGGGTGCCGAACACGGCGGCTCCGACGCTGCCGCCGATCTGCCGGAAGTAGTTGTTGGCGCTGGTGGCGGTGCCGAGGTCGGCGGGGCGTACGGAGTTCTGCACGGCCAGGACGAGCACCGGCATGATCAGCCCGATCCCCAGGCCGAGGACCGCCTGCGCGATGCTGTACTCGAACCGCGGGGTGTCGGTCTCGAGCCGGGACAGCAGCCACATGCCCACCGCGGAGATCGCGCTGCCCGCGATCGGGTAGACCCGGTAGCGGCCGGTCCGGGAGATCAGCTGGCCGGAGACGACGGAGGCGCCGACGATGCCGCCCATCATCGGGAGCATCAGCAGCCCGGACTCGGTGGCGGTGGCCCCGTCGACCATCTGCAGGAAGGTCGGCAGGTAGCTGGCTGCGCCGAACAGGGCCACCCCGACGACCGCGCCGACCAGGGCGGTGACGTTGAAGATCGAGTCGCGGAACAGCCGCAGCGGGATGATCGGTTCGGGCGCGCGGTGCTCGACGGCGAGGAACAGCAAGGTCGTCGCGGCGGCTCCGGCGGCCAGCCCCAGGATGGTGCCCGATCCCCAGGCGTACTCCGTTCCGCCCCAACTGGTCAGCAGGACGAGGCAGGTGGAGGCGGCGGCCAGCAGCACGGCGCCGAGGATGTCGAGCCGGGGGCGGACGGTCGGTCTGGGCAGCTTCAGCACCACGGTGATGACGACGAGGGTGACCAGGCCGAACGGCACGTTGATGTAGAAGCACCAGCGCCATGAGGCGTGGTCGGTGAAGAAGCCGCCGAGCAACGGGCCCGCCACGGACGCGAGTCCGAAGGCCGCGCCGATCAGCCCCATGAACTTGCCGCGCTCCCGGGCCGGTACGACGTCCGCGATGATCGCCTGGACGCCGATCATCAGCCCGCCGCCGCCGACGCCCTGGAGGGCGCGGAAGGCGATCAGTTCGTCCATGGTGCGGGACCAGCCGGCCAGCGCGGAGCCGACGACGAAGACGACGATCGCGAACTGGAAGACGCCCTTGCGCCCGAAGAGGTCACCGAGCTTGCCGTAGACGGGCAGTCCGATGGTCGAGGCGAGCAGATAGGCGGTGACCGCCCAGGACATCTTCTCCAGGCCGTGCAGCTCGCCGACGATCTTCGGGAGGGCGGTGGCGACGATCATCTGGTCGAGCGCCGCGAGCAGGAGCGTGAGCATCAGCCCGATGAAGACGAGCCGGATGCGGCGGGGGTCCACGACCCCGTCACCGGCCGGGGCGGCGGGCTCCGTCACGGTGGGAGGCGGCGGAGGCGGGACGGCCATCGGCACCGTCTCGGTGCTCTCCGTACCGCCGGGCTCGTCCTTCACCAGAGTGATCCCACCCACCACGTGCCGCTCCCCTCGTCGCACTGCCGCCGCCCATTTCTCGCATCGGGCGACAAGCGAGGGCAAACGCGACGAGGGGGCGCTGACGGCGCACTCAGGGGGCTTATCCCCCGGTGGGAGGCACTACGGCGCACAACCGACGGGACGAAAAAACCACCCGAACCGGTGAGGCGGGGCGGCTCGCCCGAGGGCTACTTCTCCACCTCGGTGGCGAGGTTCTGCAGCAGCTCGTCGTAGATGCGCCCAAGTCCCTTGGGCGCGAAGGTCTTCTCGAAGAATCCGCCGATACCGCCGGCGCCGTTCCACACGGTGGAGACGACGGCCTTGGACCTGCCCTCACCGGCCGGGGTGACGGTCCAGGTCGTGACCATCGAGGAGTTGCGGTCCTTCTCCACGAGCTGTCCGTCGGTCGGCTCGGTGACCTCCAGCAGGCAGTCGCGCACGCGCTTGCTGGTGGCCTGGAGCTTCCAGTGGACGAGGGTGCCCTCGCCGTCGCCGCCCTCCCGGACCTCGTACTCGCTGAAGTGGCCGGGCAGCACCTTGCCGCGGACGTCCTTGTAGTCGGCCAGCGCGTCGAACACCGTCTCCGCGTCCGCCGCGATGATCCGCTCTGTCGTGGCCTCGACCTGCGCCATGGCTGTTCCTCCAGCACTCGGTTGTTCGGGGGTGTGCTGAGCCAACCACCTCGGCAGCCCGGCTCAAAATCCGGTCCGGGACGAAGGGGAGAAAACGATCAAGGGAACAAGTGTTCTATTCTCGGGGCAGTGCTACCGAGGAGGCGTCCATGCGCTGGGACAATCTGGCCGATAAGCCCGCCGAAACCACCGAACCCGTCGCCGGCGCGCTCTTCGCCGCGGACGCGGTGACGACCCGCACCTTCGACACTCCGGAGTTCCGGGGGATCACCTTCCACGAGATCCGGGCCCGCTCGATCGTGAACCGGGTGCCCGGGGCCTCGCGGATGCCGTTCGAATGGACCGTCAACCCCTACCGGGGGTGCAGCCACGCCTGCGTCTACTGCTTCGCCCGCAGGACCCACAGCTATCTCGACCTCGACACCGGGCTCGGCTTCGACTCGCAGATCGTGGTCAAGACCAACGCCCCGGAGCTGGTACGCCGCGAGCTCGCCTCACCGCGCTGGCACGGCGCGCACATCGCGATGGGCACCAACGTCGACTGCTACCAGCGGGCCGAGGGCCGCTACCGGCTGATGCCCGGCATCCTCACCGCCCTGCGCGACCACGCGAACCCCTTCTCGATCCTCACGAAGGGCACGCTGATCCTGCGCGACCTGGAGCTCCTGCGGCAGGCCGCCGAGGTCACCGAGGTCGGCGTCTCGGTCTCCGTGGGCTTCACCGACGCCGAACTGTGGCGGACCGTGGAGCCCGGCACGCCCTCCCCCGAGCGCCGCCTCGACGTCGTACGCGCCCTCAGCGAGCACGGCATCGGCTGCGGGGTACTGATGGCGCCCGTGATCCCGTACCTCGGTGACCGGCCGGACCAGCTGCGGGCGACGGTCCGCGCGATCGCCGCCGCCGGCGCGACGTCGGTCACCCCGCTCGTCCTCCATCTGCGCCCGGGCGCCCGGGAGTGGTACATGGAGTGGCTCGGCCGGCACCACCCGCACCTGGTGGGGCGCTACGAGCGGCTGTACGCGGACGGCGCGTACGCGCCCACGTGGTACCAGCGCCGCATCACGCGGTACGTGCACGAACTGGCGGCGGAGTACGGCATCGGCCCCGCGCACCGCGCAACCCCCCGCGGCCTCCCCGGTCGCGACGAGCCGGAGAGCCCGCCGCCCGGCGCCGAGCCCACCCAGCTGACCCTGCTCTGACTCGGCGCCCGCCCACAGGGGCAATCGGGTCATCTCCCACCGGAACAGGACCTCCCGGCCCCGAATACGGGGAGCATGCGGCGAGGGCTGCGCCACGCCCAGCCCTGCTCCCCCACCACCGGAGGCCACATGACGAACCGTGCAGGAATCCTGGTCGCCGTCGGGGCGACGGTCGCCGGTCTGATGACCGCCGCGCCGTCACCGGCGAGCGCCGACAGCGGCGCGCCGCGCGCCGCGTCGCTCAAGTGGACCGACTGCGGCACCGAGGCGCATCCCACGCTCCAGTGCGCGTCGGTGCGCTCCCCGCTCGACCATGACGACCCGTCGGGCCGTCAGGTCACCCTCGCCCTGTCCCGGATCCCGCACACGGCGAAGACCTTCCAGGGGCCACTGCTGGTCAATCCGGGCGGTCCCGGCGGCAGCGGCCTGTCCATGGCCGGTTTCGTCGCCGCCTCCCTGCCGGAGGCGGTGGCCGCGCAGTACGACGTGATCGGGTTCGACCCACGCGGTGTCGGCAGGAGCCGGCCGGCCCTGGACTGCGTGTCGAAGTACTTCGACCCGGTGCGGCCCGACCCGGTGCCGCGATCCGTCCGGGACGAGCAGACCAACCGCGAGCGCGCCCGCGGCTTCGCGGCCGCCTGCGGCGAGAAGTATCCGGACCTGCTCCCGTACATGGACACGCCCAGCGCGGCCAAGGACCTCGACGTGATCCGGCGCGCCACCGGCTCGCGGCAGCTCAACTACTTCGGCTACTCCTACGGCACGTACCTGGGCGCGGTGTACGCCAAGCTGTTCCCGGAGCGCGTCCGGCGCCTGGTCCTCGACTCGAACGTGAACCCGGACGGGGTCTGGTACGACGACAACCTCGACCAGGACTACGCGTTCGACACCCGCCACAAGGCCTTCGCCGCCTGGGTGGCGAAGCACGACGCCGCGTACGGGCTCGGCGGCGACCCGTCGAAGGTCGAGGCGGCGTGGTACCGGATGCGGGACGCGGTCAGGGAGCATCCCGCGGGCGGGAAGGTCGGCCCGGGCGAGCTGGACGACACCTTCCTGCCGGGCGGCTACTACAACGGCTACTGGCCGACGCTGGCCGGGGCGTTCGCCGCCTATGTGAACGACAAGGACGTCAAGCCCCTGGTCGCCGCGTACGAGCGCTTCGGCGCGGTCGACGCGGCGGGGGACAACGGGTACACGGTCTACACGGCCGTGCAGTGCCGGGACGCGCGGTGGCCGCGCGACTGGGAGGCCTGGCGCGGCGACAGCTGGTGGGCGCACGCCAAGGCGCCGTTCATGACCTGGGGCAACACCTGGTACAACGCCCCCTGCGCCGACTGGCCGGTGGAGCCGCTGAACCCGGTACGGGTCTCCAACCGCGCCGTGCCGCCGGCGCTGCTCTTCCAGGCGACGGACGACGCGGCCACGCCGTACGAGGGCGGCGTCACCCTGCACCGCGAGCTCGTCAATTCGAGTCTGGTCGTCGAGGAGGGCGGCGGGAACCACGGCGTCACGCTGAGCGGCAACGCCTGCCTGGACCGCTACCTGGCGGATTACCTGGCCGAGGGGACCGTGCCGCGCGGGCAGCACGGCGACGTGGACGCCGTTTGCGCGAAGACGCCCGATCCGGAGCCGGCGGCCGCCACGTCCGCCCGCCCCGCGCCCCGTCCGGACGCGAACGGCCGGGGAAACACGCTGCACCGGCTGCTCGGCTTCCGGCGCTGAAGGGCTGAGGGTCTGAAGGGCTGAAGGGCGGCGCGCCACACCCGCCCCTCAGCCCGCGGGCAGCCGGCTGAGCGCGGTCTCCGCGGCACCGGCCAGCCTCGGGTGGGGCAGAGCCGCCTCCAGGAGGGGGCGGGCCTGCACGTCGCCGAGCTGCCCCAGGCCCTCGACGCAGGCCAGCGCCACCCGCCAGTGCGGCTCGTCGGGTCCCAGCAGCCTGGACAGGGTGCTCATGAGCGCGGGTACGGACTCCGGGGCCCTCAGCTCGGTGAGCAGGCGGACCGGGTGCAACGCGTAGGCGGTGCGCAGGCTGTTGGTGGCGAGCGCGGCGGCGGCGCGGGGCGTGCGGGGGTCGCCGAGACGGGCGAGTGCGTGGGCGGCGCCGACGCAGCGTGCCGGGTCGCGGTGGTTGAGCAGCAGCACCAGGGTCTCGAAGGCGCGGCGGTCGCCACCGCAGCCGAGCCGGAACGCCGCGATCTCGCGCGCCCAGAGCGGACGTTCACGCTCGATGAGCACCTCGGCCAGTTCCTCGTCGTCCTCGGTGGCGAGCAGCCTGCGGTAGGCCGCCGACTCCCCCGCCTCGTCCGCCAGCCGGTGCGTCAGTGACCGGAACTCTTCGTCCATGACCCTCAGCGTATAGGCGGACACGAAGCGTGCCCATGAGGGCGGTTGATGTGAGGGGGGCCACAACGATCGGGGACTGGCGCGCTCGTTACCCGCCGGTTAACCTCATGTGAGCGGGGCACTCCCCCGCAGGCTCCGGTGGCCTGGTGACGCAGCCACCCGGAGTGTTCGTCGGTTCGGCAGTTTTGTGAGACGTGACTCCGGGACAGAGTCCGTCGCCCCTTCCCGGTCCCGGCGTGTGCTTCGCACCCGGGGCCCGAGCACCACGACAGGCAATTCCCGTACGCCGCGCGCCGGTTCGGGCTTCGTGCCTCTCTCATCGGCCACGCGCCCCGTGCGTCCCTCAGTCGTCACTCATCCCTGGAGTCCCGTGATGGACACCCCGCTCAGCATCATCGCCGTCGTCGGCCTCGGCACCATGGGCACCGGCATCGCCGAGGTCCTGACCCTCGCCGGCCGCGAGGTCATCGGTATCGACGTCAGCGACGCGGCCGGCCGCCAGGCCGTCGCCGCCCTGGAGTCCTCCACCGCCCGCGCCGTGCGGCGCGGGCGGATCACCGAGGAGGAGCGGCGCGACGCCCTCGCCCGGTTCCGCACCTTCTCCGACCTGCGGGCCGCGGCCGAGGCGGAGCTCGTCATCGAGGTCGTGCCGGAGACGTACGAGATCAAGCAGCAGGTCTTCCGGGAGCTCGACGCGGTCGTCTCGCCCACCGCGATCCTCGCCACGGGCACCAACGCCCTGTCGGTGACCCGCCTCGCCGCGGAGTCGCAGCACCCGGAGCGGGTCCTCGGCCTGCACTTCTTCAATCCGGCGCCGGCGATGAAGCTGGTCGAGGTCGTTTCCTCCGTGCTGACCGCGCCGCCGGCCGTCGAGGCCGTCACCGCGCTCGCCCGGCAGCTGGGCAAGGAGCCGGTCGCGGTCGGCGACCGGCCGGGGTTCGTCGCCGACGGCCTGCTGTTCGGCTACCTCAACCAGGCCGCCGCGATGTACGAGGCGAACTACGCCTCCCGCGAGGACATCGACGCGGCGATGAAGCTCGGATGCGGCCTGCCGATGGGCCCGCTCGCGCTGCTGGACCTCATCGGCATCGACACGGCCCGCACCGTCCTGGAGGCGATGTACTCCGCCTCGCACGACCGGCTGCACGCCCCCGCCCCCGTCCTGGGCCAGCTCGGTGCGGCCGGGCTGACCGGCCGGAAGTCGGGCCGCGGCTTTTACACGTACGCGGAGCCGGGCAGCGAGACCGTGGTCCCGGACGCGCTGACTCCGGCGGAGGACGCCGGGGCGGGCACGGGGCGCACGGTGCGTTCGGTCGGCGTCGCGGGGTCCGGGACGATGGCGTCGGGGATCGCGGAGGTCTTCGCGAAGGCCGGTTACGAGGTGGTGCTCGCCGCGCGCAGCCCGGAGAAGGCGGAGATCGCCAAGGGCCGGATCGCCAAGTCGCTGGAGCGGTCGGTCACCAAGGGCCGGCTGACCGCCGGGGCACGGGACGAGACCCTCGCCCGGATCACCGCCGCGGGCTCGCTGGACTCGCTCGACGGGGTGGACCTGGCCGTCGAGGCCGTCGCCGAGGACCTGGCGGTCAAGCAGCAGCTGTTCGCCACGCTGGACAAGGTGTGCAAGCCGGGCGCGGTGCTCGCCACCACCACCTCCTCGCTGCCCGTCGTCTCGATCGCCCGGGCCACCTCGCGGCCCCAGGACGTCATCGGGATGCACTTCTTCAACCCGGCGCCGGCGATGAAGCTGGTCGAGGTCGTCCGCACCGTGCTGACCGCCGACGATGTGCACGCCACGGTCCGCGAGGTCTGCGGGAAGGTGCGCAAGCACCCGGTGGACTGCGGGGACCGGGCCGGGTTCATCGTCAACGCGCTGCTGTTCCCGTACCTCAACAACGCGATCAAGATGGTCGAGGAGCACTACGCGAGCCTCGACGACATCGACGCCGCGATGAAGCTGGGCGGCGGCTACCCGATGGGCCCCTTCGAACTGCTGGACGTCGTCGGTCTCGATGTCTCGCTCGCCATCGAGAAGGTGCTGCACGGCGAGTTCCGCGACCCGGGCCTCGCTCCGGCGCCGCTGCTGGAGCATCTGGTGGCCGCGGGCTGCCTCGGCCGCAAGACGGGACGCGGCTTCCGCGAATATGCCCGCCGCTGACGCGGGGGGCTGGGGCGGGCTGCTCGGCCCCTCGGGCGGCCCGCCCCCACAGGCGCGCTCTCCTGCACCGATGCAGTACGTTCACACCATGTCCCAGCCCGCCAGGTCCCCCCGTGTGTCCGCCGTGCCCGACGTCCCGGAGAGTGCCGCGGGCACCCGTGCCGCCGCCCAACGGCTCAAAATGCGCCGCGAACTGGCCGCAGCGGCGATGGAGCTCTTCGCCACGAAGGGGTACGAGGCGACGACCGTCGACGAGATCGCGGGCGCGGCGGGCGTCGCCCGACGGACCTTCTTCCGGCACTTCCGGTCCAAGGAAGAGGCCATCTTCCCGGACCACGACGACACCCTGGTACGGGCCGAGGCGGTCCTCAACGCCGCCCCCGCGCACGAGCACCCGCTCGACACGGTCTGCCGTGGCATCAAGGAAGTCATGCGGATGTACGCGGCGAAGCCCGCGGTCTCCGTGGCCCGGTACAAGCTGACCCGCGAGGTCCCCACGCTGCGGCAGGCCGAGATCGCCTCGGTGGCCCGCTACGAGCGGCTGTTCACGCGCTATCTGCTGGGCCACTTCGACGAGCGCGACCACCACGCGGGCAACGACGATCCGCTGCTGGCGGAGGTCGCGGCGTCCGCCGTGGTCACCGCGCACAACCACGTGCTGCGCCGCTGGCTGCGGGCGGACGGCCAGGGCGATGTGGAGGCGCAGCTGGACCAGGCGTTCTCCATCGTCCGTGACACGTTCGGGACGGGGATCGGCGCGGGCCGGACCGCCGCCGGCGAGCCGGCGAAGCCGCCGGCGGCGTCGGTGAGCGCGGAGGGCGAGGTCCTGGTGGCCGTGGCACGGACGGACGCGCCGCTGGACGAAGTGATGCGCGCGATCCAGCAGGCGCTCAAGGAGCGCTGAGCGGGGCGGTACGGCCTCGGCCGCCTGCCCCGCCGGGGAGGGCCAGGCGCGGCCCCAGAGGCCTCAGAGGCCTCAGAGGCCTTCGGGGGCCTGCCACGGCGGCGGTGCGGAGCCCTCGCTCCAGGCGGCGAGCGCCTCGCCGTCCAGGCACAGGATCCCGCACTGTCGCGCGTAGTCCAGGGCCGGCTCGGTGTAGGCGCTGGTGGTGACGCAGACGGCGATCTCCGCCTCGTGCACGGCGTAGCAGGTGCCCCCGAACCGCTGGAGGTCCTGGGAGCCGACCTTGTTGGTGGGGCCGTAGCACTTGCACTGGACGACGAGGCGCCGACCGTCGGGGGCCGACGCCAGCACGTCGGCCCCCAGATCGCCCGCTCCGCCCACGACCCGCACGTCGGAGCAGCCGTCCCGCTCGCAGAGCGCGGCGATCGCCTCCTCGAACCCGTCGGGGTCCAGGGCCGCGTAGTCCGCCACCTCCTCCACCGGCCCGGCCTCTTGCGGTTCCGTCAGGACGACTGTGCGCGCGATGTCGTACTCGGCGGCCCCGTACGGCTCGGGGGCCGGTTCGAAGAGCTCCTCGGGAGGGTCGAAGATCTCGGCCACGGCCTCGGAGAGCGGTCCCGGCTCCTCGGCCGGCCGGCGGCGCGTCCTGCGGAGGTACAGGATCAGGACGGCCGCGGCGCCGAGCGCCGCGGCCGGTACCACGGCGGCGGGATGCCTGCCCGCGCCCTCCCACAGGGTGCGTACCAGCAGCCCCGCGCCGCAGATCAGCAGGGCGACGGCCGCGAATCCGAAGGCGGTCCTGCGGACGCTGAAGGCCCTGCGGGTCCCGCCGTAGCCGCGTTCTCGCATCGGCACCGTCATCCGTTCTGCCCCACCCGTCCCGATATGAGTCTTCCAAGATCATCCATTTCTGCCGTCTGCCCCGGACGGCCGGATCCAACGGCCGTGAAACACGGTTGCACCCGCCTCCGCCCGGTGCTGTGGTGTGCCGATGACCCAGAATCAGGACCACCGCTCCCTGCTCGCCGTGTTCGACCGTGAGATGCGCCAGGGGGCCCGCCCCGACGGTCCCGGCGTCCGCGTGGAGCGGACCGACGACCTCGTACGCCAGGTCGGCTCGGACCACGACTGGAACGGGGTCGTCTGGTCGTCTCCGGACCTGGACGCCGAACGGGCGGACGCGGCGATCGCCGCACAGGTGGCCCACTGCACCGAGCGCGGGTACGCGGAGTTCGAGTGGAAGCTCTACGCGCACGACCGGCCGGCCGACCTCGGGGCGCGGCTGCTGGCGGCGGGCTTCGTGCCCGATGAGCCGGAGACCCTCCTCGTCGCCCGGGTCGCGGACCAGCCGGTGACGGTCCGGCTCCCGGAGGGCGTCCGCCTGCGCACGGTGCGTGACGAGGCCGATGTGGAGCTGATGGTCCGGGCCCATGAGCGGGCGTTCGGTTCGGACGGGTCCCGGCTGCGCCGTCAGGTGCTGACCCGGCTGAGGGAGGATCCGGAGGACTTCGTGGGCGTGGTGGCCATGGCGGGCGAGGAGCCGGTGAGCTCGGCCCGGATGGAGCTGTACCCGGGCACCGGCTTCGCCGGGCTGTGGGGTGGCGGCACGGCCGAGGAGTGGCGCGGCAGGGGTGTCTACCGGGCGCTCATCGCCTTCCGGGCGGGGATCGCCGCGGAGCGCGGTTACCGGTACCTCCAGGTCGACGCCACGCCGGACAGCCGCCCGATTCTCGAGCGTCTCGGCTTCGCGGTCCTGGGCACCACGACGCCGTACGTCTACCGCCCCGCCTCCTGACCTCCGCCGGGCTTCCCCGGAACCACCCACCCCGGGCACAAGGCGGCAAATCGCCCGCCGTGTTGCTCATGCGTGGCACCCGGATGACAATTGAGGGAAATTGCTGGCACCCAGTGCCTTGCCAGCTGTCACGCAGTGCCATACGTTGAAGTGGTCCGGGCGGCCGGCGTGCTGAGACCTCACGTACGCCGGCTGTCCCCGCAAGCCACGTGCCTGCGCGCCCGGGCGCCTGCGTCACAGGCAACCCTTCTGCTCCACAGAGCAAGCAGCCGAAGCACCGTCCGCCGAACCGACGGCACACCTCCACCCCCGCCACCCCCTGTTCCCAGGGACCCCTGAAGCGTTCCCTCAACGCCGCACCGCCGGAGGCACACCGTGAAGGAAATTCTGGACGCGATCCAGTCCGAGGACAGCACCCCCGCAGACTTCGCGGCCCTGTCCGTCCCCGAGTCGTATCGCGCGGTGACCGTGCACAAGGACGAGGCCGAGATGTTCGCCGGCGTCGCCAGCCGCGACAAGGACCCCCGCAAGTCCCTCCACGTCGAGGACGTGCCGGTGCCCGAGCTCGGCCCGGGCGAGGCCCTGGTGGCGGTCATGGCCAGCTCGGTCAACTACAACTCCGTGTGGACGTCGATCTTCGAGCCCGTCTCGACCTTCGGCTTCCTGGAGCGGTACGGCCGGCTCAGCGACCTCAGCAAGCGCCACGACCTGCCGTACCACGTCATCGGCTCCGACCTGGCGGGCGTCGTCCTGCGCACCGGCCCCGGCGTCAACGCCTGGAAGCCCGGCGACGAGGTCGTCGCGCACTGCCTCTCGGTCGAACTGGAGTCCTCGGACGGCCACAACGACACGATGCTCGACCCCGAGCAGCGCATCTGGGGCTTCGAGACCAACTTCGGCGGCCTGGCGGAGATCGCCCTGGTCAAGTCCAACCAGCTGATGCCGAAGCCGGACCACCTCAGCTGGGAGGAGGCGGCGGCTCCCGGCCTGGTCAACTCCACCGCGTACCGCCAGCTCGTCTCGCGCAACGGCGCGGGGATGAAGCAGGGCGACAACGTCCTCATCTGGGGCGCGAGCGGCGGACTCGGCTCCTACGCCACCCAGTTCGCCCTGGCCGGCGGCGCCAACCCGATCTGCGTCGTCTCCAGCGACCAGAAGGCGGAGATCTGCCGGAAGATGGGCGCCGAGGCGATCATCGACCGCAACGCCGAGGGCTACAAGTTCTGGAAGGACGAGCACGAGCAGGACCCGCGCGAGTGGAAGCGCTTCGGCAAGCGCATCCGCGAACTGACCGGTGGCGAGGACGTGGACATCGTCTTCGAGCACCCGGGCCGCGAGACCTTCGGCGCCAGTGTGTACGTGACCCGCAAGGGCGGCACGATCGTCACCTGCGCCTCGACCTCCGGCTACAACCACGAGTACGACAACCGCTACCTGTGGATGTCGCTCAAGAAGATCGTGGGCTCGCACTTCGCCAACTACCGCGAGGCGTGGGAGGCCAACCGCCTGGTCGCGAAGGGCAAGATCCACCCGACGCTGTCGAAGGTCTACTCCCTGGAGGACACCGGCCAGGCCGCGTACGACGTCCACCGCAACCTCCACCAGGGCAAGGTCGGCGTCCTGGCGCTGGCGCCCGCCGAGGGCCTGGGCGTGCGCGACGGGGAACTGCGCGAGCAGCACATCGACGCCATCAACCGCTTCCGGAACGTCTGACATGACCGGCCGTCAGAAGGACCGCCCGTGGCTCATGCGGACGTACGCCGGCCACTCGACCGCCGAGGCGTCCAACGAGCTCTACCGGCGTAACCTCGCCAAGGGCCAGACCGGTCTGTCGGTCGCGTTCGACCTGCCGACCCAGACCGGCTACGACCCCGACCACATCCTCGCCCGCGGCGAGGTCGGCCGGGTCGGCGTGCCCGTCTCGCACCTCGGCGACATGCGCCGGCTGTTCCAGGACATCCCGCTGGAGCAGATGAACACCTCGATGACGATCAACGCCACCGCGATGTGGCTGCTGGCGCTCTACCAGGTCGTCGCCGAGGAACAGGGCGCGGACCCCGGCAGGCTCCAGGGCACCACCCAGAACGACATCGTCAAGGAGTACCTCTCGCGCGGGACGCACGTGTTCCCGCCGGGACCCTCGCTGCGGCTGACCACCGACATGATCACGTACACGGTCAACCACATCCCGAAGTGGAACCCGATCAACATCTGCAGCTACCACCTGCAGGAGGCCGGGGCCACTCCGGTCCAGGAGATCGCGTACGCCATGTCCACGGCGATCGCCGTGCTCGACGCGGTCCGCGACTCCGGGCAGGTGCCCGAGGAGAAGTTCGGCGACGTGGTGGCCCGCATCTCCTTCTTCGTGAACGCGGGCGTCCGCTTCATCGAGGAGATGTGCAAGATGCGCGCCTTCGGCCGCATCTGGGACCGGGTCACCCGTGAGCGCTACGGCATCACGGACGCCAAGCAGCGCCGCTTCCGCTACGGCGTCCAGGTCAACTCGCTCGGTCTGACCGAGGCGCAGCCCGAGAACAACGTCCAGCGCATCGTGCTGGAGATGCTGGCCGTCACCCTCTCCAAGGACGCCCGCGCCCGCGCCGTACAGCTGCCCGCCTGGAACGAGGCGCTCGGGCTCCCCCGGCCCTGGGACCAGCAGTGGTCGCTGCGCATCCAGCAGGTCCTCGCCCACGAGAGCGATCTGCTGGAGTACGAGGACATCTTCGCCGGTTCGCACGTCATCGAGGCCAAGGTGGACGAGCTGGTCACCGACTCGCTGGCCGAGATGGACCGGATCGAGCAGATGGGCGGCGCCATGGCGGCCGTCGAGTCCGGCTACCTGAAGTCCGAGCTGGTCTCCTCGCACGCCGCCCGCCGGGCCCGGATCGAGGGCGGCGAGGAGAAGATCGTCGGCGTCAACATCTACGGGACGACCGAGCCCAATCCGCTCACCGCCGACCTCGACGGGGCGATCATGACCGTCGATCCGGCGAACGAGGCCAGGGTCGTCGCCGCACTCCACCAGTGGCGCGACAACCGCGACGAGCCGCGCGCCACCGAGGCGCTGGCCGCTCTGAAGAAGGCCGCCGCGGGCACCGAGAACATGATGGAGGCGACCGTCGAGTGCGCCCGCGCCGGCGTCACCACCGGTGAGTGGTCCTGGGCCCTGCGCGACGTCTACGGCGAGTTCCGCGCGCCGACCGGGGTGTCGTCCGCGCCGGTCGCGGTGACGGCGGAGGAGGGCACTCCGCTGGCCGCCGTCCGCGAGAAGGTCGCCCGGACCGCCGAGGAGCTGGGGGCGGGCCGGCTGCGGCTGCTCGTCGGCAAACCCGGTCTGGACGGGCATTCCAACGGCGCCGAACAGATCGCCGTACGGGCCCGGGACGCCGGATTCGAGGTCGTCTACCAGGGCATCCGCCTCACGCCCGAACAGATCGTCTCGGCCGCCGTCGCCGAGGACGTGCACTGCGTCGGCCTGTCGATCCTGTCCGGTTCGCACGCGGAACTGGTGCCGGACGTACTGAACCGTCTGCACCGCACCGGCGCCGGCGACATCCCGGTGATCGCCGGCGGGATCATTCCCCCCGCCGACGCCGCGGCACTGATCGAGGCGGGGGTAGCCGCCGTGTTCACCCCGAAGGACTTCGGTATCACGGAGATCATCGGCCGTATCGTCGACGAGATCCGGAAAGCGAACAAGCTCGACCCTCTGGAGGTCCCCGCATGACCACGCCCAGCCCGTCGCCCGCCACCAGCCCGATTCCGGGCGGCTCCGCCGCGCACCCCTCGTCCGCCGTGAACCGGCTGCGCCCCCGTCGCTCGTGTCTGGCAGTGCCCGGCTCGAACCCGCGGTTCCTGGAGAAGGCCCAGGGCCTGCCGGCCGACCAGGTCTTCCTGGACCTGGAGGACGCCTGCGCGCCGCTCGCCAAGGAGGGCGCCCGCCACCACATCGTCGACGCGCTGAACAACGGCGACTGGACGGGCAAGACCCGGGTGGTGCGGGTCAACGACTGGACGACGCACTGGACGTACCGCGACGTCATCACGGTCGTCGAGGGCGCGGGCCCGAACCTCGACTGCATCATGCTGCCGAAGGTCCAGGACGCCCAGCAGGTCGTCGCGCTGGACCTGCTGCTCACCCAGATCGAGAAGACGATGGGCTTCGAGGTCGGGAAGATCGGCATCGAGGCGCAGATCGAGAACGCCAAGGGCCTCGTCAACATCGACGACATCGCCGCCGCCTCGCCCCGCCTGGAGACCCTGATCTTCGGCCCGGCCGACTTCATGGCGTCGATCAACATGAAGACCCTGGTCGTCGGCCAGCAGCCGCCCGGCTACGGCGCGGACGCCTACCACTACATCCTGATGCGCATCCTGATGGCGGCCCGTACGCACGACCTCCAGGCGATCGACGGCCCCTTCCTCCAGATCCGCGACGTGGACGCCTACCGCGAGGTCGCCGGCCGTGCCGCGGCGCTCGGCTTCGACGGCAAGTGGGTGCTGCACCCGGGTCAGGTCGACGCGGCCAACGAGGTGTTCTCCCCCTCGCAGGAGGACTACGACCACGCCGAACTCATCCTCGACGCCTACGACTGGTGCACCTCCGAGGAGGGCGGCAAGAAGGGCTCCGCGATGCTCGGCGACGAGATGATCGACGAGGCCAGCCGCAAGATGGCCCTGGTCATCGCGGGCAAGGGCCGCGCGGCCGGCATGCAGCGCACCTCCAAGTTCGAAGCGCCGGAGGCCTGATCATGCAGTTCGGACGCACGTACGAGGAATTCGAGGTCGGTGCGGTCTACAAGCACTGGCCAGGAAAGACCGTCACCGAATACGACGATCACCTCTTCTGCCTGCTGACCATGAATCACCACCCGCTGCACATGGACAGCAACTACGCAGAGAAGACGACCGACTTCGGCAAGAACGTCGTGGTCGGCAACTACATCTACTCGCTGTTGCTGGGCATGTCGGTCCCGGACGTCTCCGGAAAGGCGATCGCCAACCTGGAGGTCGAGTCGCTGAAGCACGTGGCGCCGACCTTCCACGGTGACACGATCTACGGCGAGACCACCGTTCTGGACAAGACCCCGTCGAGGTCCAAGAGCGACCGCGGGATCGTTTATGTGGAGACCAAGGGCTACAAGCAGGACGGCACGCTCGTCTGCGTGTTCCGCCGCAAGGTCATGGTCCCCACCGAGACGTACATCAAGGAGCGGGGCGGCGAACAGCCCGGCCGCCCGGAGCTGAAGCAGCCTTCGCAGAAGAACGTGGAGAAGTAGCCATGACGCGACTCGCCCAGACGGCCGGTCTCAACGACGTGCAGCAGGAAATCCTCTCCACGGTCCGGGATTTCGTCGACAAGGAGATCATTCCGGTCGCGACCCAGCTGGAGCATCGGGACGAGTACCCGGCCGAGATCGTCGAGGGCCTCAAGGAGCTCGGCCTGTTCGGGCTGATGATCCCCGAGGAGTACGGGGGTCTGGGTGAGTCGCTTCTCACATACGCGCTGTGCGTGGAGGAGATCGCCCGCGGCTGGATGAGCGTGTCGGGGATCATCAACACGCACTTCATCGTGGCGTACATGCTCAAGCAGCACGGCACGCAGGAGCAGAAGGACACCTTCCTGCCCCGGATGGCGCTGGGTGAGGTCCGCGGCGCCTTCTCGATGTCCGAGCCGGCGCTGGGCTCCGACGTCTCGGCCATCAGCTCCAAGGGTGTCAGGGACGGCGAGGAGTACGTCCTCAACGGTCAGAAGATGTGGCTGACCAACGGCGGCACGTCCTCGCTGGTGGCGGTCCTGTGCCGGAGTGACGAAGGCCACCCGGAGGGCACGCCGCCGCACAAGTCGATGACGACCTTCCTGGTCGAGAAGGAGCCCGGCTTCGGAGAGGTCCGGCCCGGCCTCACCATCCCGGGGAAGATCGACAAGATGGGCTACAAGGGCGTCGACACCACCGAGCTCATCATGGACGGACTACGCATTCCGGCCAATCGTGTACTGGGCGGCACCACCGGCCGAGGGTTTTACCAAATGATGGACGGCGTGGAGGTCGGCCGGGTGAATGTCGCTGCGCGTGGCTGCGGCGTCGCACAGCGTGCATTCGAACTGGGCGTTTCCTACGCGCAGCAGCGCCACACCTTCGGAAAGCCGATCGCCGAGCACCAGGCGATCCAGTTCAAGCTGGCCGAAATGGCCACCAAGGTCGAGGCCGCGCATGCGATGATGGTAAATGCAGCGCGCAAAAAGGACTCCGGGGAGCGGAACGACCTGGAGGCAGGGATGGCGAAGTACCTCGCCTCCGAGTACTGCAAGGAAGTCGTCGAGGACGCCTTCCGTATCCACGGCGGTTACGGCTTCTCCAAGGAGTACGAGATCGAGCGCCTCTACCGCGAGGCTCCGATGCTGCTGATCGGTGAAGGTACCGCCGAGATCCAGAAAATGATCATCGGGCGCCGGCTCCTTGAGGAGTACCGTTTCCAGGGTTGATTGTCCCTTTCGAGGCGTTTTAGCCGCGAAGAAGATCACACCCTGTCATCCTCATCCGGTGCCTTCCAGACGTCCGACTCGGCTGCTGGCTTGCCCAGTTGCGGTCCGCAACCGATAACATCGCCGGAAAAGCCGCCGTCCCCCGTTGCCAGCGCGGCATCATCCGCTACGAAGGTCATCCATGCCCGACAGCCATACCTCTGCACCACGCGGCGGGGTCCGCCTTGCTCGCGGAGCTTCGCCGTGGCTCCTGCCGACCGTCGCCACCGCCGCACTCAGCCTGACCCGGGCCCGCAGGTCCGGGCGCTGGGCGGCGGTGGCCGTGCCCACCACCGCGCTCGCGGCGGGCATGCTGTGGTTCTTCCGCGACCCCGAGCGTGAGATCACCCAGGGGCGCGTCATCTCACCGGCCGACGGCGTGGTGCAGAGCATCATGCCCTGGAAGGACGGACGCACACGCGTCGCGATCTTCATGAGCCCGCTGAACGTCCACGTCAACCGCGCGCCGCTGGCCGGCACGGTGACGTCGGTCGAGCACATCCCCGGCGGGTTCGTCCCGGCGTTCAACAAGGAGAGCGAGAACAACGAGCGCGTTGTCTGGCACTTCGACACCGAGCTCGGTGACATCGAGATGGTGCAGATCGCGGGTGCGGTCGCCCGCCGCATCGTCCCCTATCTCCCGCAGGGCACGAAGGTGGA
The DNA here is from genome assembly GCF_040630435.1 of Streptomyces sp. NPDC005803. Taxonomy (NCBI): domain Bacteria; kingdom Bacillati; phylum Actinomycetota; class Actinomycetes; order Kitasatosporales; family Streptomycetaceae; genus Streptomyces; species Streptomyces sp. NPDC005803. The sequence continues at coordinate 17,227 of NZ_JBEXXO010000007.1, read as the reverse complement.
GCAGGGCGAGCGCATCGGCCTGATCCGCTTCGGCTCCCGGGTCGACATCTACCTTCCGGAAGGTATCGATGTCGCGGTCGAGGTCGGCCAGGCCACCACCGCGGGGGTGACTCGCATTGACCGTGATTGATCCGGACACACAGGCCGGCTGGGTGCCGGAGGCCGAGGCGGAGGACGACGCCGAGGACATGCCGCTCTCGATGCGGCTGTCGATAGCGGACACCCTCACTCTCGGTAACGCCACCTGTGGATTCATGGCGGTGTACTTCACCACCACGGGAATCCTCATCCCGCACCTCACGGGCAGCGACGAGAGCGGCATGGCGCGGCACTCCGCGGCCACCGCCGTGATCCTCATGCTCATGGCCGCCGTCTTCGACCTGTTCGACGGGCTCGTGGCACGCAAGCTGCGCTCCTCGCCGATGGGCGCCGAGCTGGACAACCTCTCGGACCTGATCAGCTTCGGGCTCGCCCCGGCGTACTTCGTCCTCGTGTACGGCATGGTCGCGGACGACGCACACCAGCGGGTGTCGGCGCTCGCGGCGATCGTGGTGCTGCTGGCGGTGGTGCTGAGGCTTGCCAGATTCTCCTGCGTGACCATGAAGGACGGCATGTTCCAGGGCATGCCGAGCCCCTTCGGAGCGCTCACGGTCATCTCGATCGTGCTCCTGGAGCTGCCCTTCGTGCCGACGCTGCTCGCGATCGTCGGAGTGGCGTGGCTGATGGTCAGCCGGGTCGAGTACCCGAAGCCGCGCGGCGTTCTCGCGGTGGCGATGCTCGGCTGGATCGTGGCCGCGATGGGCCTCCTGGCCGCCTGGGCGTTCGACGCCCCCGGTGGTCAGCTGCTGCTGCAGACCGGCTGTGCGCTCCAGGTGGTCCTGGGTGCGGTCATCCCGCTCTTCGCGACCGCCCGCCGGGTGAACACCTTCCGTGACAACCGGCGCGAGGCCCGAGCGGCTCAGTTGCCGTAGCCCGCACCGCATGCACGAGGGCCCGGATGCTCCCCAGCATCCGGGCCCTCGTGCATGCCGGACTGCTTCCGGGCATCCCGGCCCTCGTGCATGCCGGCCCCCAGCGGCTCCGGGCGCACCAAGCCGCTCAGCCACTCCCCGGGCCCCTCAGCCGCGGGCCGGGACCATGGCTTGGCCGGAGCCGTAGCTTGGCCGTGGCCGCGCCCTGCCGAGGCCGTACCTTCCGTGAAGCTGACGCCGGTGGTGCCGGCCTCGCCGCCGAGCGGGATCTGCTTGCGCGGGGTACGCCGTGGGCCCGGGGGTGAAGGGGGTCCGAGGCGCCTCGGGGCGTTGCCTCGGACGACGGAGCTCGCCGTGCGGCTCGCTCTCGATGCCCCTGGCCACCGGCGTGTCGTCGGACCGATCCGGTCGGTCATTCATTTCCCAGGCCGCGCGGAACTGCTCGGCGTGCACGATCTTTTCCCCCGGACGGGATGGATGTGGCCGGCCTTGTCCGCCTCGGCCCTGTGAATATCGTGCACGGCGGTGATGCCGTAATGATCCGCCCCCTCGAAAAGGCAATCGCGTTTTCTGAAGGCTCGTCTCGTCCTTCCGTTTTGAATGCGCCTACGCATCATGTTCCGCACTCAGGAGAACGGCCCTTTGCTCATTCTTCCATTCCAGGAGAGGCTGGGCGGAAGAATCGCCCGTCGCCCTGGGAGCGGTGCCGAATGACGCTTGTCAACCCGGCCACCTGACCCTTGTCGCCGAAGCTCCGATTGCTCCGGATGTGCGACGGTCCGCACCGGTCGCAGCCCTGGTTACGGGATGCGCGCGGGATTCCGCTTCAGGCCCCGCCCCGGCCTGTACGGACATCTCGCCGACAAACCGGTCCGGTCCCGCCGCGGCCGTGCCCGATAAGGCGCACGGAACGACGGCGACCGGCCCCACAGCCATCACGCTTTCCGTTGACCCGCCCCCCCGGGATTTCCATTGATCCGCCTTCCGCCTGTGGAACCGGAGCTTTCGAGCACGCCCCTGAGGTGGCCTCCGCAGGCCCGCGGAAAGGCGGGGAACCCGACCATGGCCCCCGTGGCGACATCCCCAGCCGCCCGGGACGCGGGCAACCCGGCTCCTCAGGGCAGGGGCGCGCCTTCTGCCGGCCCTTCCCCCGCCCGCCCCTCGCCCGATGCCCGTCGGCGGCCGCAGCCCCCGGAGGCTCGGCCCAGGCGACCAACCCGCCCAGAGCGCCCAATCTTCACAGCGTTCCGTCGCGAATTTGAGCGCTGAAGACGAAATCTTGCACGCAAGCGTGGACTTCCTTGCGGCACTGCTCCTAGCCTGTGGGGCGTCCGAAGAGCCCCCACGAGCCGCAAGGACGACTGTCACGTGACCCCACCACCCCGACGCCCGTTGCTCAGACGATCCCTGTCCGCCTCTCTCTCGCTGGCACTCGCCGCGTTCGGTACCGCCGCCGCCGTGGTCCTGTCCAGCGCGCCTGCCGCCCAGGCGGCTGGTGTACCCGCCCCCTCTCCGCTGGCGGTTCCCGGTCGCGGTGCGACCGTTCCGTTCAAGGAGCAGGAAGCCGAGTACGCCGCCACCAACGGCACGCTGATCGGTCCGAACCGCCTGTACGGCACGCTGCCCTCGGAGGCGTCGGGCCGGCAGGCCGTGACGCTGGACGCGGTCGGCGAGTACGTGGAGTTCACGCTCACCGCACCCGCGAACGCCATGTCCTTCCGGTACTCGCTGCCGGACAACGCCGCCGGATCGGGCCGGGACGCCTCGATCGACGTGACGGTGAACGGCGCCTCGCCCAAGGCGGTGCCGGTCACCTCGAAGTACGGCTGGTACTACGGCGGCTACCCGTTCAACAACAACCCGGGTGACACCAACCCGCACCACTTCTACGACGAGGCCCGGACCATGTTCGGGTCGACCCTGGCAGCCGGTACGAAGGTGCGGTTGCAGGTCTCGTCCACCGCCGCCTCACCCTCCTTCACCATCGACCTGGCCGACTTCGAGCAGGTGGCCGCGCCGACCGGCAAGCCCTCGGGCGCCCTCGACGTCGTCGCCGACTTCGGCGCAGACCCGACGGGGGCCGCCGACTCGACCGCCAAGATCCAGGCAGCCGTCGACGCGGGCAAGGCGCAGGGCAAGGAGGTGTACCTCCCACGGGGCACCTTCCAGGTCCGCGACCACATCGTCGTGGACAGGGTGACCCTGCGGGGCGCGGGGCCCTGGTACTCCGTCCTGACCGGGCGCGATCCCTCGAACCGGAGCAAGGCCGTCGGCGTCTACGGCAAGTACGCCGCGGAAGGCGGCAGCAGCAACGTCACGCTCAAGGACTTCGCCATCATCGGCGACATCCGGGAGCGGGTGGACAACGACCAGGTCAACGCCATCGGGGGCGCCCTGTCGAACTCGACCGTCGACAACGTCTGGATGCAGCACACCAAGTGCGGCGCCTGGGTGGACGGCCCGATGGACAACTTCACCATCAAGAACAGCCGCATCCTCGACCAGACCGCGGACGGCGTGAACTTCCACTACGGCGTCACCAACTCCACCGTCACCAACACCTTCGTCCGCAACACCGGTGACGACGGTCTGGCCATGTGGGCGGAGAACGTCCCCAACGTGAAGAACAAGTTCACGTTCAACACCGTGATCCTGCCGATCCTGGCCAACAACATCGTCACGTACGGCGGCAAGGACATCACCCTCTCCGACAACGTCATGTCGGACACCCTCACCAACGGTGGCGGGCTGCACATCGCCAACCGCTATCCGGGGGTCAACTCCGGTCAGGGCACGGCCGTCTCCGGCACCACGACAGCCGCGCGCAACACACTGATCCGTACCGGCAACAACGACTACAACTGGCAGTTCGGCGTCGGCGCGATCTGGTTCAGCGGGCTCAACGAACCGATCAACGCCACGGTCAACATCTCCGACACCGAGATCCTGGACAGTTCGTACGCCGCGATCCACCTCATCGAGGGTGCGACGAACGGGCTGCACTTCGACCGCGTCAGGATCGACGGCGCCGGCACCTACGCCCTCCAGATCCAGGCACCGGGCACGGCGACCTTCACCGATGTCGTGGCCACGCACATCGCGCAGTCCAACCCCATCCACAACTGCGTGGGCAGCGGCTTCCGGATCACCCGGGGCTCCGGGAACTCCGGCTGGTACGCCGATCCGCCGGCCTGCACCGGCACCTGGCCTGCCCCGGTGTGGACCAACGGCGGGGTGCCCGGCGGCGGCAGCGGTCCGACCGACCCCACCGACCCGCCGACCGACCCGCCCACGGACCCGCCCGCCGAGACGGGGAACCTCGCCCAGGGCCGTAACGTCACCGAGTCCGGCCACGCGGACGTGTACGGAGCGTCCAACGCCGTGGACGGCAACGCGAACACGTACTGGGAGAGCACCAACCACGCCTTCCCGCAGACCATCACCGTGGACCTGGGCGCGGCGAAGACGGTCAAGCGACTGATCCTGAAGCTGCCCCCGGCGGCCGCCTGGTCCACCCGCACGCAGACGCTGAGCGTCTCGGGCAGCACGGACAACGCCACGTACAACTCGCTCAAGGCGTCGGCGGGTTACACCTTCGATCCGTCGAGCGGGAATCAGGCGACCCTCACCCTGCCCGGCACGGCGTCCCGTTACCTGCGGCTGACCTTCACCGGCAACACAGGATGGCCGGCCGGGCAGCTCTCGGAACTGGAGGCCTACTCCAGCTGATCCGGACACACCCCCGGGGCGGCACGCTGCACGCGTGCCGCCCCGGGATCTTCCGTGCCGGCTGCCCGCCTACTTCAGCGTGTACGACTTCGCCGCCGCTGCCGCCTGCGCGGGCCTGACGACCTTGAGGCCGCCGGGGATCTTGGCGTCCGGCTTCATGATCACGCTCTCCCGGGTGGAGGGCGCCGCCGGGTCGGAGAAGTCGTGCGGCATCCCGAAGTCGCTGCCGAAGTCCGTGATGGTCAGCAGGGCCTTGTCGATGCCCTCACGGGTGAGGTCCTTGGAGGCGCAGGCCTTCTTCAGCGCCTCCCCGAACAGGCTCGCCGCGTTGTATCCCGCGATGACGCCGTTGTCGAGGCCGTCCTTCGGGTACGCGGCGCCGTACTCCTTGGCGAGCTTCGCGGGGCCGGCGCCCGGGTCGCCGATCGGCAGGGTGGAGGCGGCGACGTAGTAGTCGTTCGCCAGGGCCGGGCCCGCCTGCGTCTTCAACAGCTGGGGCGCGAACGCCGAGTTGTTGCCGACGACCGGCACCTTGAAGCCGGTGGCGGCGGCGACGCCGACCAGCGAGGCGGCCTGCCGCGGCCCCGCGCTGACGACGACGGCCTTGACGCCCGCCTGCTTGAGCGCGGCCACCTGGGCGGTCATGTCGTTGTCGGTGGGCTTGATCTTCTGCTCGACGACGGTGAGGCCCGCCTCCTTCGCCGCGTACTTCGAGCCGACCAGGGCGTTCTCGCCGTAGTCGCCCTCGAAGTACACATGACCGATCTTGTCGCCCTTGGCGATGCGCTTCTCGGCCAGCAGGTAGTCGATCGCGTTGATCGTCTCGACGTCGTACGTGGCGCCGATGACACGGACGTACTTGCTGCCGAGCAGATTCGCCGACCAGGCCTGCGGCAGGACGAGTCCCTTGTCCTGGCCGTCGATGCGCTGCTCGACCGCCGCCACGAACGGCGAGCCGATGAACTGGACGAAGCCCAGCACCTTGGGCTCCAGTTCGGTGTACCCGGCGATGGCCTTCTGCGGGTCGTAACCGTGGTCGCGCACGGTCAGTTCGACCTTGCGCTCGCAGATGCCGCCCGCGGCGTTGGTCTGCTTGACCCAGAGCTGCTGGGCCTGGGTGACGCTCTTGCCGAGCGAGGCGTAGACCCCGGTCATGTCGGTGAGCGCGCCCAGCGAGATCACCGAGTCGGTGACGCCCTCGCCGGTCTTCACACCGGCCTTGTCCTGGGTCCCCTCGTCGGAGGACTTGGCCTTCTCGCTGCAGCCCACGAGGGTGAGGGTGAGGGCCGCGCACACGGCCCCGAGCACACGCAGTTTCATTTCTTCTTCTCCCCTGAGTTCTTCGTCAGACGTGTCAGGCCGCCGGGCAGGAACAGAACAGCCGCGACCACCGCGGCGCCGTACAGGTAGCGCGAGGCCTCGCCCGGAGCCAGACCGCCCGTACCGGGGGCGGAGACCAGGGGCAGGGAATCGCTGTAGTGGGTGAGCAGCTGCGGCAGCAGCGAGACGAACGCGGCCCCGACGACCGCTCCCGCCACGGTGCCGAGCCCGCCGATGACGATCATGGCGAGGTATTCGAGGGACAGGACCATGCCGAAGTACTCGGGCACGGTCCGCTGGAAGACCAGCGCGAGCAGGACGCCCGCCAGTCCGGCGTACATCGAGGACAGGACGAAGACACCCGCCCGGTAGCGGGCGACCGGGACGCCCATCACACCGGCCGCGATGCGGTGGTCACGGATGGCGTTGAGCGCCCGGCCCGGACGGCCGCGCAGCACTCCCCGGGCGAACAGGCCGCTCAGCAGCAGGGCGAGCAGCGCCGCGTACCAGAGCTTCTCGGAGGACTGGAACGGCACGGCGGCCACCATGACCTCGGTGTCGTCGAAGTCGAAGCCGAAGAGCGAGAGCGGCGGTACGGCACGGCCGTTGAAGCCTCCGGTGAGGGACCCCGCGTTGAACAGCACGTGCTGGCCGATGAAGATCAGTGCCAGGGTCGCGATGCCCAGGTAGGCGCCGCGCAGCCGGCTCGCGATGGGGCTGAACAGTCCGCCGGCGACTCCGGCGAGGAGCACCGCGAGCACGGCGGCGAGCCAGCCGGGCAGGCCGAGTCCGGTGAGCTCGTGCCCGTTCTCCGTGCTGCTCTCCCCCGCCAGCACGCAGTAGCCGTACGCGCCCACCGCGAGGAAGAACGCGTGCCCCATGGAGAGCTGGCCGGTGGCGCCGGTGAGGAGGTTGAGCCCGATGGCGCCGATGGCGGCGGCCATCGCGAACAGTCCGGCCTGCAGCCAGAAGCGGTCCAGGTAGAACGGGAACGCGAGCAGCAGCACCGAGCCGACGGCCCAGAGGTAGGTGCGCGGGTGGCGCAGCCGGGCGGCGAGGGCGGCCCCAGGGGTGCCGGCCGCGGGGTGTGCCCCGGTGTCCGGCTGGGTCGCGGTCGTGGTGTCAGACACGGGCGAGCTCCTTCGTACCGAAGAGTCCCGCGGGCCGCAGGAGCAGCACGATCACCATCACCAGGTAGGGGGCGAGGTCGCCGATGCCGCGGCCCAGGAAGGACAGGTCGCTCTGGTAGCCGGTGGCGAGCGATTCCGTGACGCCGACGATGAGTCCCCCGGCGAGCGCACCGGTCGTCGAGTCCAGGCCGCCGAGGATCGCGGCGGGGAAGGCCTTGAGGGCGGCCAGCGAGGTGGCCCGTTCCAGGCCGGGGGTGGGGAAGACGGTGAGGAAGAGCGCGGCCACCGCCGCGAGCGCTCCGGCCACCGCCCAGGCGGCGAGCGACACGCGGCCGAGCTTGATCCCCATCAGGGCCGCGGTCTGCGGGTTCTCGGCGGCGGCCCGCATCGACACACCCCAGGAGGTGAAGCGGAAGGCGAGCAGGAACACGGTGATGAGCAGACCGGCGGCGAGGAAGGCGGCGACCCGGGTCTCGGCCAGGGTGACATCGCCGATGGTGATGACGCGGTCGCCCCACGGGTCGCCGAGCGAGAGGACCTCCGTGCCCATGCGCCGGGTGAGTTCGGTGGTGAGGAGGATGTCGACGCCGATGGTGACGATGGCCAGGACGCTGTGGTCGCTGCCCCGGTAGCGGCGCATCACCAGGAACTCGACGGCCGCTCCGACGACGGCGGCGCCGGCGATGCCGACGGCGAGCGCGGGCCAGAAGCCGATGTCGTCGTGGAGCACGGCGGTCACGTAGCCGCCCGCGAGCAGCAGGGAGGCGTGGGCGAAGTTGACGACCTCGGTGGCCTTGAAGATGACGACGAAGCCGAGCGCGATCAGTGCGTAGACCGAGCCGATGGACAGGCCGCCGAGGAGGAGTTCGATGAAGGTGGTCATTCCTGTGCCCCCAAGTAGGCCTGGACGACGGCCGGATCGTTCTGGACCTCGGCGGGGGCGCCGCCGGAGATCCTGCGTCCGAAGTCGAGTACGGTCACGGCGTCCGCCAGCCGCATCACCACTCCCATGTCGTGTTCGACGAGCACGATCGAGATGCCGAGGCTGTCGCGCACTCCGGCCACGACCGCCGCGGTGCGCCGCCGTTCGTCGGCGGTCATCCCGGCGACCGGTTCGTCCAGGAGGAGGACCTGCGGCTCCATGCACAGGGCGCGGCCGAGCTCGACGAGCTTCTGCTGTCCGTACGGGAGCGCGCCGGCGGGACGGTCCAACTCCTTTTCTAGGCCGATGAATTCGGCTATCTCCCGGACCCGGCCCAGATGACGGCGGGCCTCGCGGGCGGCGGACGGCAGGCGCAGTCCGCTGGCGAGGAACCCGGCGCGGGTGAGCCGGTGCCGGCCGAGCAGGAGACTCTCGGCGACGGTGGCGTGCGGCGGAAGGGCGAGGTTCTGGAAGGTGCGGGCGACGCCGAGTCGGGCGATCTTGTGGGGGGCGAGTCCGGTGAGTTCCGTCGTACCGAGGTGGACGGTGCCGGATGTGGCCCGGTACACGCCGGACAGCACGTTGAAGGTGGTGGACTTCCCCGCCCCGTTGGGGCCGATGACGGCGTGCACGCTGCCGGGCTCCACGGTGAAGGAGACGCCGTCGAGGGCGGTGAGCCCGGCGAAGCGCACGGTGACGTCCCGGACGGCGAGTGCGGCCGGCGCGGTCGCGCCCCGGGTGGTTTCCTGGGCGGTCGTCAAGCGGACCACCTGCTCAGGGAGGGTGCGGACCCGGAGGCCCGGTCCGCGTCCGCGGCGGCCGTCTCGTCGACGACGCCCAGGTAGCGGCGGCGCACCTCGTCGGAGGCGGCGAGCTCGTCGGCCGGCCCCTCCAGGGCGACTTCGCCGACCTCCAGGACATAGGCCGTGGAGGCGAGCCTCAGGGCGATCGCCGCGTTCTGCTCGACGAGCAGGACGGAGGTGCCCGACGCGTTGATCTCCTGCACCGTCTCGGCGATGCGTCGCGCCATCAACGGGGCGAGTCCCAGGGAGGGTTCGTCGAGCAGCAGCAGCCGGGGCCGGGCCATCAGGGCCCGTCCCATCGCCAGCATCTGCTGCTCACCGCCCGAGAGCAGCCCGGCGCGCTGGTGCGCACGCTGGGCCAGTACCGGGAACAGTTCGTGGACGCGGTTCAGCGCGACCGCCGACGCCTTGCGACCGCCGCGGGCCCCGAGTGCGCCCGCCCGCAGATTGTCGGCCACCGTCATCCGGGCGAACACCTGTCGTCCCTCGGGCACCTGGACCACTCCGGCGGCCACCACCTGGGCGGGACGCAGCCCGTCCAGGGGGCGGCCGTCGAAGTGGACGGTGCCCGTACCCGTCCCGCGGTGGAAGCCGAGGGTCCGCGAGATGGCCCGCAGCAGCGTGGTCTTCCCGGCCCCGTTGCCGCCGAGCACGGCGGTGATCGCGCCGGCCGGCACATCGAGGGAGACGTCGCGCAGTGACCGTACGGGGCCGTAGCCCACGGACAGTGCGCGGATCTCGAGCGTTGCCATGCGTCCTCCTCCTTCCGCCTTGTCTTGGAATCGACGCGTCGATTCGTGGTGCGCAGGGGTCCTGGCCGGCCGTGGCCGGGCGGTGTCCGCCTGTGCCTGCCTGGGCCTGCCCTGTGCCTCTGTGGGGCCACAGACCAGCAGCGGGCGGGCCGCGCGTCCACGGTCACCGGCCGAAACGCTGCGGGTGACCAGTGGGCGAGGCCGCCGATTGTGCACGCGCACAGAGGCGCGCCGTGGGCTGTCGCCGCCGGCCCGGACCGGTGCCATCCTCACGACGGCGGCCCGGTGGAGCGGGCCGGGTCCTCAGCACGGAAGCGGCCCCCCGGGGCGTGCGGAGAACGGAGCGGGCATGCGGCAGCGCGGGGACGAGCGGGGGTGGGCGCTGCTCGACGCGCTGCTGGACGACGAGAGCGGGCCGGGCCTCGCGGCGCTCGCCGGGACGGTGCTGGGGCTGCCGGAACAGGGCCGCTACGCGGTGGCGGTGGTCCCGGCGGGGCGCGGTGGAACGGGGAGCCGTCCGGCCGATGCGCACGGGATGCGGTTCCTCTGGCGGCCACGGCCGGACCGGGAGATCGCGGTGGTGGCGCTCGGCGACGCGGAACCGGCGGCCGTCGCCGCACTGGTGGCGGGCGGGAGGCCCGGTCCTGGCGGGGTCAGCCCGGTGGTCGACGGCCTGGCCGCTCTGGGCGCGGCCCGCCGGCTGGCCGAGGCCGCGCTGCTGACGTGCGGCACGGACGGGGCGGACGAGGAGGGCGTGATCTGCCTGGAGGGGCGGGTCCCCGCGGCCCTGGTGGCGGGGCAGCCGGCCCTCGCGGCCTACCTGGCGGTGGACGTCTTCGGCCCGCTCCTGGCCCGCGACCCGGCCGACCGGGCCCTGCTGGTGTCGACGCTGGACGCGTGGCTGGACTGCGGGGGTTCGGCGGGGCGGACGGCGGTACGGCTGTGCTGCCACCGGAACACGGTGCTGAACCGGCTGCGGCGGCTGGAGGAGCTGACGTCACGCTCGCTGTCGCGGCCGAGGGAACTGGTGGAGGTGGTGCTGGCGCTGGAGGCGGTAAGGCTGCGACCGGTCCCCTCGGGAGACCGGTGAGCGGAGGGCGCGGGGCTGAGCGGGAGCCCGGTGAGCGGAGGACGCGGGGCTGAGCGGGAGACCGGTGAGCGGAGGACGCGGGGCTGAGCGGGGGCCCGGGGCGGGCGCGATGGCGCCCACCCCGTCACCGCACCGCGACGCGCCTTACCGCAGGAAGTCCCGTGCGATGGACTCCGCCACCCGCTCCAGCAGCGGGCCCGCCTCGGCCATGCAGACCGCGGGGTCCGGCTCCAGCTCCGTGAGCGCGTAGGCGCGACGGATGCCCGCGCGTCCCAGGGCCTCCGGCGCCAGTGCCAGGCGACCGCAGACCGCGACGACCTCGATGCCCGCCGCGCGCGCCGCCGCGGCGACCCCGGCCGGGGCCTTGCCGTGCAGGGTCTGTTCATCGAGCGAGCCCTCGCCGGTGACGACCAGCGTCGCCCGGGCCAGGGCGGGTGCGAAGCCGAGGACGTCGAGCATCACCTCGATCCCGGGCCGGAACCGCGCGCCGAGCGCGACGAGCGCCCCGTACCCGATTCCGCCGGCCGCTCCGGCCCCGGGCAGCCGGGCGTCGTCCGGCCCCAGCACGGAGGCGTAGTGGGTGAGCGCCGCGTCGAGCAGCGCGATGTCTTCCTCGGTCGCGCCCTTCTGGCGGCCGTACACCTGCGGCGCGCCGGTGGGTCCGGTGAGCGGGTTGTCGACGTCGCTCGCGAGGATCAGGTCGACCTCGCCGAGCCGGGCGTCGAGCCCCGTCAGGTCGGCCTTGGCCAGTTCGGCGAGGCCACCGCCGCCGGGGCCGACGGGCTTGCCGTCCGCGTCCAGGAACCGTGCGCCGAGCGCGGCCAGCATGCCCGCCCCGCCGTCCGTGGTCGCGCTGCCGCCGACGCCGAACACGATGGTCCGCGCGCCCGCGTCGAGGGCGGCGAGCAGCAGCTCGCCGGAACCGTACGTGGTGGCCGTGAGGGGGGCGAACACGCCCGCGGGCAGGTGCTGGAGGCCCGAGGCCTCGGCCATCTCGACCACCGCGGTGGTCTCCCGCACCGCGTACGCGGCGGTCACGGGGTCGCCCAGCGGCCCGGTGACCCGTGCCTCGCGGCGCTCGAATCCGGCGGCCACCGCCGCCGCCACCGTGCCGTCGCCGCCGTCCGCCACGGGCAGGGTCTCGACCCGTACCTCGGGGGCGACGCGCCGCAGTCCGGCCGCCACCCGCTCGGCGACCTGCACGGCCGTGAGCGAGCCCTTGAACTTGTCCGCCGCGACGAGCACGCGTGCGGTCTCCATCACTGCTCCGTCCGTCACCTTGATTCCCTTTGCTTTCGAACAGGCAGTCGCGCCGCCCCGACCCTATCCGCCGGCCCCCCTGTCTGCCCATGGGTGTCCGGGCACTGGACCCGGCCCCGCACTCCGCCAGTACGCTGCCGACGTGACCACCCATGACTACGCCACGTACATCGCCGGTCTCCCCAAGGTTCTGGCCGGCGCCGCCTGCCTCTTCCGCGACGCGCGGGGGCGGGTACTGCTCGTCGAACCGAACTACCGCGAGGGCTGGGCGCTGCCCGGCGGCACGATCGAGTCGGCGGACGGCGAGACCCCCCGGCAGGGGGCGCGCCGCGAGTCGGCCGAGGAGATCGGCGTCGACCGGGAGCCGGGCCGGCTGCTCGCGGTGGACTGGACGCGCGGCGCCGCACGGCCGCCGATCGTGGCGTACGTGTACGACGGCGGGGTGCTGGACGAGGAGCAACTGAAGGCGGTCCGGGTCCAGGAGGAGGAGCTCCTGTCGTGGAAGCTCGTCGAGCCCGCGGAGATCGACCGTTATCTGCTCGGGACGCTCCGCGGACGTGTGCGCGCCGCGCTGGACGCGCTGGCTTCCGGCGCGGGCGCCGTGGAGCTGGAGGACGGCAGCCCCGTCGGCTGACCGGTGGGCCGGCCCGTGGGTCGGCCCTGCTGGTCCTGCGGCCTGATCCCGTCCTCGCGGACGGTCTCCTCGCGCGCCGCCGTCCGCGCCTCGGTGCGGTGGCCGCGCGCGATGTAGTCGCGTACGACGGGTTCGACGGCGTCCTGCGGGCTGCCGACGCCCGCGAGCACCATCACTTCGACCACGAGTTCCGCGTCCGGACTCACCGCTGCCTTCGCCGTGGCGGGGACCGTAGCAGCGCGTGATATCGCCTCGCGAGGTGCGGCGGGTGGTGCGTACGCTCGCCGTATGACACTCGTGGCGATCCTCAGTGGCGCCGGCATCTCCACGGACTCCGGCATCCCCGACTACCGCGGGCCGAACGGCCTCTGGCGCAAGGACCCGGAGGCCGAGAAGCTCGTCCGGTACGACCTGTACATGGCCGATCCGGAGATCCGCCGCCGCTCCTGGCAGATGCGGCGCACCAGTGCGACGTGGAAGGCCGAGCCGAACGCGGCCCACCGGGCCGTGGCCGGTCTGGAGCGGTCCGGCGTCCCGGTCCGGGTGATCACGCAGAACGTCGACGGCCTGCACCAGCTGGCCGGGCTCTCCCCGCGCAAGGTCCTCGAACTCCACGGCACCGCCCGGCAGGTGGTGTGCACCCGCTGCCACGCGCGCTCGACGATGGCCGAGGCCCTGGCCCGGGTGGAGGCCGGGGAGCCGGATCCGCCGTGCGGCTCGTGCGGCGGGATCCTCAAGTCGGCCACGGTCATGTTCGGCGAGCGGCTGGACCCGGTGGTGCTGGGCGAGGCGATGGCGATCGCGAAGGGCTGCGAGGTGTTCCTCGCGGTCGGCACGACGCTCCAGGTGCAGCCCGCCGCCTCGCTGGCCGGGATCGCGGCGGAGCACGGGGCACGGCTGATCGTGATGAACGCGGAGCCGACGCCGTACGACGCACTGGCGCGGGAGACGATCCGGGAGCCGATCGGCACCGCGCTGCCCGCCCTGCTCAGGCGGCTGACGGACGAGGCGGGCCGGACTCCGGCCGGGGGTCGTGGGGACTGACTCCGGTGGGCAGATGCGGGGCTGCGGGCGGGGCGACGTCCGTACCGCACGCGGGTAGCCTTCTCCCCCTGATCATTGCGGACTTGGGGGGCACGTGGGGTTCAAGAAGTTGTTCGGGATCGGGAGTCCGGACGAGGCGATCGAGGTGGACACACAGATCCTGGGGCCCGTGTATCCGGGCGAGGACGTGAAGGGCGAGGTACTTCTGCGGGGCGGGGCGCGCGACATGCCCGTCCAGGGGATCTACCTGCGCATCTCCGTCCGGTACACGGACTACGACGGCGAGGAGCGCGACTACGAGTTCGACAGCTGCTCGGCCAGGCCCTCGGACTTCATTCTGCGCACGGGTGAGGAACAGCGGCTGACCTTCTCGGAACGGCTGTCCTGGGAGACGCCGGTGAGCGAACTCGGCGGCCGTGCCCTGGGAGTCGTGCTCTCGGTGAAGAGCAGCCTCCGCCGCGACTGGGACGACGACGGGACCGAGGTGGACAACGACCTGTTGCACATTTCGGCCCTGCCGTTGCACGAGGCCGTCCTGGACGCGTTCGCGGAGGAGGGGTACTACTGCGACTTCGCGCACGTCGTCGATTCGTACCTGCCGCACGTGGAGCAGCATCGGGGCTTCTACCAGTCCTTCGTGCTCACCGACCGCTCGCCCGGTGGCGGGCGGCTCGAGCAACTGGAAGTGGCCTTCCACGTGAACGTCGTCGGGGCCCTGGTCCATGTGCGGCGCGCCGCCCCTGATGTGCGCGGCTGGGACAGGAATACCCCCGTACGCCGCTTTGCCGCGGCCCATCACGAGGTCGGCCACGTCGACTGGCGCCCTCAGGTGCGCAAGGTGCTGGACGAGCTCGCCCTGCTCGACGACCACTGACCACGGCGCGGTCGGCGTTCGAGGGGGGGACCGTGCGCCTGCGCTCGATGTCCTGCCCGGGCTAAGGGGCGTCCTTGTGGCGCTGGTAGTAGCGGGCCACCCGGGCGCGGTTGCCGCAGCGCGTGGCCGAGCACCAGCGCCGGCGGGGGTGGGCGGGCAGGAACAGCATCGTGCAGTCCTCGGCCTCGCACTCCCGGACCCGCGCGAGCGCGGGATCCGCGAGGAGCCCGGCCACCTCCTCGGCCAGGGCCGCCGCCACCCGCACGCCGGGCGGACCGGAGCGGCGGGGCGTCACGACGACGGCGTCGCCGTCCCACTGCGCGTACCGGACGGCGGGGGCGGCGAGCTGCGCCTCGTTGAGTCCGCGCAGGGCGGATGCCGGCGGGCGCTCCCCGCGCCGGGCCGCCGCGACGGCCACGGCCGCGTGCGCCCGGACCGCGCGCACCGCCGCCAGATCGTCCGGACTCGCCTCCCGTACCCCCTCGGCCTCCGGCAGCCGCTCCCCCTCACGAGCCAGCCAGGCCACCAGGCCGGCCGCATCGGCCAGATGATCGGCCGGAGGCCCCTGCGCCGCGTACGGAAGCGTGTTGAGCAGGTCCAGGGCGAGCGGCTCACCGGTCAGGGGCTCGAGACCATTCATGCCTCTAATGCTAACTCGCGCACTTGACGCGTTAGGCCTCTCCTGCGTAAAACTAATGCATCGGGCCACCAAGGAGGCATGTGAACATGGCGATTCGGGATGTTCCGCACATCCGTCACCGGCACATCGAGGTCGACGGAGTCCGTGTCTTCTACCGCGAGTCGCTCCCTGCCGGGGCCGCGGACGACGCCCCCGTGATGCTGCTCCTGCACGGCTTCCCGTCGGCCTCGCACCAGTTCCGCCGGCTGATGGACGCGCTCGGCGGCCAGTACCGGCTCGTCGCCCCGGACTACCCCGGCTTCGGCCACAGCGACGCCCCGGAGTCCTCGGCCACCGGCGGCCCGTTCACGTACACCTTCGACCGGCTCGCCGAGATCATGGAGGGCTTCGTACGGCGGCTCGGGCTGTCCCGGTTCGTGATGTACGTGTTCGACTTCGGCGCCCCCGTCGGGTTCCGGCTCGCCGACCGCCACCCGGAATGGATCGCCGGACTGGTGGTCCAGAACGGCAACGCTTATACCGAGGGGCTGTCGCAGCAGGCCCTCGACTTCATCGCCCTGCGAGCTGACCACCCCGGCGCCGCCGCCACCGTGCGCTCGCTTCTGACGCTGCCCGCCACCCGTGGACAGTACGAGGGCGGCACGGCCGATCCCGAACTGGTGGCGCCGGACGGGTGGACCCTGGACCAGCACTTCCTGGACCTGCCGGGCCGCGCCCAGCCCCAGCTGGACCTGGCCTTCGACTACCACTCCAATGTGGCGCTCTACCCGCGGTGGCAGGAGTGGCTGCGCACGCACACCCCGCCGGCACTCGTCGTCTGGGGCACGAGGGACATGTTCTTCCCCGAGCCGGGCGCCCGCGCCTATCTGCGCGACCTGCCGGACGCCGAGCTGCACCTCTTCGAGACCGGCCACTTCGCCCTGGAGGACCACCTCCCCCGGATCGCGCCGCTGATCGCGGACTTCCTGGACCGCGCCTGGGTGCCGGAGCACCGGGCGTGAGGGCGGAACACCTCATGCGGTAACGTTGACGGCTGCGAAGGGGAGTAGCCCTGCAAACCGGTCGTCGACACACTGGAGCCTCCGGGTTCCCGGTGGCCGGGCTCGTGGATCATTGCGGGCGGGCGAGACCTTCGGTCAGGTGTGACACGCCCACGCCCCGTGGGCGGTGCCGTCATGCCGGGCCGAGTGGTCCTCCCAAGAGCCCGAGCGGCACTTCGCGGAAGATCCGGGGCCCGGCTCCCACAGAAAGCCACCCGGAATGCATCTCGACCCTCTGGCGATCATCACCGCTTTCGGGCTGATCTTCCTCGCGGAACTCCCGGACAAGACGATGTTCGCCTCGCTGGCCATGGGCACGCGCATGCGTCCGCTCTACGTCTGGTTCGGCACGTCGTCCGCGTTCATCGTCCATGTCGCCATCGCGGTCGGAGCGGGCGGTCTGCTCGGCCTGCTGCCCGGATGGATCGTCAAGCTCGTCTCGGCCTGCCTCTTCGCCTTCGGCGCGTTCATGCTGCTGCGGGCCGACGCGGGCGAGGACGACGAGGAGGGCGGCCCGAAGACCGTCACCGGCTTCTGGCCGGTGTACTCCACCGCCTTCATGGCGGTGTTCATCAGCGAGTGGGGCGACCTCACGCAGATCACGACGGCCAACCTGGCCGCGAGCAATGGCGCCTGGTCCACCGCGATCGGATCCGCCGCCGCCCTGATGTCCGTATCGGCGCTGGCGCTCCTCGCGGGACGGTTCATCGCCAAGCGCGTGCCGCTCAAGACGGTTCAGCGCATCGGCGGGGTGTGCATGCTGGGGCTGGCGATCTGGACGGCCGTCGAGATCTTCACCGGCTGATCCTCCCGCCCCCGCAAGGCTGCACGGGCTCCGCGCACGGCGTGCGCGGAGCCCGCGGCCGTCTCCCCGCCCCAGGGATGTCGAGCACGTGCCGGGGCGTCGTCGTGTGCCGGGCGCCCCTAAGGGCTGTCCCGTCATCCCTGGCGGGCGCACGACGACAGCTACGGCACCTCGCCGCGTTGTCGGAACGCCCGAATACATCCAGTATGCGGA